>MNUR01000051.1 GCA_001871115.1 Elusimicrobia bacterium CG1_02_56_21 | reverse complement strand
ATAGCGCAGGTGATATCGGCGCAACGATTCAAGGATAAGCACAAATTTTGGAGTTACTGCGGCCTTGTAAGGCATCGGATGGAAAGTGGCGGTCATGTTTATGGAAGTAGGCGAGGCTGGGGAAACCGGACATTGAAGTGTGTTTTTAAGATGGCGGCTAAAAGCGTATTAACAGGCGAAAATGAATTGCGGGCGCACTATGATGAATTGCGAGCGAAGGGAACCAGTGATAAATCAGCAAGGAACGCCGTTTCGCGCAAGTTGGCGGCAATAACCCTTAGCATTCTTAAAACCAGGCGTCCATACGACGAGACGCGCATTTTATCGCAGGCAGAGCAGGCAGGATAACGCTAGCGCGCGCAAAAGTTTTCGTGTTGGGAAGCATGACGTTCGCTCATTGACCTTAAAGGTCCAATCTAATGGTTGTCAGCTTCCCCGTTTAAATCGCAAATTACGCTGCTCTACGAGAGCCAAAATAGATGACTGAAAACGAAATCACACAAACGAGTAATAAAACGAAAACGTGAATAATGCGCTGCGCAGACGAAAATCAGCTTGTAATGCTGGTGCGGGTGGAAGGAAGCAAGTCAGAGGCGGCAGAAAAATGCCGCCAGGGGAAGTGCATCCTCTTGACTTCCCTTTTCATAGATGAGCGACACACCCTTGTCGGGGTCGTCTGTTATACTATTAAGGCCAGAGGGGAAAGGAGGGCTTATGTCACGCATAGCCAGGGTAGTAGCGCCGGGATATCCGCATCATATTACGCAGCGCGGGAACAGGCGGCAGAAGACTTTCTTTAACGACGGGGATTTTAAACTGTATCTTCAGCTAATGAAAGAGTGGTGCGAAAAGTGCGGGGTTGAAATCTGGAGTTATTGTCTTATGCAGAATCATTCCCACCTGGTGGCCGTACCGCGGGATGAGGGCGGCTTAGGGCGCGCAATAGGGATGGCGCACTGGCACTATACCCGCTTGATCAACGCGCGGGAGGGCTGGAAAGGCTGTCTGTGGCAGGGGCGGTTCGCGTCCTATATCATGGATGAGGCCTATCTTTGCGCCGCGGTCCGCTATATTGAATATAACCCGGTGCGAGCGGGCCTTGTAGCGCATCCTTGCGAGTATCGCTGGAGCAGCGTCCGCAGCCGCCTTTCAGGGCAGGCTGATTTGCTGGCGCGCCCGGCGCGATTGAACGAAATTCTTGCCTTGCGGGGGCCAATTGCGGGTTGGGATTTAAAAAAAGAGGAAATAGATCTGATAAAAAAGCATTCTTCAACGGGGCGACCGCTTGGCGGGAAAGAATTTATTACTGCTTTGGAAGGCAGTCTGGGACGAAGGCTGGCTAAACAGCGCACAGGCCCTAAACCTGGCAAAACGGAATTAAGTTCTGTGTCACCTTAACTCCTAAAAAGCAGGGCTGCTTTAACGCCGGCGTCTATAAGCCTTTTTGCCTCAGGGAGCTCATACGTCACTTCCGACAGGAAATTGATATGCAGAATATTGCCCTCGAGCCTGATCTCTTCCAGATTGCCGTCTATTAGAGGTTCTAAGGACTTAAGTTTATCCGAGAAAGCGGGGAGGGCCTCTGCCGGCGCCCACCTGAGCTTGAAACCCAGGGGCTCCAGCCAGGCCGGCTGGATTGCGGCTTCGGGAGGATAAAAACCTACGGGCCGGCTGAGCGGACCCAGCCAGCCTTCTTTATTAATGGCCAGGCGCAGACCCCCGGGATTTTTAACCGTGAATTCAAAATCCAGTTCGGCGGGGTGGCTATGGTTGCGGGACGTAGAAACAGGGATCCATTCGTATTTCACAGGGATACCGGAAACACACCCGTTCTTAACTCCGAGCACATCGTTAAATCCTTCCTCAAGAAACTCATCCTTCTTGTCTAACCATCTGAGCGCTTTCATGATCAGCCAGAGAATAAAGCAGGCCAGCAGAATCGCAAGAGCGGGACCCGCCAGGATATCCAGCCAGGAAGTTTCTGCCGCTGCGTAATTTCCGTGGCGCGAGGGCACCGCCTCGCTGCCCTCATACCTTACTATGTTCTCGCTCATTTAAAAACCTCATCCGCGGAAGGGATAATAAAGCCGCTCAACGCGCGGAGACGAACAGCATGGGCACGTCGCATTCGGAGAGGATGCTTTCAGTCACGTTCCCGAGCCTTACAAAACCCTGCCTCTCCACTCCCCCGCGCCCGTGAGAAACCATGGCAACAAGGTCGTACCCGCCTTCATTTATATTCCCGAGAATAGTTCTTGCGGGGCCGGAGCCTTCAACTATGCAGTCAACGACGGTCTCGTCGCTGAAATAACGACCGCGGATACTGCCCAGGTACTTACCAAGGCGCTCGGCCAGCGCTTTATCCCCGTCCACCTCAGGCACGCTTAACAGGGTAATCTTGGATTCATACTGGCTGGCCAGGGCGTGCACGTAAGGCAGGACCTGCTCGGCTATTTCAGAGCCATCCAGCGGAACCAGGATATTCTGGAACCCGGTAGAGCGGGAGATCCAGTTGTCGGTGGGCCGCATTAAAATAATAGGAGGGGTAGTGGCATAAATAATATTGAAGGAAAAAGAATCCCCTGACAGCTTGGCGAGGGGATTGAACTTGGTGGAAGACAAGCAGATAAGGTCGAAATTGCCTTTTTCGCAGAGGCTGACCAGTTCTTTCTTCACTTCTCCGTGCACCAGGAGGGGCTCCAGCGAATAAGCGTCGCTGGACCACTGGGCGCAGACCTGGTTAAGGAAAGCGGCGCCCCGCAGCCCGGCGGCCGCGCCGTCTTTTGCTACATGCGCCGGTATTATTTTAGAACCGAATTTGGAAGCTATTTTCAGCGCGGCGTAGAACGAGACATCGGAAACAAGGCTGCCGCTGAGAGGAACGAGTATTCTTTTGATCTTAAAGCTCGTCCTGCTGCCGGGGACGGTCATCAGGGGCTGGGCGCTCAGAGCGGTGGAAAGACGGCTGTCTATGGACTCGGGCGGGGCACCCAGGCGACGGCGGTAAAAATCGAAGCCCAGGTAGAGCGCGGGGACCATTACCAGATAAGTCCAGGCGCCGTCTTTAAACCGCTCCCGGAAAATGATGAAGGTGGCGAAAGTGGCGCAGACAGCCGAGAAGCTGGTGACGGCCATACCCACCAGGTATTCCCCCTTCTTTTCCTGCGAGTAAAAGCGGAGAAACCTTTTAAAAGCCGACCAGCCCGTCATGGAGAGCAGGACAAAAACCCCGGCGGCGTAAAGCGCGAGGTAGGTATCTTCATGCGAGCCGAAGAACAGAAAACAAAAAACGACGATGAACACCTGGGCCCAGGCGGGAAAAGACGGCACATCGAATTTATTTTTCTTCCCCCACCGGGAGGGAATATAGTGCCTGGCCCGGAGTCCCAGGGCCAGGTTCTGTATGCCCTGGGCGCTGGCCGCCGCGGCCGAAAGCAGGACGGCTATGCCGATCAAGGTTCCGGCATAAGAAAGCCACATCGGAAGCAGCGCGTCCATGGTCTGGGTGAACACTGACTTGGCGGCATTAAGAGGATTTGAAAGCTTAAGAATTGCCGGGCCCACAATAAGCATGGTAGCCACGGTAGTCCCCATCACTATAAGGAGGCTGCCGTAGGCCCTGCGGCTGCGCTGGGACACGCTGCCCTCGTAGGAAGCCACCAGATTAGCGAAGATCTCTATGCCGGTCATCAGCGCGAGGATCCGGGCGAAGCCCCCGAAAGTGAATTTGAGATGCGCGCTGTTAAAAGCGTGCGGGTTGAAGTCGGGCAGATGGAAGCCCTCCTGCCAGATAACCGCGCCTACCATGAACCAGAGAAAAAGAAGGATAAGGGCCGTAGCCGGTCCGAAAAGGTTTGCCGCTATCTTGGGTCCCCTGTTGACCGCCAGGGCGATCAGCACTGAAAAGCCGACGGCGATAAGGCTGCGGGTATCGAGACCGAGTATATGGTCTTTGAGCGAAGGGACGCGGTCAGCCAGGAAGGTGACCAGCGCGGCGATGCTGACCAGGAAGGTAAGAGTGTATTCTATTACGGTGATAGCGGCATTGGTCTTTACCGCCCAGCTCCCGAATTCCTCCTCGCTTAAGCCGCTGCCGCCGCTGCCGTCGGTCACCCACTTCATCACGTACCGGTACATGGCCGAGACTGAAACTACGGTAAAGACCGCCAGCCAGATGGACGCGCCGAAAGTGACCTTGGCCACGCCGGCGGCTACGATGAGCGAAAGGAAAGGACCGAAAACATACAGCGGGGAGGTAGCGGGGTCTCCCCCCCCGGCAAGCGCCCCCTGCAGGGAATTTTTAAGTTTATAAGAAATATTAGCGCTCATGATGATCCTCGATGTTTACCGCGCAGAATATTGAAGAAAACCGCCTCTAAAATTCCCAGGCCCGCCCGTAGCGCCCGATAAGCGCGTCGCTTTCGGCGGGGCCGCGGCTGCCGGCGGGATAGGACGCAATGCGTTTATTGGTTCCGGACTCGGCGTATTTTATAATAGGGTCGAAGATCTCCCAGGCTTCTTCCACGCCGTCGGCGCGCGCGAAGATGGTCTGGTCCCCGGACATAGCGTCGAGAAGCAGCCGGTCGTAGGCTTCGGGCGGGGCAGTGCCGAAAGTATCCCGGTAATCAAAATCCATGGTGACGGTGCTGATGCAGAGCTTGGGACCGGGGTGCTTGGCTTCAAAGCTTATAGAGATCTCCTCCTCGGGCTGAACCCGGAAGCGGAGCACATTGCCGCTGAGCTGCTCGGCCGGGAGAGGATGGAAAATAGAGACCGGCACGCGCTTAAAATGAACCGCTATCTCGGTTAAGCGCTCCCCCATCCGCTTGCCTGACCTGAGATAGAAGGGAACCCCCTGCCAGCGCCAGTTATCCACTTCCAATTTGACCGCAGCGAAGGTAGGCGTTACCGAACCCGGATCAACCCCGGGCTCGGACAGATAGCCGGGAACCGGCTTGCCGCCTATAGTTCCC
Organism: Elusimicrobia bacterium CG1_02_56_21; assembly: GCA_001871115.1. GTDB lineage: Bacteria > Elusimicrobiota > Elusimicrobia > Elusimicrobiales > UBA9959 > UBA9959. The sequence continues at coordinate 25,745 of MNUR01000051.1, read as the reverse complement.
TCCCCGTACTGCCCGAATACCAGGTTTCTCTCCAGGTCTTTTTTACTGAAAGGCCTGACGGCCTTCATCACGTCTATTTTCCTGTCGCGCACGGCATCAGCCTCAAAGCGCACCGGCGGCTCCATGGCGATAAGGGTGAGCAGCTGCATCAGATGGTTCTGGAACATGTCCCGCACCACCCCGGCCCGGTCATAATAGCCGGCCCGGTGCTCCACCCCCAGGGTTTCCGCGCTGGTGATCTGCACATGGTCTATATGGGTCCGGTTCCAGGCCGGTTCAAAAAGGGTATTGGCAAAACGGAACATAAGGATATTCTGCACCGTTTCTTTTCCAAGGTAATGGTCTATCCTGTAGATCTGGTCCTCGTTAAAACAGGTGTGGACCAGGGCGTTGAGGCGAACCGCGGAGCCGAGGCCGGTTCCGAAAGGCTTTTCTATCACTATCCGCACCCAGGAACTTTCTTTTGCCTCCGGCCGGGAAAGGCCGGCCTGGCTCAGCTGCTCTATGATAAGCGGATAAGCCGCCGGAGGGGTGGCAAGATAAAAAAGCCGGCCTTTTAAGGAGTGTTTCCTGCCCAGCAGGTAGAGCGCGCTTTTAAGGTCCTTATAAAAAACCGGGGAAGAGACGTCGCCGCCAAGATAGCTCAGATGGCCGAGGAATTCCTCTATCTGCGCGGAATCGGCGGCCGAGCCCAGGGATTCACGGACATTCCCGCGGAAATGCTCTTCTGTCATCGCCGTCTTGTCCACGCCGAGAACCCGGTACTCGCCCGGCAGGGCGCCGGTAGCCTGCAGCTCCAGGATTGAGGGCAGGAGTTTGCGGTGGGCGAGATCTCCCGCCGCTCCGAAAATAACGATCACGCAGGGGTCGGGGACCCGGTCCATCAGGCAGAGTTCCTCCTTGGTATAGATCTTGGAGGCTTTTATCATTTCTTGCCGCCGGCGGCTTTAAATACCGCGTGCCCGCCGAACTGTTTTCGGAGCGCGGCCAGGACTTTATTGCCGAAGGCGTCTTTTTGGCGCGAAAGGAAACGCTGGTACAGGGCCAGGGTTATGACCGGGGCTGAAACGCCGCTTTCCACGGCCTGCTGCACCGTCCAGCGGCCCTCGCCAGAATCCTCTACGTAGCCGCTTATCCCCTCCAGGTCCGGGGATTCCCTGAAAGCGGCTTCAGTCAGCTCCAGCAGCCAGGAGCGAACCACGCTGCCCTGGTTCCAGAGATGGGAAACCTTGGCGAGGTCCTGCTTATAAGGCGAAGCCCGGATAATTTCAAAACCCTCCGCATAGGCCTGCATCATGCCGTATTCAATGCCGTTATGCACCATTTTCACAAAGTGCCCGGCTCCGTGCGCACCGCTGTACATATAGCCTTCCTCCGGGGCCAGTGTTTTAAAGACCGGCTCAAGACGGGAGAACTCAGCCTCCGGCCCGCCGACCATAAGGCAGTAGCCGGCCTGCAGGCCCCAGACGCCGCCTGAGACGCCCGCATCCATATAGCTGATCCCCAGCGCGCCCAGTTCGCCCGCCCTGCGGATATCGTCTTTATAAAAACTGTTCCCGCCGTCAATTATCAGGTCCCCGGGCGAGAGCAGTTTTGAGAGTTCGGAAATAGTTTCTTCTACCGGCTTTCCGGCGGGGAGCATAACCCATAAAGCCCGAGGGCCTTTAAGTTTGTCCGCCAGGTCTTTAAGCGAGGAAGCGGCTATCGCCCCCTCTTTGGCTATTTCAGCCACTTTATCGGCTCCCCGGTCATAGACTGCCACTTCATGACCGCCCCGGAGAAGGCGCCGGGCCATGTTCATTCCCATTTTACCGAGACCGATCATAGCTATTTGCATATCAGCTCCTATCTTTACATTTTAGCGTTCGCCGCGGCGGGGCGGCGGGACAGCGCAGCGGCCTTGCCGGAGGAATAAATCAGGTTAACTTCAAGAGGGGAGCCGGTCAATCCCCGCTTTTGAACAGGTTCACTTTGAACGCGGGTTTCTCTCCCGGCCGTCCCCCGGAGGGAAGGGCCGGGGCATTGGCGTCGCGGATGCCGACAAAGGACGGGGACATTATCTCCATCCCGGCGGCCGCGAACTTATCCTGTATATTAGCGTGCAGCCTTGAATAGATACCGGCCATGATCTCCGGCCTTTCGGTATAGGCGTTAAGCTCATAGGAAACATTGAAGTCGTTGAGGGCCGTCTGGAGGATGAAAGGCCTGGGGTCCTTCAGTACGTCTTCCGTGGCGTCGGCAGCCGAGATCAGGAGCTCATGGACCTTGGGCCAGGGCGCGTCGTAACCGATAGTGACCGTGGTGTTTAAGATGATGCCTTCCTTCTCGGAAAGAGAGCTGTAGTTTATGATATGGCTGCCCAGAACGAGGGCATTGGGAACGGTAATATTTACGTTCTTGATAGACTTGATCCGGGTGACCAGAAGGGTTTTTTCTGTAATATCCCCCACAGTTTCCGCGATCTTGACCCTGTCCCCTACTTTGAAAGGGCGCATATAGGTAAGCATTATCCCGGCCACAGCATTGGCTATAGCCGAGCTGGAACCGAGCGAGAAAAGAACGCCCAGGAAAACGGAGACGCCCCTGAAGGCCGGGGAGCTGGAGCCCGGCAGATAAGGGAAGACCACCACCAGGGTGAAAGCCCAGGTGATAAAGCGCAGTATCTGGAAGGTAGGCTTGGCCCAGTCCGCGTAGAAACCCTTTAAAGAAATGCGGCCGCGCTGTATCTCGGCGGCGATAGCGTGGAGGAGGTTGAGGAAATAATGCACCACCGTCACTGTAACGGCCACAAAGATCAGGTCCGGGATATAATGGATGAACGACTTCAGCATCGACGCGACCGGATGCAGGATATACCCGAACAGTATCGGGGAGAAGTCCCTCGTCCAGGGGAAAAAGCTGAAAAGTATCGGAATATAAAAATAAAGCAGCAGGAGCGTAAGGAAGATACGGACCGCGTTGAGGAGGGCGGTAAGGCCACCCGAGATCCGGCTGGCGTTAAGCAGTTCCAGCTGCTGGATCTTGATGCTTTTGATATTGTCCTGGGCCCAGGCGTTCAGGCGCGGCAGCGAAGCGCCGTAGACGGACTCTATAAATTTAAGCGCGGCGATAAAAATAATAGTAGCCAGGATCGCGAACAATACGCCTAAAAGCAGCCCGCGTAAATTATAATCCTTCCTGTAAGAGATAACGGCGCTCTTTATCAGCACGGCATTGTTCCGGGCCAGCTCCTGCCTTGGCAGGCCGGCGGCCCTGGCGTCCCTGTCGGTTACCGACATGATCACGAAGTCGTCCAGGGCTATATCGCTGGTGGTCTCGCCTTCGGTTACGGAGATCTTTGAAGCGTCGGCGATCGGGTCTTTTGAGATTTTCTTTATCCGCTCGCTCACCCGCAGCGCCCGCTCATCGGCCGAAAGGGAAAGAAGCCTCTCCCGCAGAACCAGGACCGTTTTACCGTCCAGCGTGACGGCCGCGGTTGAAAAGGCGGCAGGCCGGGCAGCAGGCGCGGCGGCGGCAGCCGGCAGTTCCAGGGCCGGGGCGGCGGCCTTGGGCGCCGGGGCCTGCGCGGCGGAATTAAGGGCGGCCGCAGAAACCAGGAGAGCGATAAGCGGAGTGATCTTTAATTTCATGTTTGCCTCTATTCCTTCGGCTGCGGCGCGGTATCGGGGGCCTGGAGCGGAGCGCCGCCCGCCGGCAGCGCGGCCCCGCCGTTATTTACGTCCGGCTTCCCCTGCATCATCAGCCCCAGGGTCATTATGCCGGAGGTCCCGAGTATGATCCACACCATAAGGTTGTCATTGACCCTGGCGATGCGGAGCTCTTCGGGGATACCCATAAAAAGAAGAATGGTTATAAGGCCGCGCGGGGCGAGGGCCATAAGCTGTTCCAGACCGTCCCTGCGGAAAAAATAAAGGGACGGATACCTGAAAACGTAAACGATAGCCAGCAGCGGCAGCGCTATAAGCATGAGAGGGGTCCCCGCCAGCCTGCCCAGGCTTACTGAATAACCGAGCAGCAGGAAGAAGAACACTTTAACCACGAAGGTGGTCTCCCTTATTATGCTGGTGAACGACCCTATCTCGGCCCGCAGCTTTTCCACATCCAGGTAAAGGCGCATATTCCCGCGGATCACCAGGTGGAAATTATTGAGCAGCAGCCCGAAGACCAGGACCAGGATCAGCGGGGAGAAGTGCAGCATCTTGGAAACTGAGTAAGCCAGCAGAAGCACGGAGAAGATCGGGAGGTATTTAATTTTATGGTTTATCTTCCCGAGGAGGAGCGTCAGCAGCAGGGAGAAGATGACCGAGACCAGGGTGGTGGCGAGGATTTCAAAGCCGAAACCGAAGAAAGTTTTAAGCCCGTAGCTGCTGTTGAAAAGCACCAGGTTGAACACCAGAATGCCGAGTATATCGGAGAAAGAACTTTCATAAGTTACGAACTCGCTGTGATGTTTATCTATATGCCGCGCGCCGGGGATGGCGATAGCGCTGCTGATTATGGAGAAAGGGATGGCGTTAAGGAGGCAGGCGCGGAGGTCTCCCCCGAAGGTAAGGTAGAAAAATCCCGTCACGGCCGCCAGGGTAAGCACAAGCGAGACCAGCGCGGCGAAAAAACTGTCCCGGATCAGGGGGAGTTTCTCCTGGTTCAGTTCCAGGTCCAGTCCGGCGTCCAGCACTATGAGTATAAGGCCCACCGCGCCGAGCGTGGGCAGCAGGTCCTCCACATAAGGGACCGAGAAGCCCGTCCTGTTTGAGAACACCCTGAGAGCCAGGCCTGAAAGCACCAGGAAGACTATCGGAGGGATCTTGATCCTGGAGGAAAGGATATCCAGGACATAGGCCACTATTATTACGAGACTTAAAAATATAAGTACTATGTCTGTGGTCATTATGGAGAAATTATATCTTAATAAAAAGCGCAACAATGCGGCGGCTCTGGCCGCCCTTTATTTTGCCGAGAGCAGAGCGCCCGGGTAGGCGGCGAATAACTCTGCCGCGAAAACTTCCCGCCCGGCCCGTATTTCGCGGGCCGAAAGGGTCTCGGTCCAGGCCCCCGGCAGGCCTTCAGGCAGTATAAGCCGGGTATCTTTCCAGAGCTCCCCGAGAGGAAGCGTCCCCGCTTCCGTAAAACCGGAGATAAAGCGCGGAACGGCTGCTATCACATGCCGGCCTTCGAAGGACCGGGCGAAAGCTATGATACTGTCTTTATGTTCCCCCTCCACGGCCAAAGGCGTATAGCCGCCTTTTTCAAAAACATCCCTCAGCCCCGCCCTTACCGCCAGGGCGCGCCAGAGCAGGAAAAGCTTAACCCGCCCGGAGGGCAGGTCTGAAAGCAGCCCGGCCAGCAATTTAGCCGGCTCCGCCGCGTAAGAGGACTCTATCTCTGAAAGCAGGGCTTCTCTCCGGACAAAATCCACCGGACGGCGGTTGTCGGGGTCTACCAGGCTCAGGTCCCACAGCTCGGCTCCCTGGTAGAGGTCAGGGACGCCGGGCGCGGCTATCTTGAGCAGGGTCTGGGACAGGGAATTGAAAGCTCCGTAAAAAGACAACTTCTCGCAGAAGGGCTTGAAATCCGCCAGGAACTTGTTCCCGGCCCCGGCAGCCAGCGCTTTTTCCAGGAAAGAGATACAGGCGCCCTCGTATTCCATGTTAGGCTTTGTCCAGTTAGTATGAATCTGCGCTTCCCTCACCGCTTTGATGACATAGGCCTTTATCCTGTCAGAAAAATCGCCGGGGACCGTGCTCCCGGCCGGCCAGGCTCCGAGCAAGGTCTGGTAGATAAAATATTCGTCGTTGCGGTCGGGCATTTCCGCCCCCGAAGACCGCTTGCGCTTTTTTGCCGCGTTCAGCTTTGCCCAGGTCTTTATTTTAGCGGCCCATTCTTCGGGAAATTCGGAAAGAACGTTGATCCTGGCGCGCACGTCTTCCCCTCTTTTTGTGTCGTGGGTGGCGGTGGCGTTCATAGAAAGCGGCCAGAACCCGGCCCTGTTCCTGTTGAAATCGTGAAATTCACCTAGCGTGAAACCGAAGAGGTTGGGCGAGCTGCCCACCTCGTTAAGAGAGGTGAGAGTGTTGTGGATATAAAGGAGGGTGTCCTCGAAACCCTTGGCCATGAGCGGAGCGGTGTACTGCTGGAAGTTCATTACAAAAGCGAGCACGTCCGTTTTATTTTCATCCTGCAGGGATTTATGCGTATCCAGCATCAGGAACGCCTCTATAAAATTAAGTTCGTAACCGAAGCCGGGCAGCCTCAGCCTGGCTTTCTCGACGGCGGAGCGGATATAAACCTTTTCGGGCCCGGAAGGCCCGTGCTCACTGTTGACATAAGTGCGGTAAACCGGGAAGTTGGCCATAACCTCTACCAGCGCGCGGCGAAGGCCGTAAAGCGTTATATCCCGGCCGTACCGGTCGTTAGCGGAAGCTTTTTTGATGATATGCGCCAGGTTGTCGATATTCCCGGCCAGATGGCGGCTTATTATCATCCTTTTTTTGGCGCAGACCAGATCTTCATAAGGGATTTCAGGCCCGGCAAACCTGGAGTATAAACGGGAGAATTCCTTCCCGTTCTCGTGGCGGCAGAATACGCCGTTGGCGTAATTAGTGAAATCGTAGCCGGTGGTTCCCTGTATAGGCCAGGCCGCCGGCAGCTCTTCTCCGGGGGCGAGGATCTTTTCTACCGCTATATAAACGTCCGGGCCCGCCGCGGCGCGCAGGCGCGCGAGATAGCGCTGGGGGTCTATGAGCCCGTCCACATGGTCCACTCTGAAAGCGGTCACGCAGCCGTCACTTACCAGTTTCAAAACCGCCCCGTGCACGTAATCAAAAACGCGCTGGTCTTCTATGCGCAGCGAGATGAGCTCGTTAATGGTGAAGAACCTTCGGTAATTTATTTCCTCGGCCGCTACCTTCCAGTACGAAGGCCTGAAGAACTGAGTGGAAACCAGCTCGTCCAGCGCGTCAAAACTGTCGGGATCATCCTTGTTCCCGTTGAGACGGGCTATCTGCCCGTCCATGAACTCTTTGACCGCGGGGGCGCCGGTATAAAGGGACCAGAGCATTTTCTTGGCGTGGTCGAACTGCTCCGCCGGATACTCCGCTCCGGCCGGAGCCGAAAGAGTTTTGAGCATGCTTACGGTGCCGATAAAATTAGCCAGCTCCGGTTTCTCGAAGCCGAGCGCTCTTTCCAGCGGGGCGATATCCCCGCCGAAGACCTTTATGTAACTTTCCATCCTGAGCGGCAGCCTGAGGCGGTAATAGTTAAGACTCAGGCCTGTCTCTTCATAAGCCAGCCGCAGTTCTCCGTTCTCCAGGGCTTCGCCGTAGAAAGAGCCGAGGAAGGGCGCGAGCAGGCGCCCGCGCAGATTCTCGTACATATGGTCCCAGTCGATATCGAAGAAATCCCGGCTGGCTGAATTAGGCCCCTTCTCCAGCACGTCCATGATCATGGCGTTTTCGCTGTCGTAAGCCATATGGTTGGGAACGATGTCCTGCATAATGGACAGCCCGGAACTTCGCAGCGCCGCCGAGAGTTCGCGGAGCCCCTCTTCCCCCCCAAGTTCAGGATTTATAACAGCCGGGTCGACAACATCGTAGCCGTGAAGGCTGCCGGCCCTGGCTTTGAAGACCGGGGAGGCATAAAGGTGGCTCACACCCAGGCGGGAAAGATAAGGCGCTATGCCCCGCGCCCGGGCGAAGGGAAAATCCTTGTTAAGCTGCAGACGGTAGGTAGCCAGGACTGTCTTCATGAAAAATTGAACCTCACTTTAAGGAGGGCGCTGGTAGCCTCGAAAAGATCCACCCAGAGGCGGGCCCCGGCGTTTCCGGAGGCGGCCCAGGAGTTCTTGGCCGCGGCCATGGGACGGCCGATCTTAAAGAAGATGTTCTGCACGCGCCAAAGGTTAAGTTCAAGCCCGAGCGGCGAAACGGCCTCGAGAATCTCCGATATCCGCTCAAGGTGCAGAGCGTTCTCAGGCTCGGCCCCGAAGGCGTCGGCAAGGCGGTTGAGCTTTTCTGTAAGCGTAAGGCCTATTGCGGACCTGTCTATGGAGAAGGAAAACCGGCCTATCAGCGCGGCGGCCCGCTTCAGGCCGGCGGCATCCACCGGCGCGGCCTTGAGCGCGCGGGAGATGTCGTCGTTCAGCACGGACTGGGCCACGGTCACGAACGAGGAGGGCAGCGGGGCGCGCAGCCTGGAGGTTACGTCGAGAATGGCGGAATGGTGATTATAGATCTGCCTGAAAGAGGCTATCATCTCGGAACGGGCCGCGGAGAAGATCTGGTCTATTACCTTGCGCTGTTCGTCCTTGAATAAATGCCACAGGGAATAGCTGCCTTGGGGAAAATTCTCGCTTATCAACCGGGTCATATCCGCAAGGTTGCCGGCGGCGAAAGCGCCCTTAATGCCGTCGCTCATAGCGTCAAAGCCTTCGCTGCCCATAAATTCCCTTGCGGCGCCCAGAATATTATAGCCGCCGAGGTAGAGCATGACGAAGCTGGCGGTGTTGGTTTCCGTGGTTATTTTGGAAGTGATGTCCAACATGCCTACGGCGAGTTTCTGGGGCCCGGATTCCAGAACCTCCAGCGACCTCTTCCTGATGCTGTAGCAGTAGATATCCCCGTCGTCAGCCGCTTTCTCGAAGACCGAGGAAACTCCGTAATGAACTCCCACGCGCAGCAGGTCCAGGGTGGCCGGCATTACAAAAGATTCGTAAATTTTCCTGCCGTTGCCGAATTCCGGGAGATTGCTGGGCGCCCTCTCCAGCAGGTCCAGAAAAGCGTTCTCAAGGCCGACGCCGGAAGCCTGCAGGGCCAGCTGCATGGAACGGGAGGCATAACCAAGTATCTGCACCGTTTCAAGGCCGGAGATCTCGTCGAAGAACCAGCCGCAGCTGGTATACATGAGCATAGCGTTGCGCTGCATCTCCAGAAGGCGCATAACCTTAAGACTCTCCTCCCTGGAAAGTTCCCTTGTCCGGTGGCGGGCGAGGAAAGCCTCCCGGGTTCCGTCGGAGCGGTCGAGTATTATATCTATATAGGCGTCGCGCGCCGCCCACGGGTCGCTGAGCAGCCCGGCCGACTGCCTCACGTAGATCTCGGCCAGATTGTCCCTGAGCCAGTCCAGCGCGCCGCGCAGAGGCGCGCGCCATTTCTGGTTCCACTCCGGCTTTCCGCCGGAATTGCAGCCGCAGTCGGAGCGCCAGCGCTCCAGGCCGTGCGCGCAGCTCCAGGAAGAATTCTCCCAGATCTCGGCCTCCCAGGCGGGAGGATTTTTCTCCAGGAATTCCCCGTAAATTGTTATCCGCACGGAAGGGTCGGCCTGGACATTGGAGATGCAGTAAGCCAGGGCCATGTCGCCGCGGCGGTGATGGTGCCCGTAGGTTTCGCCGTCGGTGGCGATATGTGCGAGCTGGGGCTCGGCCGGGTCCTGGTCCAGCACGCTCGTCAGGCGCTTAAGAAAAACGTTCCCGTCATTGAGCACGCCGTTAAAGGCTATTTCCCGCGAAAGGGGCCCGTCATAAAAGAAAATCACTATCGACTTGCCGTCGGGCAGCCGGCAAAGGTAAGGACGCCTGGGGTCCACTTTTGAACCTGAAACGTCGGTCCAGTCCTGGACCCCTGTCCTGCGGACGCTCCTGGCCTGCGCGGGGGCCAGGATAGTAAATTTCACGCCGGCCTCGGCCAGCACCGACAGCGTTGCAAGGTCTACGGCCGTTTCCGGCAGCCAGATGCCCTCCGCCTTCCTGCCGAACCTAAATTCAAAATCCCTGAGCCCCCAGAGGACCTGGGTCCGCTTGTCCCTGGCGCCGGCCAGCGGCATTATCATGTGACTGTAGCACTGCGCTATGGCCGAGCCGTGGCCGGAAAAGAGCTCGCGGCTTTTAACGTCGGCTTCCAGCACGGCCTTGTAGGTGCCGAGGTGATGGCGCTGCAGCCAGCTGAGCAGCGTAGGCCCGAAGTTAAAACTCATCCTGGAGTAATTATTGACGATATCCGCAACGCGGCCTTCCCCGTCGAGGAGGCGCGAGGCGGTGTTCGGGGCGTAGCACTCTTCGGTTATACGGTCGTTCCAGTCGTGGTGCGGATAGGCGGAGTCCTGCAGCTCCACTTCCTCCAGCCAGGGGTTCTCCCTGGGCGGCTGGTAAAAATGGCCGTGAATACACGCGAATTTTTTATTCATGAGACGCTTCTCCTGAATACCTTGAAACTTTCCGGGGCGAGGACCGGGGTTCCCGCCCTGGAGATCCCCGCGCCAGGGGCTTCCGAACAGAAGATCTGCTGCCATTTGCCGGGAGGCAGGGCCCTGGAGCAGGCTTTGCCGCTGAAATTAAAAACGGTAACCGTCGCGCCGCGGCCGCGGCGCCGGAAAACAGACAGCGTTTTGGAATCCTCCGCCGCCCTGACCACCATGTCCTCCCTGTCCACGACTCCGAGAGAGGCTTCGGACTTCCTGAGGGCGATGAGTTTTTTATAGAAAGAAAACATTTCCGCGTGGCGGCCGCGCTGGGCTTTTTTCCAGTCGAGGCGGCTTTTATGAAAGACCTCCTCCGACTGCGGGTCCGGCGGTTCCGCTTTCCAGCCGAAAGCGGCGAACTCGTTTTTGCGCCCTTCCCTCACGGCCTTTATAAGGTTCTCGTCGCCGTGGCTGACGAAATAAAGAAACGGATTGGTCTCGCCGTATTCCTCGCCCATGAACAGCATGGGAATATAAGGCGAAAGCAGAACCGCCCCGGCGGCCAGTTTCAGGCGCCTGGCCCCTGCGAGGGAAGAGAGCCGCTCCCCGAGCAGCCGGTTGCCGACCTGGTCGTGGTTCTGGGAACAGACCACGAATTTGCCGGGATAAACCTGCCCGGACGGGGACCCGTGCATGCGCCTGCGGTGGGCGGACCAGGCCCAGTCGTAGACAAAGCCCCCGGAGAATGCTTTCGCCAATGAAGAGAAGCCGTAGAAATCCTCGTAGTAACCCGTAGCTTCCCTGGTGAGCGTGGTATGCAGGGAGTGATGAAAATCATCAGACCATTGGGCGTCCATTCCGTACCCGCCGTCTTCGCGGGGCTGGACGACGCGGGCGTCGTTAAGGTCGCTTTCGGCTATAAGATAATGCGGCGTACCCGAGTCCCGGGAAAACCCGGCCGCCTTTTCAGCGAGCTCGGCCAGAAAATGTTTCGCCCCGAGGTCGAAGATCCCGTGCACCGCGTCCAGGCGGAGAGCGTCTATATGGAAATCCCTGAACCAGTAAAGCGCGTTGCCGATAAAGAAATCCCTTACCGGCCCGCTGTCCCGGCCGTCGTAATTTATAGCCTTGCCCCAGGGGGTGCGGTACCTGTCGGTAAAATAAGGCCCGTAACATCCGAGATAGTTCCCTTCCGGGCCGAGATGGTTATAAACCACGTCGAGGATCACGGCCAGTCCGGCTTTATGGCAGGCGTTTACGAGCTCTTTGAGTTCCCCCGGGCCGCCGTAGGAAGCCTGCGCCGCGTAAGGATAGGCGCCGTCATAACCCCAGTTCCTGCCGCCCGGAAATTGCGCGACGGGCATAAGTTCCACCGCGTTGATCCCCAGTTCTTTCAGGTAGCCCAGTCTTTCCCTGACCCCGGCGAAGCCGCCCCCCGCCGTGAAAGTACCGGCGTGGAGCTCGTAAATTATCATTTTTTCCGGCGGTACGCCTTTCCAGCCCCGGTCTTCCCATTTAAAAGCGGAATGATCCAGGACCTCGGAAGGCCCGTGTACGCCCTGCGGCTGAAAAGCGGAAGCCGGATCCGGGCGTTCCCGCTCCCCGTCAATGACATATTTATAAAGCGCGCCCTGGCCTATACCGGGAGCGAGGACCTCCCAGTAACCCTCCCCGTCTTTTTTCATGGCGAGGGCGCGGGGCCGGCCGGAAATAAGTTTTACCGCCATCGAGCCGGCGGCAGGCGCCCAGACCCTGAAGACGGTTCCGCGCTCTCCGGGGACGGCGCCGACGGGTCCGGCGGAAAGACCTTTCATGCTTTCCCTTCCGGGGGCGGGACTTTATTAACCTCGGGGCACGCCGGGTCGAGAAGGCGGCGCAGCAGCCTGGCCGGGACAAAAGCCCACTCCTGATAGCCTGAAGCTTCGTAATCCAGCTCGATCATGGCCTTTTCGGCCATGAAGATCTTAAGGAGGAGATAAAACTCCTCATTGGTCTGGGGCAGCAGCTGGGAATCCTTGTTGACGCTGAGATAGCCGTGCAGGAACGCCCCCGCGGCATAGGCGTACCAGAGGTCCGTCCACTGGGCCAGCGCGGACATTTCTTTGCGCGGGATCTCCCCCGGCAGAATGAACGGGGCGTGGGCCGCGTAGTACAGGGAAAGGAGCATACCGGCCACGTCGCGAAGCGGGGAGCGCTTAATACGGCGCTCGCCCATAGGTTTTTCATGATCCCCCTCAAAGCCTTTGATCACGAAGTCTTTGCCGGTAAACAGGGCCTGGCTGAGGTAATAGTTACCGTGGATGCGGATCTTCCTGCCGGAGAACTTCTTCTCCATCAGATGCTGCATCAGCTTCAGGATCCTCTGCTGGTTATCTATCACATACTTCAATTCTGCCTGGGCTTCCACAGAAAGGCCTTTGAGGCGCTTGGCAAGGTTGATGAAAGCCTTCTTGGAACGCCCGGATATGGACTGGTAAACCGAGCGCTGGTAAAGGCGGGAAAAAGACTCCGGGACGAAGTCGGGCTGGGCGGGCCCGGAGGCAAGAGCAATATGCATTTCGCCTGTGCGCCGGCCGAGCAGCTCCGCCATCTCGAAAGAGACCGCCCCTGTAAGGTTCACCACCTGCGGCGGGATAGCCTTCAGGTCCACGGCGGAAATCAGCTCCGGAGCGGAAGGCAACGGACTTCCCGCCGGGCTGGATTTGACGGCGTCATAATACTTGGCCGCCTGGTCCAGCATAAGGGCCCAGGAGTCTCCCTGGTTGGGGATAAAGCCGCGCAATACGCCGAGGGTACCGTAAAAACGTCCGCCGCGGCTGAGGTTAAGCGCGCCCAGGCCGGGCGCGGAATGAGCGAAGCCCGCCTCGAGGCGGCTGCCTATTTCCACGTCCGGGCTGACGCCCTCCTCTACCCTGCGGCAGAAGCGCAGAATATAATGGTTTCCGTAAACGATAGAGACCCCGTTAACGCCGGCTTTCAGAACCCTGGATTCGGCGGGCATAGGGTTGGAGCCGAAAGTTTTCCTGAACGCCGCAGCGGGCTGCGCGCGGAGCTCGCCTCCCGCGGAACGCAGCTTTTTCCTGGAAATGAACAAAGACAGCAGGTCCGCGTGGAAAGCGGCGTCGTTCACGCCGTCGAAAAGGAGGCCTTTCTCTCCGGAAAGTTCCAGGGAGGCGATAAGCGACTGCGGGTAATTCCTGGCCGTTTTATCGGCTTTTTCTCCGGTAAAGAAAACCAGCGGAAGCAGATATTTATCAGTCCGGCCCTCGGCATGGGAGACTTCCAGTACCACCAGCCTGGCTCCCGAAGCCAGGGGAAAATGCTCGGCGATCTTGACCCGTCTGAGGCCGGCAGCGCTTTTTCCGAAACAGCGGCACTTCCTGGCGTAATCGGCCAGGGCGGCCTCAAGCTGCGAACCCTCGCCGGTTTCAAAGAGATCATTCCAGGTGCTGTCGGGGAATTTAAGGTCCGCCGCCTTGCTTTCCTGCGGGGCGTCCTTTCCGTCCGCCTTCTTTTTCAGCTGGAACCAGTAGTAGTTCTGAAAGCCGGGGGTCAGCAAATAAGGCTGCTCTTTTATTACGGGAAAGCCGCTGCCGCTGAAAACCTCCACCGGGATGTAGCCGGCGTATTTGGCCAGGTCCAGGCCGGCGGCCTGGGAAAAGCGGGACAGGTTGGCGACTACCAGGATTATTTCGTCCCCGAGGCGGCGGACGAAAGCGATTATCTTGGGATTGTCGGAGCGGATATGCTCGAAAGAGCCCCTGCCGAAGGCCTTGAAGTTAGCGCGCATCGCTATGACCCTCTTCATCCACCAGAGCAGGGAAGAGAGGTTCCCCTCCTGGCTCTCCACGTTGATGGCTTCGTAATGGTATTCGGACTCCACTACTACCGGCAAAAAAAGTTTCTGCGGGTTCGCCTTGGAGAAGCCCGCATTCCGGTCCGGGCTCCACTGCATAGGGGTCCGCACGCCGTTGCGGTCCCCAAGGTAGAAATTGTCGCCCATGCCTATCTCGTCGCCGTAATAAAGAACGGGGGTACCCGGAAGCGAGAACAGCAGGATATTCATCAGTTCTATCTTCCGGCGGTTATTGCCGAGCAGCGGGGCGAGCCTGCGCCTGATGCCCAGGTTTATACGGGCCTTGGCGTCGCGGGCGTAAACCTTGTACATATAGTCGCGCTCTTCGTCGGTGACCATTTCAAGGGTGAGCTCGTCGTGATTGCGCAGGAAGACGGCCCATTGGCAGGGCTCCGGGATGGCGGGAGTCTGGTCGAGGATGTCCGTGACGGGAAAACTGTCCTCCATCCACAGCGACATGAAAAGCCGGGGCATGACGGGAAAATGGAAAGCCATGTTGCACTCGTCCCCGGCGCCGAAATAAGCGGCCGCGTCCTCGGGCCACTGGTTGGCCTCGCAGAGCAGCATCTTATGCTTGAATTTGGAATCGACGTGGGCGCGCAGCTTTTTTAGGAATTCGTGGGTAGCCGGCAGGTTCTCGCAGTTAGTCCCTTCGGTCTCGTAGAGGTACGGAACGGCGTCCAGGCGCAGACCGTCCACGCCGAGGCCGAGCCAGAAATCCATGGCCTTGAAGATGCTCTTCTGCACGTGCGGATTTTCGAAATTAAGGTCGGGCTGATGGTGGTAGAACCGGTGCCAGTAATAGGCCTTGGCCACCGGGTCCCAGGCCCAGTTGGAGGTTTCAAAGTCCTTGAAGATTATCCTGGCGTCTTTGTATTTTTCCTGCGAATCGCTCCAGACATAATAGTTCCGGGCGGCGGAGCCGGGAGGGGCCAGCCTCGCGCGCTGGAACCAGGGGTGCTGGTCGGAAGTATGGTTAACCACCAGTTCAGTTATTACGCGGATACCCCGTTTATGGGCTTCTTTAAGGAAATCCTTGAAATCGCCCATCTCGCCGTATTCGGGGTTTATGCCGTAGTAGTCGGAAATATCGTAGCCGTCGTCCCGCAGAGGCGAAGGGTAAAATGGCAGCAGCCAGACGGCCGTAACCCCGAGGCTCTGCAAATGCGGCAGCCGTTCAATGAGGCCCCTGAAGTCGCCTACGCCGTCGCCGTTGCTGTCGCAAAAAGATTTCACGTGCAGCTCGTAGATGACGGCGTCTTTGTACCACTGGGAGTCGGAGGAGATCTTTTTCTTTGAAGGGGCCATAGTATTTAAATATGCCGTCAGGCGTAAAAATCAAAATCCTGCTCGCGGTGCAGATGGCCTTCCAGTTTCAGGAGATGCGCCGGCAGGGCGGGGTCCAGCTCCACGTAATTTCTGCCCCCGCTCCAGACATAAGACTGGCCGGTCAGGAGGTCGTGCACTTTGTACGGACTTTCATTCGGAAGGCCCAGTTCTGAGAGCGGCAGGTGTACCCAGCCGGACTGGCGGTTGCGGCAATCCAGATTCACTGCGGTTATAATAACGCTGGAGCCGTCTCGCGAGGCTTTTACATAAGCTATCAGGTTCTGGTTTTCCGTTTCCAGGAAGCGGATATTATTGGTGCTCTGCAGGGCCGCGTTCCCGCGGCGGGCGGCGTTTAGCTTTTTGATAAGGGGCCGCAGGCTGCCGGGAGCGTTAAGGTTCCATTCCTTGATCTCGTACTTCTCGGAATTAAGATATTCCTCTTTCCCGGGGACGGCTTCATTGACGCACTGCTCATAGGCCGGACCGTAGAGCCCGTAGTTGGAACTGAGCGTGGCCGCGAGCACCAGGCGCGAAAGGAAAACCGGCCGTCCTCCGCGCTGGAAGACCTCCGAGAGGATGTCGGGGGTATTGGGCCAGAAATTAGGCCTAAAATATTCAGCCTGCCCGGTGCGGGTCAGCTCCGTCATATAATCGGTCAGTTCCTGTTTTGTGTCGCGCCAGGTGAAATAAGTGTAAGACTGGTTAAACCCCGCCTTGGCAAGGCGGTGCATGACCTTGGGCCGGGTAAAAGCCTCAGCCAGAAAGAGCGCGTCCGGATACTGCGCACGGACTTCTCCTATCACCCATTGCCAGAACGGAAAAGGCTTGGTGTGGGGATTGTCCACCCTGAAGATCGTAACTCCGCGCCTGGCCCAGAAAAGGAAAACGCTCTTCAGCTCGTCCCAGAGCGCTTTGCGGTCTTCGGTATCGAAATTTATCGGGACAACGTCCTCGTATTTCTTAGGCGGGTTCTCGGCGTGCTGGATGGTACCGTCCGGGCGCCATTTGAACCAGGCCGGATGCTCCTTGATATAGGGGTGGTCCGGGGAGCACTGGAAAGCGATGTCTAATGCGATATCTATGCCGTATTTACCGGCTTTCTTCACCAGCCTGGAGAAGTCCGCCAGGGTGCCCAGCCGGGGTTCCACGGCCTTGTGCCCGCCCCGGGCCGAGCCGATGGCCCAGGGGCTGCCCGGGTCTCCCGGGAAGGACTGCACTGAATTGTTCCTGCCTTTGCGCGCGGTCTCGCCTATAGGGTGGATGGGCGGGAAATAAAGAACATCGAAACCGAGGTCCGCTATTTCCGGCAGAAGGCGCTCGCAGTCGCGGAAGGTTCCGTGTTTGCCGGGTTCTTTGGAAAAAGAGCGCGGAAAGATCTCGTACCAGGAGCTGAACCGCCCCCTCTCCCTGTCCACGGAAACGCGCAGTTCTGCCGGGTAACGCGCCAGCGTTTCTTTTTCAGGGCGCAGCAGCAGCAGCTCCGCGAGACGCGTATCAAGGAGCAGGCGCACTCTTGCCGCCGGGTCTTTTTCCCCTTCTATTTTACGGGCGAAGAGGGCGCATTCAGGGCCCCGGGTAAAACCGGGAAGGCGGGACCGTTTTTTAAGGAACTCGGTGCAAAAAACGGTTTCCGCGGAAAAATCCTGGGCCGCTGCCTGTTTTTTTCCGGCAGCTTCGGCGTGAGTGGCGTAGGAATTTATCCACGCGCGGACCGTATATAAATAATCTTCCTGCGCCGCTATCTGAAAACCGGCCTCCCACTCATCGTTCCCCAGGGCCGCCATAGGGGCCTGTTTCCAGGCCTTCTCGCTTTGGCGCTTATGCAGGAGCTGCACGGAAAGGACTTCATGGCCGTCGGCGTATACATGCGCCTTTACGGTCACATTTTCGCCCGGGACCCTTTTAACGGGAAATTCCCCGGAATTTATCTCCGGTATGACCTTCTCAATTATTACGCGGGGGCTGGCCAGCAGGTTCATCCTTTCTCCTATGGGCGGTGTATAAAGAATACTGTACAAAACTAGCCGGTATATATCAATTTCGCGAAGTATATATATCTGTATGCCCGGCCCGTAAAGCCGCGTAAAAATCCCGGAACTTATGTATTTAGCCCCGGCGGGGTTCAGGTGAGAGGAGAGCGGGAGTGGTGGTCTTTATGAATGAGGGCCAGGAACTTGTTTTCCAGCTGCCCCTGGAGTTTATGAAGCTGGGGCAAACCCAGGGAAGGAGAGTCCACCTTTCCTCCCGCCATAAGGCAATGACCGCCGCCGGTCCCCCTGGGTCTGACGATATGGCTCATCAGGCTGCCCGCGTTCTTGCGGACATTGGTGGTACGCACCGAAAGGTAGACCGCGCCCTTATAGTATCCGGAGCAAAAAGCCCAGGCCGCCCCTTCCAGGCGGAGCATCAGGTCGGCGAATTCAGAGATAATATCCGGGTTAGGAACTTCCGGGAGCCGGGTGATCACCGCATTTCCGGCCACCTGGGAATGCTGGATGGCCCTCTTTAAATAATGAAAATAATCACGCGGCACGCGGGAGTTGACTATTTTAGAAAGAGCGCGCTTGTTAGCCAGCGGGAAAAGTTTAAGATAGCATTCTATATCCACGGGATAAGCCCCGCGGCCGAGGTCCTGGGTTTCTGATTTGATCCCGTAGAGCAGGGCCGTCGCCAGGCCGGTGCTCACCTTTATATCCAGCTTAAAAAGGTATTCGGTCATGACGCTGGCCAGAGCGCCGTACTCTGTGCGGATATCCGCGCAGACAGCCTTTCTTGTGGCCTTGATCAGGGGGTGGTGATCGATGACGAGGTCGGCAATGACCCCGGACGGCAGGGCGTTGTTGCCGGCCTGGGGCTGGGTGTCTACCATAGCTATGCGGTCGTAACCGGACAGGTCTATTCTGTCGATGGGCTTAAGCTTGAGATCAAGGTGCTTGACCATATAGGCGTTTTCCGCCCTGCCGATAACGCCGCCGTAGGCGATAGTGGTCTTTGCCCTGGCCAGGTTCGAGGCGATCTCACTGAGCGCGGCGGCGCTGGATATCGAATCCGGATCGGGATGGTCATGGGTGACTATCAGGAGTTTACCGCCCCGGGGGAAACGGGAGAAAAAGCGCAGCAGGGGACTCTGAGATTTTTTATGATCGGCCGACATTGCCCCCCCTTTTTTCCCGTGGCACGGCTGCGCAGCCAGGTTCCCCGGCGCGCCCGAGCAGCTGGAGCAGTCCTTTTAAAGGGATGGCCACCCAACCGGGACGGTTATTGAGTTCATAGGATAGCTCGTACGCCGCTTTCTCCATCAGGAAAGCCCGGAGTAATGCGGCGGACTGGGCGAGGTCTCCGGGCAGGAAAGCGGCTTTTCCGCAGGTTCTGAAATACGCCTTCAGGAAGGAGGCGGAAACGGCGGAGTACCAGAGTTCCGCCCAGGGCCCGAGAGCCCGCCTGTCTCCGGCGGGGAGGTCTGCCCGCAGGCAGAAAGGAGCCCAGGCCGCGTAATGAAAGGACCGGAGCATCCCCGCCACGTCGCGCAGGGCGGAATGCTTCAGGCGGCGCTCGGAGATCGGCTTGGCCGGCTCTCCTTCGAAATCTATTATTACAAAATCCCGGCCGGTAAAAAGAACCTGCCCTAGATGGAAATCGCCGTGGACGCGTATTTTTTTTAGAGCTCCGCCTTTTTCGGTGACCGCGCCGAAGGCCGACAGGACAGCCGGCCTGCTGGAAAGGAGCAGGGAGGCTCCGGGCCGGAGCGGGCGGGGCAGGTCTTTAAGTTTACGGGAAAGCAGACGCAGCGAGGCCGAACCGAGTTCGGCCATAGAACGGCGGGCGGAGCGGCGCGAAGCGGGGCCGAAGGTCTCAGGCAGGAAAGCCGGATCGCTGCCGGCGGAGTAAAGAGCGAGGTGCATTTCCGCGGTGCGGCGCCCGAGCAGGGACATCAGCCTGAGACAATCCTCTCCGATAAGCCTGCCCGGCGGCCTGGCCGCGGAGTCGGGCCCCGGCGCCAGCGGGTCGGGCGCCACGGGCGCGGGCCCGGCCCTGGAGGCGGAAGAGAGAACGCGCTTGTAATACGCTGAAACCTGCTCCAGCGCATAGGTCCAGGAATCCCCCCTGCTGGGAATGTAGCCCTGTAGCAGACCGAGCACGCCGTAGAACTTGCCTTTCCGGTAAAGGGAAGTGGAGGCCAGGAAAGGCGGCATCCCGGAGAACAGCCTGCTCTTTGTCAGGCGGGCGCCTATTTCAACGTCCGGGTTGATCCCCTTCTCCAGCCGTCTGAAAAGCTTGGAGAAAAAAAACCGGCCGTAAACTATGGAAGTATTGCTCTGTTCTCCGCTGAGCAGGCGCGAGCCCGGCGCGGCCGGATTTTTGCGTAGAGCGGCCTTCAGCAGCGGCTTATTCTGTTCCACCGCCAGTCCCGGGGAGCAGTTCTTAGGCAGCCGCGTGCCGGAAAGAAGCGCAAGAAAGGCGGCGTGGAACTCTTTATCGTAAGCGGCGTCATATAAAAACCCGCGCCGGCCCGAGAGCTCAAGTTTAGCTATTAGGGCCGCCGGCGCAAACTTAAGGATACCGGCTCCCCGGCTGTCCTCTTTCCAGGCCAAAGGAAGCAGGTAAGTCTGCGGAGCTCCGTGTGAATATAAAATTTCCAGCAAAGCCAGCGGCATGGAGCCGCAGCCGATATTTATCAGCCCGGAGATACCGAGTTTTTTTATCGCGCGCGCTTTTCCGCCGTACCACCGGCACGCCCTGATATAGGCCGGCAGAACCTTCTCAAGCGCCGCCTTCTCCGGAGATTCAAGGAGTCCCGGCCAGGCCGCCCCGTCCAGCCTTATCTCCGGCAAGCCGGCGCCTTTCTGCTCCGGCTTCGCCGGGCGGCGGCTGGCGTTCATTTAGCTTCCCGTATCCAGCGGGCAAGCCGGCCCAGTACGCCGCCGTGCCGGGCGCGGAAGTCCTCAAGCGGGGTATCGGGCCGGAAAGACCAGTTATGCGGGCCTACGGTATTATGGGTATTTATCCGGTCTTTCAGGCCGAACAGATCCGGGAAAGGCAGTATCACTATGCGGGAACCGGATTTTACGAGTTTTTCAAGAATGACCGGCAGGGCGGTCAGGAAAGGCGGCGGCTTCTCTGCTCCCGGACGCGGATCGGCTCCCCTGGACACCATTTTCCAGAACAAGGTCCGCTCCTCCGCCCCGGCGGAATGCCACCAGACGGCGAGGGGTTCGGTATCGTGAGTGGAGGTAGTGGCGAGCGAAACGGCCGGGTAATCGGCGGTGTCTATATAATCTTTTTTCTTCTTTTCCCAGTATTTCTCCCAGCGCATTACTTTATAGCCGGGGACGCCTGTTTCAGCCAGGACCTTGCGCACATAGGCCGGGATAAGCCCGAGGTCCTCGCCTATCGCGAGCATCGACGAGGCCGAGGTCAGCGCGGTAACGAACCGCCTGCCCCTGTCCTCCTGGTTTTTTTCTCCCTGGATGTCGAAATGGGGCTTTGCGCCGCCGTGCTCCGGAATTACCCAGGTGCGGAAAAAACCCACCATGTGGTCTATGCGGTAGATATCGTAAAGCTCCGCCGCCCTTTTGAGCTTGAGCCGCCACCACTCAAAACCGTTCTTTTCGGCCTCATCCCAGCGGCAGGCGGGCATGCCCCAATTCTGGCCTTCCGGGGTAAGCGGGTCCGGCGGGGCGCCTATAGAGAGGCCCAGATCGAACTCGCCCTGCCTGGCCCAGACATCGGCGGATTCACCGTTGACCATGAAAGGGAGGTCCCCGTAAAGACTGATGCCGAGCTCGGACGCCCGGGCGCGGGCCTTGTCCCATTGCCGCTGGACCAGCCACTGCATATACTTGAAATAGTCTATCTGCAGGATATTCTCGCTGCGTACCCTGTCCAGGGCTTCAGGGTTGCGCCCGGAAAGGTCCGGGGCCCATTGAGTCCAGGAGACCCAGCTTGAATTATCCTTTATTCTGCGGAAGAGCGCGTAGTCGTCCAGCCAGTAAGCGTTCTTTTTGCAGAAATCCGAGAAAGCCCGGCTACTCTCCGTACCGCGCTCCATATGGTTGGCCCGGAAAGCGGTGTAGATCCTCCAGAGAACTTCGTGCTTGAGAGCCCTGATCTCGTCGTAATGTATGGTTTCCGCGGCGCGGATGCGCTCCAGGCGGGAATAAAAAGCCCCGGAAGAAAGAAGGGACATGGCTTCGGGAGCCTCGGCAAGCTCCTCCGCGGCGGCAGGGTCGATATAGATCGGGTCTATGGCAAAGCCGCTCAGGGCGGTGTAAGGGCAGTTGCCGCCGGGCTGGATCTCATTTATCGGGAGGATATTAAGGACGGTCAGCCCGGCATAGTTCAGTATGTCCAGCCAGCCGCGCATGGAGGTGATATCCCCTATCCCCCAGTCCCTTGCCGAGCGCATGGAGAAAAGGGGCAGGAGCAGACCGACTTTTTTATTTTTCAGGTACGGGTGAATATTTTTCAACTTTATCCCCCAATAAGATTTTCAGGCCGGGCGGCGCGGGCGAAGCCTGGATTTATTATACAAAAACATCCTGAAAAAGCAGCCCCCGCGGCAAAAGGGGGCTATCTGATGCCGAACTTAAATAACAGGTCCGCTACGTACCGTCCGTCGCTGGAATTTTTTCCTTCAAGGCTCCAGTGTTTTGTGATAGAGTACTCAGCGCTTACGCGCTTTTCTCCCCCCTGGCCCAGCACCTGGCCGTAACTTACAAAAAGGTCCCTGGTTATATAGCGCCCGAGAGTGATATCGGCCTGCTTCTCGGCGGTAACTTTAAGGTTTATCACGTCAATATCCAGTTTTCTGCCCAGGGTGGAAGCGGCCTGGTGGGACAGGTACCCTGCCGCCAGGTTCTGGGCCGCTACGCTGTCCCCGCTGGATTCCCTGGACGCGCCGTTGCGCGGAGCGTATATTTCATAAAGGGGTTTGCCGGTAACCAGGAAGGAAATGATGTCCCGCTGTTCCATAGGCGGGTCGGAAGAAAGCGCGATCACAGGGTTCCTTGACTTCCCGGAGGCGTTAAAATATACCTTGAGGGGCCGGCCGCGCTCCTCGCTTACCGCGGCGACCGCTATCTCGGGGTCCGGCGGGTTTTCTCCGGTGAATGTCGCGCGTCCCGAGCTGAGGGTGAAGGTGTTTCCCAGGTAGACATAATAACCCTTGAGCGCTTCTAAAGTTCCCAGGGGCACAAGCTGGCGGTAATGATCTTTTTTCAGAAGCAGGCTGCCTTTGACTTCCACCGAGTTAATGTTCGCCCGGTACCAGGCATTGCGCTCGGCGGCTATATTCAGGTCCATCGACATCGCTTCATAAAACCGGCTTCTTCCCTTAGGCGACTCGTACTTATCCCATTTATCCATTTCAAATCTGGTCTCGCCGAGGTTCACCGTGCCGGAAAGTTCGGACTGCGACCATGAGCCGGCCAGGAGCAGGTCGGCCGAGGCTATCCCGGACAGCCCGGACTGGTGAGTGAACGGCAGGTCCGAGGCTTTTATCCTGAGCGAGGGCCCGGAAGCGGAAACAGGGCCCTCCGCGATAATTATACCGCCGTCGCTTCGCCCTGAAGCCGAGATCAGGGCGGAAGACAGGCTCCCGGCCCGGAAGCGCACCCTTACATTATCCAGCCGCAGCCCGAGAGTGGCCAGCCCGAGGCGCGGGGCGAACAGATTCATCTCTCCTGAACTTGTAAGGGTGCCCGCGCTGAGCAGCAGGCGGCTTTCCCCGTCCGCCCATACTTCGCCGGCCGATACCTGCGGAAGGAGAGCGGCCAGGGGAGCGATATTGATGCTGCTGGCTTTAACAGAGAAATCGGCCCCTGTTTCTCCGCCCGCGGAGGAAACCCAGCCTGAAGCGCTGGCCTCTCCGCCGTAGATATTCCACCGCGCCCCGGTAAGGCGCGCGATACCGGGGGCGAAGGTTCCGCCGGCTTCCGCCGAGCCGAGCTGCATGCCTTTAAGTTCCAGGCCCCCTGCCGAAAGAGAGAACGTGCCCGCCCCGGTTTTATCGGAGGGATAATCGGCCGAGGCGTTCATCAGGCCGCCCGGGCTTAGCGAAGTAAGGCCGGCTTTTCCTAGTTCCGAAAGCTCGAAGCCGGTTACGGCAGCGTGAAATTCTTCCGGGAAGGAGTTCCTGAAAACTCCCGAGAACCCTATCCTGCCGGCGCCCGCGGAGAGGCAGAAACCGGAGACCGCGAGCCCTCCCGCACGGGAATAGCTGAGCGAGGCGGGGGAACAGAACCGCCAATCCGGCACGAGCGAGAAAGAAACGGATTTCAGTTCCCCCGTCCAGACTCCGTTCTTTAAAGACGACGAGCCCTCCAGGCCGGCCTCGCTTCCGCCGTAAACAGTATTCACCGAAAAATCATTGTCCAGGAGGGAACCCCCGGCCTTAAACAGGACGGAATCCAGCCGCGTCTTATGCCGCGACAGCCCCTGCAGGGAAAGACGGAATTTAAATTTATCGGCGGTCCCCGCCGTGACGGCCGCGGAGAACCTGGCCCCGTCAGCCGAGAAACCGCCGGCGCTGCTTTCCCCGGCTTCGCCCTCGCAGTCAAAAGACGGCGCTTCCGCGGTTCCGCCGAGGGAGCAGGAAGCCGTTGCCTCCCTTACGGAAAACCCACCGCCGTCGGCGAAACTGTATTCCCCCCCTCCGGCCGCGAGGAATTTGCCGGAAAGGGCGCCGTCTTCCGCGGCGGCCTCAAGGGAACCGGTGACGCCCCGCGAAGCATAAGCTGCCCGCAGCGCGGCGGCGCCGGGCCTGAAACTGAAAGTTCCTTCGCCTGCGCTGCCCGGCTTTTCCGCAATTGAGAATTTACCGCTGCCCGAAGCGGCCCCGGGGGATAAGCCGCGGCCGGAAGCGGAAAAAGCCGCGGAGCTGAGCCTGAACGGCTGAAGGGACTCATGGAAGGCGCCGAGCGGAACCAGGTCTTTCAGGAGCAGGGCCGCTTTCCAGCTAATATCGCCAAGTTTGCCGTCAGGGACCAGGTGGGCAGCAGAGGCCTCAAAAGAACCCGAGGCTCCCTCGTAGGAGTAAGCTCCCCGCAGCCCGGCTCTGCCGCGGCTGAAGCTGAATGTCCCCCCGGCCGCGCTGCCCGGTCTCTCGTCCACCGAGAATTTCCCCGCCAGGGAGGCGGTGCCCGGGGAATATCCGCGGCCCGAAGCCGAAATGACGGCGGCGCGGATCGCTACGGGTTTAAAAGACGGCCGCAGGGCGTTAAGCGGCAGCGCGTCCTTAAAAGAGAGGACCGCTTTCCACTTCCCGTTTTCAAGCTCGCCGGAAAACTCCGCAGGGGCGCCGGCGATACCGCCCTTTGCCGCAAAAAAGTGCCTTTCGCCCTTCAGGGCGTAGTTAAAGCGCGCGCCGGCTTTTGCCGGCGGATAATCAAGAAGTCCGCCGGCCGCCGCGCCGCTTGCGGAATACGTACCTGAAAGCGCGGCCGACAGCCCGGAATAATTCCCGCTGAAAGACAGGATTTCAACCCCTTTTTCGGTGCTGGAAAACCTTGAGTTTATGCCTGAAACTATTTTCCCCGCGGCCTCGATGCTGCCGCCGGAGATTAAGGCCAGACGCAACACCGGCAGCCGGGCCGGGAAGCCGCCCTGGCCCTCCCCGCCCGCGGCCGGCAGTTCTATCCTGGGCGAAACTATGCGCAGCTCATCTACCTCCGGCCTTCCCGAAAGCAGTTTTAAAGCCGGCCCGCGCAAGAAGACCTCCGCGGCCTGTCCCCGGAACTCCCGGGTCCGGACGGTAACCCCGTAAAAATGAATTCCGGAAGTCAGGGTTCCTTCCGCGGATGCCGCGCGCACCGAGCCGCCGGAAAAGCGGTTTGCAACTGCAACAAGCAGCCTCGCCTGGGCGAACCATGTGAGCGCGGCCGCGGCGGAGAGCCCGGCGGCAAACAGAAGAAAGATCCTGCGCTTCTTCAGAAAGCCTCCCCTATGCTCAGATGGACCCGCCACATCTCCGGGGTGACCGGCCTGTCCGGGTTAAGTTTGTAGCCGAAGTCGGCCCGTATGGGGCCTACCGGCGTCTGGTAGCGCAGCCCGGCCCCGGCGCCGTAGCGCCAGCGTCTTGGCGCGGAGCCCGCCAGACTGTCGGACACCTGCCCACCGTCGGTGAAAAGCGCCCCGCGCAGTTTCTTATAAATCGGGAACCGGAGTTCCGCGCTGGCCCCGAGCAGCACTTTGCCGCCGAGCGGATTTCCGTCGGCGTCCGTCGGGCCCACCCCGCGCTCCGAATAACCCCTGACCGAGTTGCCGCCGCCGGTAAAAAGCCTTTCATATATCGGAACATCCGGAGTGCGGCCTGTCTCGTGCACAAAAGCTCCGCGGGCCGAAATAAGGCCGGTAAGGCCCGGCAGAATCTGGTGGTAAATTGTATTCCTGA
>MNUR01000084.1 GCA_001871115.1 Elusimicrobia bacterium CG1_02_56_21 | reverse complement strand
GACAGGCTTAAGATATAAAAATCGCAACTACGCAGGCCAGGTTTTAATTCTAATCGCGATCCCCGCGGAGTTATTGCTTAATACGATAATAGGGACCGTCAGTCGCGCAGCTTGTCCAGGGCGGCTTCTTTCTGCCGGGCGAAGTCGCGGGCCTGCTCCAGAGTGACCTGCAGGAAGTGGATGGCCTGGTTGGGGGCGTACTGGCCCAGCAGGTCTATGTCGGCGGAGATCACGTTGAAGATGCGCGGGTAGCCGCCGGTGGTCTGGCGGTGCCGCAGCAGGATGATCGGGCTTTCCGGCGTAAGCTGCACGGTCCCGTCGGCCACGGCCCCGGAGATCATATTGCCCATGCTGCAGCTGAGCCCGGGCTCGCCGGCAAGGCGTATACCCATTTTGTCCATCTTGTAGGTTGTACGCCATTGGGACAGGAAGAAATCGCCGGGCTGTTTAACACAATGGTATTCCGGGCCGGGCAGAACGCGGATGCGCCCCTGCGGGTCGGCCCAGCCGCTGACGGCGGAAAAAGGCAAGACTTCGCCCGGAGGAGGCCCGCCGGCTTCGCTGCCGCGGAAACAGAAATAAGTATTAAGACCGTAGCTTTTGCCGCCGAAGGTAAGCCTGTCCCCGGGCAGAACTTCATAAACCCGGCTATGCTCAAGCAGGGCGGGCTCGGACCCGCCGCTGTGCAGGAAAGCTTCAAGGCGGGCGCCGGTAAGAACAAAACGCCCGGGCATAACTATCTCTATCTCGGGCGGCCCGAGTATCTCCAGGGCCGGGCTGCCTTCCGGGTTCCCCAGCATCAAATTCCCCCGCCGCAGCGAGAAGCAGTCCATAGCCCCGCCCGGCGAGACTCCTATATGCTGCCTGCCGTAAGCCGGCAGGCCGGCGGTCCCGCAGAAACCGGGTTTTACCAGGCGGATATTCCCCCTGACGCCGGAGGCTATAGCGGCCTTCTCGGTTTGGTCCAGCTCCGCGCGCAGCTTCCTGGCCAGCTCCAGCGCTATCGGCGAATCGGAATGGATGCAGACGGTGTCGGCCTTGACTGGCTTCCAGGCCGGCCTGGCCGGGTCGCCGCTGACATTGACCCTGCCGCGCTTCGTTATTTCCCCGGCCTGGGCCAGGGCTTCGCCCACGTCCGTTATAATGGCATTGCCGGCCCCGCGCGACACCAGGCGCAAATGGCCGGCCGTCCCGTCGTAAGAATAGCGGCGGTCCAGGAAAGCCTCGCGAAAAACAGCTAAGCTCAGCTTGTACACGGCGGCGCAAAGCTCGGAATCGGCCGGGGCCAGCACGCCGGAGACGCCGGCCCGCTTCAGCCAGCCGGCCAGCAGTTCCGCCAGGCGGGCGTCGCGGCAGGCCTGGTTATAAAGGGCGCCGTGGAACTTCACCAGCTTCACCCCGGGCAGCAGCGCCAGCTGCGCGTCCAGGGCGGCCAGCAGGTCCTCGTCGGAGATGGCCATGCAGGCGCGGCCGAAATTGGGCTTGTCGGGGTAGGAAAGGTGCGCCGCTATGCGCACGCCGCGCTGCTCGGCCAGGGCGCGGAAGGCCGCCACGCTCTCCTTGTCGCCGGCATGCCCGTCGCAGGCGATATTGGCGATATGGATGAACTCCATCAGCGCGCGGTCGCTTTCGTGCAGGGGGCCTTGTTCGCCTATGTCGCAGTTTATCAGCGTCATTCTTCGGCCCTCGTGAATAGCACCGTGTCGCCGGGCTCTATGGCGTAAAGCAGTTCCGGCGAGGTCAGGCCCAGGATGTTCCAGCCGCCGGACGAGGTCTCGGGGTAAACGCCGGTCTGCTCGCCGCCTATGCCTACGGCGCCGGCGGGGACGGCGGTGCGCGGCGAATCCAGCCGCGGGGTGACCAGGCTGCTGTCCAGGCCCAGCAAATAAGGGAAATGGGGGCGGAAGCCTATCATGGCCACCAGATATTCGGGGGCGGTGTGGCGCCTTATCACTTCGTCGGGGGTTATCCTGGCGTGGTCGGCCACGCGCTGCAGGTCCTCACCGTGGTAGGAGACCGGCAGCACATGCCGCACGGACCGCACCAGCAGCTTGGCCTCGGCCGAAGGCATGCCGGCCAGGCAGCCGTCCACCACGCGCTTCACCGCCTCCCAGTCGCAGAGCGGGTCGGCGTGGGCGGCCAGCGAAGTATAGGAAGGAACCAAATCGTGCACGCCCAGCCCGGCCAGCTCCTCATTCTTCCGGAGCTGCCGGTAAACGTAGAGCACCCGCAGCGAGGTCAGGCGGTCTATCTTCTCCCCCAGCGACCAGCAGAGGCAGGCGTCGCCAAGGAAATAGGTCGTATAGCGTTTAGTTTCCACTTCAGGATTTATAGCTTTTTTCCCGCCCCGGTTCCAAGCGGGAAAAGAATAGCTCTCATCTAGGCGGACATAAGGAGCCGGACCACGGGCAGATCCGCGCTGCAGAAATCGTATCCGCTTAGCTCGGCGGGGGCGACCCACTCTATCCGGTCATGGTCGTTCAGCCTGAACTCCCCGGAGACATGCTCCGCCCTGTAAGCCAGCAATTCTATGGGCAGATGCTTGTACTCGAATTTGCCCGAGCAGATAAAAGCGCCTATCTTCGTGTCCACCCCGAATTCTTCCCTCAGCTCGCGCCGCAGGCAGGCCTCCGGGGTCTCGCCCGGCTCCAGCTTGCCCCCCGGGAATTCCCACTTGCCCGCAAGGGCGTCCCCCCGCTTGCGCTGGGCTATCAGTATCTTCCCGTCTTTTTCTATAACCGCGGCCGTGACCTGCCTCATATGGAATTATTCTAACAAAAAGCGCCCCGGCGCGGCCCTGTGTTCACGGGCGCGCAAGTTATTGCATAATACTCCGGAGGGATGAAAAATGAAAGTTAAACTCACCGTCAAGAACATGGACTGCGGCGGCTGCCTGGACCTGGCGGAGGAGGCCGTCAGAAAACTCGTCGGAGTCATTTCCGCCAAGGTAGACCTGAAGACCTCGGAGATCTCGCTGGAATACGACGAAAGCAAAGTCTCGCTCTCGGACCTCCGCGAAGCCATAGAAAAAACCGGCTTCGAAACGATCTAAATCCGGTCTAACCATAGGCCGCAGTATGCGCAAAAAATGCACATACGGACTTCTTCATTCGAAGTGTCAAAGAATCTTTGACAGTTAGCATCACCTGGTATAGCGACCTAAAAATTATTTGCCGGGAAGGGGGCGCTTGGGCTTGGTGACCGGCAGGCGGGCGAGCGTGTAATGCACGAACCCGGAGAGTTTCTCCCGGTCTTACAGCCACTCAGCGTTCGCCTGGCAGGTATTCTTGCTGCCCGGGTAGGCGCGCGTAGTTTTGTCGCGGAACAAGTGCAGCGTTTCGGGCGAGGTCTTAAGGAAAAGCGTGTCGTCGCAGACCAGGGCGAATACCCGCCCGGCGCTGTAAACACAGTATCCACCCATCATCGGCCGGAAGCTGACCTCCGGCATTAATAGAATAGCAGACGAACCCGACAACCGTCTGTCGGGATGGTTTTCCATGCGCTCTGGCCTGGCCGGTAAAGAGCAGTATAATTATTTTATGGATATTGAGAAATTAACGCCTCAGGAACTAAACGACCTGAAGATCCGCGTCGACCGCCGCCTGCGGGAAGTGACGGGTGCGGACAGCCGCTCTTTTGCCGAGCGGCTTTCAGCTAAGGATATTGTGGAATTGGTGGTTTTTGCCGTTAAAGGAAAAGCTATACGCTGCCGCACTCTCGATACAGGCGAACCCTTAACTTTCCGCCCGGCTTCGGGCGTGAGATCCGAAGCTGAGGGGTATATTCTGACAGTCCGGCCCGGCAAGGCGTGGAGCTACGGCCGGACAACATATCTTTCCGGCCAGGTGCTCAATATGAGGCTGGATATCCCCGCCCTCAAGTTAATTCCTTTGAAGCTGGAAGATGAAGAAGTTTGGGACCCGCGGGAAGAGTTTTGGGGAGAAGAGGGCGAGCCGGTCATGGATTGCTTCAAGCCGATAATCGCCGCAGGCCCGCGCCCCAGTTTCGAGATGGAACAGATTCTTCCCGGTTTCGATCCCGAGGACCCGGATTCGGACCCTATCGGCCAGGCGGTAGACTTTTATGAGACTGGAGAAATAGAAAAGTCATACACGGTTCTACAGCAATGCCTTGAAGCGGATTGGCGCGTTCTGGACGCACATACGCACCTGGGCAACTGGGTCTTCGGGGAAGAACCGGGCAAATGGCAGGCCGAGCAGGCCCGGCGCCACTATGCCGCCGGAGTTGCCATAGGGGAGCTGGCGCTGGGTCCGGATTTCAAGGGCGTCCTGCCGTGGGGGCGCATCAATAACAGGCCGTTTCTGCGTTGCCTGCACGGGCTGGGACTCTGCTTCTGGGCGCTGGGAGATTTACAGGCTGCCGGGAAAATATTCAAACGCATGCTCTGGCTTAATCCGGGCGACAACCAGGGTGCCCGCTTCTGCCTCCTTGAGACGTCTGCCGGGACAAGTTACGCGGAGTCGGAACTATAACAGGACGCCCCGGCCAGCTAGTTCGCCAGGCGCGAAGTCGTGGATCACGCTGGCAAGACTAAATCTTATACCCGGCGGCGGTACTTCTCCCAGAAGCTGACCTTCCTGGCATGCGCCGCCTCCAGTTCTTTGAAATATTCAGAATGAGGCAGCACGCCGCGCCAGTCCTTGACGAGTTCCCCGAGCAGGTTCAGGTGCACCAGGTATTTAGCGCCATAGGGATAATATTTCGTTATCGCCCTGGCCAAAATGCTTTCCAGCAGCGCTCGGTGCAGAACCACGGAAGCCAGCCACCGCTTGTGCTCCTCCATTACGGCGGCGTAATTCAGGAGATGCGTGTACAGATCCCCATCCAGCCTTTCCGCGTGCCCGAGCATATATTTTTCCGCGTCGTCTATGCGGCCCGCCTCCAACAGGAAACTGATGTCGTAGTAATTAGGCCCGGGGGTTGCGAATATTTTAGCGGTCTCCGCGTCCAGCAGTTCCGCGCGGCGCTCCTCGCCAAGCAGGCTCACCAGGCGCTCAAAAGCGGTCGCGTTGCGGCGCCGCAGGAAGACGCGCCAGGCCGTTTCCTCCAGCTTGGGGCGGTTGTCCAGCGCTTTGTAGATATTCAACAGCAACTCGTCGCGTTCTTCCATCCGGAAGCTAATGCCCGGCTTTATGCGTTCCAGCACCGCCAGCGCCTGCGCAGGGCGGCCGCAGTTGAAATAGACTTGAGCGACGCCCGGGAGATGGCCGTCATGAATAATGCCGCCGTACTCGGCTGAAAAAGCCCTTTCGTACAGCTCCGGGTCCTTTAAATGCTCCGCCATGGCTTTTACGCCCTGGAAGAAATGCCCCTTGCGCTCCTTCCCGGCGGCTTCAGCCGCGGTCCAGAAAGCGCCGGCCAGAACGCGAAGGTTCTTCTGCGGCAGTCCCTCGCAGCCTTTCTCAAGCAGAAAATCGCACATGCCGTATGTATCCGAGGAGTAGGTCTTTAAGACCAGTTTGGCCACCATGGCCTGATCCGCGCAAAGCGCGGCGTGTTTTGCGAAGAGCTCCCCCGCCCGCCCATACAGCATGCTCATCTCGCCATAAGAGTCATCGCATTTGTTCACAATGTTGGAGTCGGCCTTAAAGAAGGCCGCCAGCAGCTTCACCTTGGTCTCCGGGGGCTCAGGCATTACGTCCAACGCCTCCAGCAGATTATGCAGGTCCCCGGCCAGGTAACGCGCCTCCCAAGCGGTGTAAAAATGCCGTATGCGCTTAATGCGCGAGAACTCGCTCTTGAATTCTACACTGTTCCTTACCGGTTTGTATGCGTATCTTTCCATATTAAAGCCGTGCTGGGTCGGCAGCGCGCCGGTACTTTTTCTCCAGTTCTTTCGCCGCCGCCACGCCTTCGGCGGTGAGATGCACGGACTTTGCGCCCTTGGAGTCGAACAGATAGCCTTTGGCGGTCAAAGCGCGCAGTATTTCGAACCGGTGGTTGCGCCAGGCGCGCGGGGCAAGACCCTTTCCCTCGGTCCAACTAGCCAGGTAAAGCAGCAGGAGCGAGAGTTCCTGTTCGAACAGATCTTCGCTTATGTCATTTTCAGTCATGGGAAATCCGAAACCTCCCTTATCAGCTCCCATATTCTGCCATACAGCGCCGGCAATTTCAACCCGTGACAAAATGTCACGACTTCTTAGATTTATTATTTTCCCTCCCTAGCTCAGCCTCTATTTCTTTTATTGTCGGCAATTGGCCTTTAAGTTCCGCCGGCAGGGAAGCCACCAGTTTAGTGCGCCAATTGGCTATGCCGATCGGTTTGCTGATATCACGCAAAGCGTATTCAGCAATAACCCGCTCCTTGGACTTACACAGGATCAGCCCGATAGAAGGTTTGTCGTCCGGATGCCTCATCAGGTCGTCCACGGCTGAAAGATAGAAATTCAGTTTACCGGCGAACTCCGGCTTGAACTCACCGGCTTTCAGCTCTATAACCACGTAACAGCGCAGGCGCAGGTGGTAAAAAAGGAGGTCCAGGTAAAAATCTTTTCCACCGATCTCGAAGGGCACCTGCCTTCCCACGAACGCAAAGCCCACCCCCAGCTCTACAAGAAACTTCTGGATATGATCCAGCAGCCCCTGCTCCAGGTCTTTCTCACGGTAACCGGAGGCAGCTGGCATAAAATCAAAAGTGTACGGGTCCTTGATCATCTGGTGAGCCAAGTCGGATTGTGGGGCGGGCAGAGTGGCGGAAAAGTTAGTTACAGCTTTACCACTGCGTTTATAAAGCCGCCCCTCTATCTGGCAGCGCAGCGTGCTGCGGCTCCAGCCGTTGGCGAGCGTTTCCGCAGCGTAGTAAAGCGCCTCGTTAATATCTTTGCACTTGGTGATTATGACGATATTATGGCCCCAGGGGATCTGGAGTATTTGCGCGGGGGCTGGCAGCAATAATTGGGCAATATCTTGTTGGCCTAATTGTCCAACAGTCTGTTGGACAATTGGTCCCTCCTTTAATTGTGCAACACGTTGTTGCACTAATTTGGCAGCAGGCTGTTGCCAAATTAGCTTTTTCCGCAATTGCAAAACAGGCTGTTTCGCAAATTGGCCAACAGCCTGTTGGCCAATTGCACTGTTGTTCAAATAGAAGCGGCACCACTGGCGCATATATTTAAGATTGCTCCAGGAGAACCCCCGAATCCCCGGGAATTCCACTGTTAAATCCTTGCCCAACTGTGTTAGCAGACCATCTCCCCATTTAGTTTGTGCCTGTTTCATAATAATATCGGTGCCAATCTCCCAATACAGCTCGAGCATTTCCGTGTTAACCCTGACTGAAGCTTTAAGCTGTGCGCTGCGAACCCTGTTCTTGATGTCAGCCAGCCAGGTTTTATAGTTTGAATTGTGCATTAGGTTTTTTATCGTACCAGGCATAATTCCCCCTTCCCACAAATAGCATAGCAGGCGAACCCGACAAGGGCCTGTCGGGTTGATTTTGGAGATTTTGCGGATTTTTTTGAAGTCGCGATTTGCGACCTCATATTGAACTGGTTACAATTTGTAACCAGTTCATTGCGCCCAAACGATTCAAGGTCACGGATTGTGACCTTGAAGATTGTCGCATCAATGATGCGACAATTACCCGCCAACGCGGTTGGCTTCCAGGAGCTCGGCGGGCATGGGGTGTTCCAGTTGCCAGACTATGGAGATGGGACGTTCGCCGGAATAAGAAACCTGCGAACCGCG
This sequence comes from Elusimicrobia bacterium CG1_02_56_21, assembly GCA_001871115.1. Classification (GTDB taxonomy): domain Bacteria; phylum Elusimicrobiota; class Elusimicrobia; order Elusimicrobiales; family UBA9959; genus UBA9959. The sequence continues at coordinate 450 of MNUR01000084.1, read as the reverse complement.
GCCGAGGAACTGGAACGGGGCGGTCAAAGGCCCGTTGTTGCGGTTCAACCGCACAAAGAGGTAGATAGAATAACCGCGCGCGGAGTGGTGCACCAGGTTCTGGCCGGTCACACAGGCCTGCGTGGTGCCGCTTTGGGACTCCCAGTGCAGGCGGGTCAGGTTTATGGGGTAGTCCTTGTACAAGGTGGTGGCGGAAAAATCCTTGTCACTCTTGTTCAGGGTTATCAGCAGGGCGTAGGCTTTCTGCTCCGGGAAATGCAGCACGCCGACGCCTTTCTGGGTGGACTCGTTAAAAGTGTCGCGGCCGAAGGCGGCCTGGATCTCGTTGTTGGTATAGTTGCCGTGCAGCTCCAGCGGCTGGGGTAGGGTGTATGACCGGCGCACAGGGTAACGTCCATCTGGTAGGCGGCCACCTCGCGCAGGTCGGCAAGGATGCTGGGGTTAGCCGCA
>MNUR01000071.1 GCA_001871115.1 Elusimicrobia bacterium CG1_02_56_21 | reverse complement strand
CGGTAAAAGTCCCGGTCGTCCTCGATAAAAAGAATTTTATGTTTATAGCCCATATTAAGCCCCTACACTTTCCGGCCGCCGGGTTCAGCTATGTCCAGCGCCAGGCCCAGGCGTTTTGTCAGTTCAAGAAGCTGCCCGAATTCTACCGGCTTTATCAGGCAGCCCTGGCTGCCCAGTTCCGCGCAGCGGGCGATCTCTTTGGGGTCGTCCGTAGTGGTCACCATTATCACCGGCAGCCTGTTCAGGCGCGGGTCGGCCCGCATGCGCCGCAGCAGCTCCACGCCGTCGGGCGGCGGCATGCGGATATCCAGCAGCAGCAGGCAGGCCATGCCTGGCTCAAAGCAGGGTTTGGCCGCGCCGGAAAGGAAGTCCCAGGTTTCCCGGCCGTCCTTAAACCTCAGCAGCGGGTTGCGCACGCCCGCGCTCAGCAGACCGCGCCGCAGCAGCTGGGCGTGGCCGTCGTCGTCCTCGGCGATCAAGATAGTCAAGCCGGCTTCACCGTATTGCATTTTTATCCTCCGCCGCGGCCGGCAGCTCCAGCCGGAAAACCGAGCCCTCGCCCTCTTTGGACTCCGCCCTAATGCTGCCGCCGCTCTTTTCAGCCAGGGACCGCACCGTGGGCAGGCCTATGCCTTCGCCTTTCCTTTCCGCCGTCTTTGCGTGCTTGTGAAAGATATTCCAGATATTTTCCAGGTCGGCCGCCGCTATGCCGGAGCAGTTGTCGGCGATCTTATAAACGGCCCGGCTCCCTGTAATTTCCCCGCTCACCGTTATCGCCGGGGCGCGGTCTTTATGGCGGTATTTTATGGCGTTATCCAGCAGATTCAGGAAAAGATGAGTTACCACCGCCGGGTCGGCCAGGCAGGCGGGCAGCGCCCCGCAGGTGATTTTCCCCCCGGCGGCCTCCAGCTGGAAGCGCAGCGAGTCGCCGACATTTTTCAGAAGTTCGTTCATCTCCACCGTTTCGGGCTTAGGCTCCAGCCGCCCCAGCCGCGCCACTTTAAGCAGGGCCGTCAGCAGGGAGTCCATCTTGTGCGTGCCGGACAAAATGAACTTCAGCGCCTCGGGGATCTCTTCCGCAGCCAGCTTTTCAATTTCCGCCTTCGCCGCCGCCGGCAGCGGCAGCGCGGCCAGGGCCCCGCGCAGGTCCTGCACGCTCTGCTCCAGGTGCCGGCTGAAGCCCTGTATATTCACCAGCGGGCTGCGCAGGTCGTGCGTGGTGATGTAAAGGAACTGCTCCATCTCCCGGTTCTTTTCCGACAGTATAGTATTGAGCCGCTGTACATCCAACTCCGCCAGTTTGCGAGCCGTTATATTCTCGGAAAAGATGATGATCCCGCCTATGCTGCCGTCGGCTTTCCTCCAGGGCCGTATTTCCCAGCGCAGCCAGTCGGTATGGCCGTCGGCCCTGAGAAAAGGGTCCTCCTCGGAGCGTTCCACCGCCCCCGCCAGGCAGCGGCGGTGTATCGGTTTCCAGCGATCCGGGATCTCCGGAAAGACCTCGTAGTGGCTGAGCCCGGTGACATCCCGTTCACCCAGGCCGTAGTCGGCCAGCCAGCGGCGGCTGACGGCGAGGTACCTCATGCCGGAGTCCAGCATGGCGATGGCGGCCGGAGCATGCACCGTGAAAAGACGCAGCACCTCCATGTTTTCCTGCAGGGCCGCCTCCGCCTGCTTACGCGCGGTGATATCCAGGCTGATCACCGCGTACTGGGGCAAGCCGGCTTCGGGCGCGGGTACCGGGTAAACATGGGTTTCAAGCGTAGAGCTCCCGCTCTGATGCTCTACTATTGCCGGCGCCCCGCTTTTACCGCCCCCCTGCAGGGCCTTTTTTATTTCAGCGCCGTACTCGCCCGGCGCGGCAAATATATCGGCCCCCGCCAGCTCGGGCAGCCGCAGGGCGGCCGCGGCGGCGGCATTGCCGAGTACCGCCCGCCCTTTGGCGTCGGCCAGGAAAAACGGGGCCTGGACCGCGTCCAGGATGAAGCCGCGGGCCGCCACGGCTTCGCGCAGGTCCCGCTCGGCCGCCTCCCGGCGGATATTTTCCCGCATCGCCTCCAGTACCCTGCGCACAGAAAAGCCCAGCCGGTGCAGCTTGTCCTTCAGCACAAAATCGGCGACGCCGGCCCGGAACAGCTCTATGGCTTTCTCCTCGCCCACCGAGCCGGACACGGCTATTACCGGGCTAAGCGGCGTTTTCTGCCGGGCCAGCCGCAGCACGTCCAGCGCGGTGCCGTCGCCCAGCACATAATCGGCCACTATCAGATTCGGCGAAAATGTGTCCAGCGCCGCGGCCAGGTCACTTACACCCCCCACCCACAGCGGCAGATATTTAAGCCCCTCGTCGTCCAGCGCTTTTCGCTCCAGCTTATAGTCGTCCTCGTCGTTCTCCACAAAAAGTATTCTGGGCCGGGTATAGGCCAGCCGGCAAATAGCTCCAGCCACCGCCCCGGGCAGGCGGCCCAGCCTGTCCTTGGGCAGGTATTTAAAAGCCCCCTGCTTTTCAAGCTCCCGGCCCTGCTGGTCGGAAACCGTGCCGGAGAGGGCTATGAAAGGCGCCAGCGGCGCGGCGGCCAGCGCCAGCCGCAGTATCTCCGGGCCCTCTATATCCGGCAGGTGGTAATCAGCTACTATAATATCCGGCTGGAAAGTATTCAGCAGCCCGGCAAAGCCGGCCCTGTCGGCGGCATGGGCGGGCTCGAACTCCAGGCCGCTGCCGGCCAGCTCTTTTACGGCCAGCCCGTAAAAATCCCGCTCGTCCTCGATAAAAAGTATTTTTTGTTTGTAGCCCATGCCAATCCCCCATTCCTAATACGCAAAACGCCATCGCCCGCCGCAGATCAAAGATCCGGCGGGCCGCGGTTAAAACTGAAGTTGTACTTCCCCCAGCCCATATTTAACAAAACAAAGTCAAATAAAGCAATGGGGGGCAGGGGACGTTCTTGAAAGATTGAAACTTGTTGAGTCTTAAGGTGCCAGGATACTTTTTGAACCCGGCTTATTTACGGGCAAAATTTCCTAGAAATGCTAAATCCAACACGACACGCCCTTGTCGGGTTCGTCTGCTATACTCGAAAAAGAGCGTTCCTAAAGGGGGTTTTATGCCGCGAACCGCAAGGCTGGACATACCGGGTTGTCTTTACCATGTGATCTCACGCGGAAATGAACGCCGGAAGATCTTTTATGATAAAGGCGACCGTGCCGATTTTGTAAAGCGCCTGCGCACGGCGCTCGGTTTTTCCGGGGCGAAATGCCTGGCCTGGTGCCTTATGTCCAATCACTTCCACCTGCTGCTCTTGCGCGGCGCAATGCCTTTAGCCGACTTGATGAGCCGGCTGCTTACCGGCTATGCCGTAGGCTTCAATTTAAAACACGAACGCTGCGGCCATTTATTCCAAAACCGGTATAAGAGCATCTTATGCGACGAGGAAGAATATTTTAAGGGGCTGGTGGCTTATATTAATCTGAACCCGCTCCGGGCTGGCCTGGCGCAGAGTCTGGCTGAGTTGGAGAAATACCGGTGGTGCGGGCATGGTGGCATGGTCGGGAGCCGGGAGGCGGATTTCCTGGAAAGGGATTATATTCTGTCTCATTTCGGCGCTGACGAGGAAAGCGCCGTAAACGCCTATACGGAGTTTTTGGAGGAGCGCAAAAATAAATATAAAGGCGGGGAATATTCCGGGGGCGGGCTGGTCAAGAGCCGGGGAGGCGCGGCCGGCGTTTTGGCCGCTGCAAACGGCCGGAAGGAGCTGTCTGACTGGCGCATTTTAGGAAGCGGGGATTTTGTGGAAACGATTTTGAGAGAGGCAGGTGAATTGCCCGGAGCGGCGGTCCCGGCGAAAGAGATAATGCGGGAGGTTTGCGGCCTTACCGGCGTGAGCGAAAATGAGATTTTAGGCGGCGGGCAGGCCAGGACGGTGACCAGGGCCAGGGCTTTGTACTGTCGTCTTGCCAAGGAAAGATGCCGGGCGCGGGTGGTAGATTTGGCGGAAACTCTGGGTCTGTCTTCCGGGGCGGTCTCCAGGCTGATTGAAAGGGGAAAGGCTCTGCCGGTTTGCGCCGCAGCCGAATAATCAATCTTTCAAGAACGTCCCCTTCCCCCCTCTATCTTGAATTGGTCTTGACTTTTACAAGATGCGCATGTAAAATAGTCATATGATAAAACGGGAACTCTATAAAAGCGTCTGGGCCTCCATCTCGGCCGAGAAACGGATGGTTTTTCTTTCCGGCCCCAGGCAGACCGGGAAGACTACTTTCACGCGCGATACCGCCCGTTCTTTTGCGAACAGCCATTATTTTAACTGGGACGTCATCTCCCATAAGCGCCAGTTGGTGGACAACCCTTATTTCTTCACGGAACTGGACAGAAAGGATTCCTCGCAGCCGCTTATTATCTTTGACGAAATTCATAAGTATGGCGATTGGAAAAACTACCTTAAAGGCGTTTACGACGGGTACTCGGACGGGTATAAATTCCTGGTATCAGGCAGCGGGCGGCTTGACCTCTACCAAAAACACGGCGATTCCCTTGCCGGCCGCTATTTCCATATGCACATGTTCCCGTTCACTCTGGCGGAACTGTCTAAAAACCGCAGGAAGTTTTCCGCCTTCGCACAGGCGCCTCTGGCCGATTTTGATCCGGGCGGCGGCTCGGCCTCCGCCGGGCTGCTTGAAAAGCTTTTGCGCGTAAGCGGCTTCCCTGAGCCGTTTGTAAATGGCAAGGCAGAATTCTGGAACCGCTGGTCTTCCAACTATCTGAAGCAGGTCGTAATGGAGGATATACGGGACCTGGCGGACCTTAAAAGAATGGGTACGGTGGAACTCCTCTTCTCCCTGCTCCCTTCAAGAGTTGGCAGCCCGGTTTCAATAAACAATCTGGCCGCGGACCTGCGCTCTAATTTCGACAGCGTTTCGCGGTGGCTTTCGCTTTTCGACTCTTTTTTTCTTACTTTTCGTATTTCGCCCTGGAGCGCAAAGATTTCACGCTCTATTCTGAAAGAAAAGAAAACCTACCTCTACGATTATCCCGAGGTCCCCGACCCTGCCGCCCGGCTTGAAAACCTGGTGGCGGTGGAGCTTAAGCGCGCGGTTACCACCTGGACCGAGCTAGGCTACGGCAGGTTTTCGCTGCACTACCTGAGAAACAAGGAAAAAGAGGAAGTGGACTTCCTAATTGCGGACGGCAATACTCCGCTTTTGATCGCTGAGGTTAAATTGTCGGACGACTCCGTTTCGCCGAACCTGGTTAAGTTCCAGAATACGCTGGGCGTTCCGGCCGTGCAGCTGGTGGGTAAAAAAGGAATCTTTAAGTACAGGGAAAACGGTGAGAACCGTATCCTTATTGTGAGCGCCCACAATTGGCTCTCTTCCTTGCCGTAATTTTGTAAAAAACCTGAAAAAAGAAAATGCGCTTTGAATCCTGCCTTGACCGCGGTCGAACATTCAATCTTTCAACAGCGTCCCCTCCCCTAGCCCCGCTCTCGGCAGGGTAAAGGTGATGGTGACGCCGTGGCCCGCTTTGCCTTCGGCTTTTATGGCGCCGCCGTGGCCGGTGATTATTCTTTTTACGGAGGCCAGCCCTAGGCCCAGGCCCTCGAATTCCGCCGGGGCGTGCAGCCGGCCGAAAAGAGTAAAAAGCCCGTCAGCATGCGCCGGGTCGAAGCCAGCGCCATTGTCCTTTACGTAGTAAGAGTTTTCCGCCCGCCCTTCCGCGCCGCCCAGTTCTATCAGCGGCTTCTCGGAGCCGGCGCTGAACTTCACGGCATTGCTTACCAGGTTCACCAGCACCTGGCGCAGCATGGTTTCATCCCCGCAGCCGGGCGGCAGCGGCCCCACGCTGAACGCCGCTTTGTCGCCGCCGGGCAGGGCCCGGGCCTCTTCTATTACGCTTTTGGCCAGGGCCAGCATGTCCACGCCCTCGGCCCGGCACTCCTTCCTACCGCCCAGCCGGGAATACTCCAGCACGCCGCTCACCATGTCCCCCAGTTTGGCGGCGTTGCGTATGACCACGGCCAGGTTTTCGGCTTCCTCGCCTTTAAGGCCGGCTTTTTCCTGCACCAGCCGGGCGTAGGTGGCTATTATGCGCAGCGGGGCGCGCAGGTCGTGCGAGACGGAATAGGCGAAGGCCTCCAGGTCTTTATTGGCCTCGGCCAATTTGGCGTTAACGACCTCCAGGCGTTTCCTGCTTTCATAGACCTCGCAGAACACTTTTACCTTGGCTTTCAGCACCTGCGGCACTATGGGCGTAACCAGGTAATCCACCGCGCCCACCTGGTAGCCGGCGAAGGACTTCAGCTCGCTCTCCTGGTAGGCGGTGATAAAGATTATGGGGGTTTCTTTTGAATTGTCCTGCCGGCGTATCAATTCAGCGGTCTCAAAGCCGCTCAGCTCCGGCATCAGCACGTCCATCAGGATAACGGCGAACTCGCCCTCCAGCAGCAGCTTAAGCGCCTCGCGGCCGGAATTGGCTTTTACCAGCTCTATGTCCATGCCGCCCAGGATGCCCGCCAGCAGTTCCAGCTTGGTAGGGCTGTCGTCCACCGCCAGTACGCGTTTTTTGATGCTTTCCATATAACATTTCTCCGTGAGCAAGGCTTTACGGCCGTTTCTTCCCCGCCGCGCCCTGCTCCATGGCGCTCAGGCAGTCGGCGCAGTAGCCGTGCGTAAAAGTCATCTCCGAATGGCGCGTCATATAAGTTTCCAGGTCTTGCCAGTAACCCTGGTCGTCCCTTATTTTCTTGCACTTGGCGCAGATGGGGATAAGGCCGCCCAGGGTCTTTACTTTTTCCAACGCCTCGCCTATCTCCTTTTTCGCCGCCTGCAGAGCGCGGTTCTCGCGCACGGCGGTCTCGCAGGCGGAAAGCAGCAGGCCCAGGATCTGGATGCGGCTGGCGGTCACCAGCTGCTTTTCGCCAGCTATGGTTATTTCCAGCCCCGGCTCGGCGGTGGCGCTCCGGTGCAGCTCCAGGTTAAGCAGTATGTAATTTATCCGGGACAGTAAGTACTGCTCTTCGCAGGGCTTATTGATAAAGCTGTCCGCCCCGCATTCGAGCCCCCGGAGTATGTCTTCGGGCCCGGTGAGCGTGGTGAGCAGAATGACCGGGAGGGCGCGCAGGCGGGGGTCGGTCTTTATCTTGCGGCACAGCTCGAAGCCGTTCATCTCCGGCATCATTATGTCGCTGACAACCAGCGTGGGGAGATTCTTAGCCAGCCAGGCCAGCGCCTCCCTGCCGTTGCGGGCGCAGGCCGTTTTATAGCCCTTGTTCTCCAGCAGGTACTTAAGTTGTTCGGCCTGCGTGGGGCTGCTCTCCGCTATCAGTATCTCCGCCTGTTTACTGCCGGTATCGTTCATACTATCCCCCCTGTTCCGCCCCGGCATTACGCTGCGAAGTAAGCCTTAGCACCGCGGCGCCTATGGCTTCCGGGGCCATTATATAGTCGGCGGCGCCCAGCGCTATGGCCTCCCCCGGCATGCCGTGCACCACCGAGGTGGCAGCGTCCTGCGCGAAAGTGACCGCGCCGGCATTGCGCATTAATTTCAGCTCCGCCGCGCCGTCCTTGCCCATGCCGGTCAGCAGTATGCCGGCGGCCCGGCTGCCGTAGGCGGCCGCCACTGACCGGAAAAGATGGGCCGCCGCGGGGCGCAAATGACTCAGCGGCTGGCCGCCGTCAAGCACTATCAGGCCGGCGCTGTTGACGCCCATATGCAGATCGTCGGGGGCCACATAAGCCGTGCCGGCCTGGCAGAGCTCGCCGTTGACCGGGCATTTCACCGGCATCCCGGTAACGGTGGCCAGCCAGTTCGCGAAACCCTGCGTAAAGCCGCTGGAGATATGCTGCACTATCAGCACCGGCACCGTCACTTTCCCGGCCAGCGCCGCCAGCAGGGCCGCCAGCGCCTGGGGCCCCCCCGTGGACGCGCCTATGGCGATAAGCTCCACGCGCCCGCGCGCCGC
>MNUR01000052.1 GCA_001871115.1 Elusimicrobia bacterium CG1_02_56_21 | reverse complement strand
GCGCCTTTTGGGCCAGGTGCGAGGTCCGCAGCTCTTCTACCGCGCTATCCATTATTTTCTTTTTATCCGCGGGGATCCGCGCTGAGGAAGCCGTTTTCATCAGCTCCAGTTTCCTCGTGAGGGTCAGCGCCGTAAGGTTCTTTTCGATGAACTCTTTCAGTATCTTTTCGCCGGTAGCCCCGGTCAGCCGGCCCGTTTCAAGCGCGCCCTGGAACGCCACCAGCGTAGACTGCGCCGTGACCTTTATTTCTCTTTTAAACTCCGTCTCTTTATCATAATCCACGCTGAAAAGAGTTACTCCTTTCAGAACGCCGTCCTTCTCAAGCCCGGCCAGCTTTTCCTTCTGCGTCCTGCAGGTCGGGCACCAGTCGGCCTGGAAATGCAGCAGGATCTTTTCATTGTTTTTCCGGGCCGCCTGGAAGTTTTCAGGAGTAAACGGAATTTCCGCGCGCGCCGCCCGGGAAAAACCGAAGAACAGCGCGGCAATTGCAATAGTACGGTACATAATAGTCCTCCTTAGAATCTTCCTCAGAATCTTGAAACAAGATCAGCCCAAAAAGCCGGCAGCGCCCGCGTAAGCCGGGCTTCCAGCAGCCGGTCCGAATTAAAAGCGATGAGCAGCCCGAAAACGATCATTGCCGCGCCGAATAGTTTCTTTATTCGTGATATGGCAGTCGTGTGCTCCCTAAAGCGGCCCATGAAGCCGCGGGCGCCGTAGGAAAAAAGCAGCAGCGGCAAAACCGCCCCGAGGCCGAAGGTAAAAAGGGTAAAGGCGGCGCGCCCGGCGGTACCCGCCTGGGCCGCCAGGCCGAGGGCCGCACCGAGGCTCGGCCCGCTGCACGGCGTCCACACTACGCCCAGCAGGATCCCCGCCGCAAATTCCCTGTAGAGTGACCCGGCCTCGGTCCTGACGGAAGCGGGGTCAGCCTTGTTCGTAAAGCGGGACAGCAGCGCTCCGAACCGGTCCGAAAGCGCCTGCGACAGGAACAGCGCCCCGCTCAACGACAGGAAAAAGCCCGCGGCGCGGCGCAGCAGCGCCGGGTCCAGCCCGAAAACAAAACCGGACATGCTTACAAGCAGGGTAACGCCTATAAATGTCGCCAGCAGCCCCGCCGCCAGCGCCAGCGGCCCCGCGCGGTTCCTGCTTAAAGAAGCGCCCGCCACGAAGGGGATCACCGGCAGCACGCAGGGGGAGAGGGTGGTAAGGAGGCCTGCTACAAAGGCCAGCAACAGGTTAATCCCGCTCATACCCTCGCTCCTGTGCCGATAGCTTCCAGGGCTTGGTCGGCTATTACCGCCAGGAATTCCCGCTCAGGCCTGAATTTAGCTATTTCGAGGATGGTGAAAGCCGCGGCGAATGCACTAACGGCGGCTTTAGCGGGATCTACCGACCGCGGTATTTCCCCCGCTTTATGCGCGGACAACAGCAGGTCCAGAAAGAAGCGTTCAAGGCTCCTGACTTCCGCCATGACAGGAGCGGTCAGGCTTGATTTGCAAGCACCGAACTCCAGGCCGCTGTTGAAAATCAGGCAGGCCCGCCTGCGGCTGGCCGGGGATGCTGCCCCGGCGATCAGGTGTCGGTAAAGGAAGACCAGTTTGTCTATGGCGCGGCTTTTCCCCGCCGGCAGCGGCGGTCCGAGCGCGGCGTAGCGGCGCAGGGCCATGCTGAAAAGTTTTTCTTTATTCCCGAAAGAGCGGTAGAGGCTGCCTTTTTGCAGGCCGGTAGCCTTAAGGATATGTGCAAGTGAGGTGCCTGCAAAACCGCGCTCCCAGAAAAGAAGCATAACTTTTTCCAGCACCTGCTCACGGTCGAATTCAGGAGGGCGAGCCATAAGGGTATTATCCTTATTCTTGACCGCCCGGTCAACAATAATCTACGGCGATTCAAAGACTGGGCGCGGCGGCCCTGTCCGGCAGCCACGTCAGTTGTCCGCCGCACGGCCGTACCAGGGCTGCCGGCAGCCCGCGGGATCTCTTCCCGCCGCGCAGCACCCTGGCCGCTATATCCGCTTTTGCCGCCCCCGTAACCAGAAAAAAACGTTTTGAGAGGAGTTGATGGTCCGCCCGGTGGTTGTAATGCGCGGAGGTCCCCCGGCCTGACTGCAGACAGGCTTAAATAATTTTCTGGAACTGAAAAGTTCTCTATCGCCCGGAAAGATGGACGCCGTATGTCCATCCGCTCCGAGCCCCAGCGGCATCAGACCGAAACGCGGGGCGTCCCGGCTGAAGGTATGAGCGATCTTACCAGGCGCGAGTAGCGCGCCGCTTCTGCGTAAGGCGGAGCCTCTCCTCTTAAGCGAAAAATATTGCCGCGAGGTATTCCGCACGGACCCAACAAGGAAAGGCGGGCGGAGCGGTAATTGCTCTGCTGGGAAGATGGCCGCACACAGCGCTCGTCTCCCCAGAAAATACGGACCCTGTCCCGATTTATTCCGCTATGCCCGGCTAAAGTGGTTAAGACGGCTTCCGGTGTTTTGCCTCCGGAGAGCGCGACGTAAAAATACCGGCCCGGAGCAAGGTCCCGGGTTTTGGCCGCGAGGGATCTCCCCAGGAAGCCCGCGATGGCGGAGGCAGACGGGAAAATCATTATCTCTTTCTTCATATACCTTAACGCTTCTCACCGGGGTGGATAAAAGGCAGGGTCAATAGGCGCGGAAGAGAAACCCATTCCTGGCCGCGGAATTCCTTAAGCCCCAGCGGCATGGCCAGGTGTCCGGCCCGCGGCTGCGCCCGGTAAGTGCCCAGCAGCATATCCCACCAGGGCAGGTTGAAACCGAAATTCGAGTCGGTCTCTTCGCGGTCGGTGGAGTGATGCACACGGTGGAAGTCCGGGGTAACCAGGAACAGCCTAAGTATCGCGTCCACGCGCGGCGGGATATTGATGTTTGAGTGGTTGAAAAGAGAAGTGGCAGTCAAAACCAGTTCGAAGGCCGCTACCGCCGCCGGCGCCGCGCCGAGCAGGGCGATGGCAGCCAGCTTGATCCCCATTGATAACAGGATTTCAGCCGGGTGAAAGCGGACGCCGCTGGTAACATCCAGTTCCTCGTCCACATGATGCACGCGGTGCAGCCGCCACAGCAAAGGCAGACGGTGGAACATACGGTGCTGAAAATATATTACAAGATCCAGCAGCAGGAAGGCGGCCGCGAAGGATACCGCGGGTGACAGCGGCACCAGGTTAAGCAGGCCCCAGCCGCCGGCCAGAGCCAGATAAGCGGTTTTGAGCGCGGCCAGGGGCAGCAGCAGGTAAAGCAGGACATTGCTCAAAGCGGAAAGCCCCAGGTTCACTGCGGCCCGCGGCAGCCGGGGCAGAGCGAAAGGCCTGCGCGGCAGGAAGTATTCGCTGATTATAAGAAGCAGAAAAAGTGCGCCAAGAAGGATTAGTTGTAAGCCAGGTCTGTTTACCATATTCGATTCACGCGGCAGCATGTGCGCGATTTAAATTATACATATATTGTTCCGTAAAAAAAGCGGAATTAGAAAGTGGCTAAAGTATAAATCTTCGGCGGGTTAATATGCTGTATCATGAATGGGCGGGGGCACTCATTTGAGATCCCCTTGTCAACAGACAATAAAATAACTTCCACAGGTCGTGGCCCTTTCTTCCTTACAAATTCCGTTCCTTGCCGCCATTGAAGGTTCATACGCGTCCAGGTTCTCTCTAATTGGTGTCGGAACGAAGCCGCACCACAGGCACTCATCAGGTTCAAGGCTGCGGCGTTACAGCCTGCCGCAGGCCCTGCCCCGTCTAAGGGGGCCCAGAAAACCGTTGGTTCCCAGCCTTGTCCATTAAACGGCGGCCTATGCCGCCTTCAAGTTCTTTGTCTTCATCCCCGGCTCCGTAGTAGGAGAAGCCTGCCCTTTAGTGAGGCCGTAGATCTGGTTGTCATGGACTATTACGGTCATGTCCACATTGCGCCTTATATTGTGGTGAAGTGGTTGCCGCCTTCCCCGTAGCAATCCCCGTCGCCGTTGGTCACGATGACGGTCAGTTCGCGGTTGGCTATCTTTGCTGCCGCCGCGGCGGGTAAGGCCCTGCCGTGCAGGCCGTTGAGAAAGTTGGCCTTAATATAGTGCGGCATTTTCGCGGCCTGCCCTATACCCGAGACCAGCAGCAGCTCCTGCGGTTTTTTGCCCAGCTTCGCCAGCGCGGATTTCAGGTGGACTGAATGCCGAAGTTCCCGCAGCCCGGGCACCAGGCCACAGGGTCGGTGGAATTAAAATCTTTTGGCTCCATCTTATTTACCCCCTTCCAGCGCGGCCGTCACTTCATCGGCGGTGAACGGCCGCCCGTAGAATTTAAGCACGGATCCGGAGACCTGCGTTCCTGTTTCCTTGCGGGTCAGCCGGGCCAGCTGGCCTGTGGCGTTGTTCTCCACCGTCAGGACGCGCCCGGCCCCTTTCAGCGCGGCCAGCGTAGCGTCCTCCGGAAAGGGCCAGCCCTGCGGATAATGTATGAACCCTGTCCCGTCCGCCGCGGCGCAGGCCTCCCTCATAACGCCCAGGGTGGAGCCGAAGCCGCAGACCATGGTCTTTGCCCCGGGATTAACCTCGGTGGGAGGCAGGACCTCCTTCGCGAGGCCTGCCGTCTTCAGGCGCAGGCGTTTCTCCATCATCTTTATCCGGACTTCCGCCTGCTCGGTTATATGGCCTTCCGGCCGGTGCTCGTCACTGTCGGCGACGGCCAGCGCTTCGGACCTGCCCGGGATGGCGAGAGGCGAGACCCCGTCTTCGCTATATTCGTAGCGGCGCGTGTCAGGGGCCGCGCCTGTTTTTAAGAGGCGGCCCCGGTCAGGCTGCTCGCCAGCTGTGTCTGGAACTCTATATTGGTAAAAGACTCGCCAAGGTACTGGTCCGACAGGATAAGAGCCGGGGCCTGGAAGCGGTCGGCGGTGTTGAAGGCGCGTTTGGCTGCCAGGAAGCATTCTTCAGGCGAGCCGGGCGTGTAGACGGCGCGGGCGAATTCCCCGTGGCCGGTGTGCAGCGCGAACTCCAGGTCCTCCTGCGCGGTGCGCGTGGGGAAGCCGGTGGCTGGCCCCGGGCGCATCACTATCGCTATTTACCAGCGGGGTTTCCGTAATGGCGGCAAGGCTCAAGCCCTCGCTCATCAGCGCGAAGCCCCGCCGGAGCTGGCGGTCATGGGCCCGCACCCCGGCGTAAGAAGCGCCTACGGCCATATTAACCGCGGCTATCCCGTCCTCGGCCTGCTCCACTATTATCCCGTACCGCACCGCATAGTCGGCCACTGTAACATGCCGCCCGCTGTCTTTCTTCATTCGGGCCAGCATCATGCCTGCCGAGACTATCCCCTGTCCGGCTTCGCCGGTGATCCTTACGCTGATCTCGTTTTTCATAATCACACCTGTCCTTTTGTGATTACATTAAAACCGGCAGCGCCTGTCTAGGAGCCTGTCCGGCATAAGGCTTACGTGCCTGTGTGCGGCCCGGCTGCCGGAAAAACTGGCCGGGGTTAAAATGGGAGAAAAGGCCCGGTCATTACCGGAGCTGGTAAACTCTTAATGAACCGCAGGATCCGGGTTGAGCCTGGTGCCCTTTGCCGTGCTGAAAAAGTGCATATGTTCGCGCTTGAAGGTGAACCAGGCGCGGGACTGGGCCAACGGCCATTTAAGAGTGGTGGAGCAGCGCAGCGCGGCGCCCCCGGCCGTAAGGGTAAGCGTGGTAAGCGCTCCGGTCGGCTCGCAAAGGTCCACGGCGGCCTCCAGCCAGCCTTCCCGCGGCTCTACGGACACTTCCACGTCTTCGGGCCGGATGCCGCAGGTAAGATCTTCCAGGGAAGCCTCCGGGCCCGTCAGCGCATAGCCCATCACTTCCATTTCCTTCCTTGTGATAACGTTCATCTGGGGCATCCCTATAAAGGTAGCCACAAAGATGTTGGCCGGACGCTCGTAAATCTCATTGGGCGTGCCGACCTGCTGGATGTTGCCTTCCTGCAGGATCACTATCTTGTCGGACATGGTCATGGCTTCTATCTGGTCGTGCGTGACGTAGATGACGGTGCCGTTCACTTTCTTGAAAAGCAGCCTGAGCTCGCCCCTGGTCTTGTCCCGCAGTTTGGCGTCCAGGTTGCTGAGCGGCTCGTCGAGCAGGAAGACCTTGGGGTTGCGCACCAGCGCGCGGGCCAGCGCCACCCGCTGCCGCTGTCCGCCGCTCAGCGCCCGGGGCTTGCGTTCGAGCAGCGCCTCGAGGCCCAGCATTTCGGTAGTGGCCTTAACGCGGGTTGCTATCTCGGGTTTGGGTATTTTCCTCAGCCTGAGGCCCAGCGAGATGTTCTCTTCGACGGAGAAATGCGGGTAGAGGGCGTAGTTCTGGAACACGAAAGCCATGTCCCTGTCCCGCGGCGCCACCCGGTTCATGTCCTGGGCGCCGATAACCACGCTGCCGGAGGTCTGCTCCTCCAGCCCCGCGATTATCCTCAGCAGCGTGGTCTTGCCGCAGCCCGAGGGGCCCAGGAGCGAAACGAATTCCGTGTCCTTGACCGTGAAAGAGATGTCGGTCAGCACAGGGCGCGGTGCGCCTTCGAAGGTCTTGGAAATATTGCTAAGTTCTACTTCAGCCATATGGATTCCTCAATAGTAGATAGTCAGTTTTCCGGCGTTGCAGCCCGGCTTGTGGCGCAGTTTAAGTGTTATACCCTGGTCCCGCACCTGCGCGGTTACTTTTGCCCCTTCAGCCGTAACGGAGGACACGGTGCTCCCCGAGAAGTCTATCTGGTCCGTTTCGGCCGAAGCTGTATTGTAGGCTATCTCCATGCCTCGGTCCGTGTATGCTATGGAGGTTATCTCGCAGGTGGCGTAGCGGATCATGGCGCCGGTCTTTAACTTGTAATGCAGCGGCACTATAACTGCGGAGCGGTTGCGCATGAGCAGTGGGAACTCTATCTTGTCGCCGTTGAACTCCGTGGCGATCCTGCCCGGCGTCACGTCGTCGTGATAGTTGGCGACGAGCAGGAAGCCGGACTCACGGCCCCTGCGCAGCATCGTGACCAGGTCGTAGCCCCCGGTCTCTACGGTCTTTTGCACTTTCAGCTCATGGCAGATATCGTCGAAGGCGGGCTTGAAATAATCGAACTTGTCGGAGAAGTGGAAGCCCAGGAGGCAGAGGGATCCCTTCCCCGTAAGCCGCACTATCCCGCAGGGTTTGCCTTTATGAACCGCTATTACTTTATCGTCCTGGAGCAGGCCGCTGAAGGTGTTGATATCCTGGTTGTGCAGGTAGGTTTCCTTCCCGAGGAATTCTATCGTGCGGACCCCGCGTACTTTTTCAGCCTTGAGTTTAAGGGAGTCCAGGAACGGGGAGCAGGGCTTTCCGCCCTCGTCCATAAGAAGGGTCTCGCCGCAGAATATCAGTTTCCCGCCTTTGTTCACATAGGAGGACAGCTTGTTCTGTGACTCCGCGTCCATGAACAGCGTCGAGAAAACCGCCAGGGCCGGGGCCTTTATGGCGGGGCTCTTCTGAATGTCGACCAGGCCTGTCTGGTAACCTGCCAGGTATGACTGGCGGGCGAGGCCGTCGAAGAAGAACTCGTTGCGCACCGCGAACAGCTTGTCGGCCAGGTGGCCGTCGAGGTACTCGGTATTGTAGTACCCGCTGTAGAAGCCGAGGTCCAGGTCCGCCGCGGGCGGCATCGCGGCCGCCGAGGCGCCTATCCCGTTAATGAACTGTCCGAACTTCGCGAGGCTTTTGAAATGGCTGCGCAGCCGCCCGTCGGAGGCCACGGGGGCCTGCCACTCGTGGTAAAGGCCGAACTGGCCTACCCCGCCCTCGTTGGTGCCGCCGGCGAACATATAGCAGTTCAGGCCGTTAACGCCGCTCATGAAAGTCGTTTTCAGGTTAAGCTCTACGTCGGCGGGGTAAAGCCGGGGCTTGTCGCTCAGCACGCCGGTCTGGAGCTCGGCGCAGACCACGGGCGAACCCTCGGGGGTGATGCTCTTTACCACGGCGGTAGTTATGGCTATGTCATGGAA
>MNUR01000085.1 GCA_001871115.1 Elusimicrobia bacterium CG1_02_56_21 | reverse complement strand
CCCGCTTTCCTCAAACAAAGGCGTGCTGTACCTGTTATCCCTGGATAGGCAGCCCTAGGAGCCTGTCCGACATAAGGCTTTCATGACGAAATTGTCTATTTTGGAGCCGAGCCGAAGCGCCGCGAGACGAGCACCCTCGACGGAGGTTGTGAGTTGAGCGGCGCGAAAGCGCAGGACAAAAGGGACAATTGCAGGCGAAATTGCTTATGTCGGACAGGCTCCTAGTCCGGCCTGGGTCCTAATACGCCTCTTCTCCGGGCCTATATGCCGTGGCCCGGGAGAATTCCTGCTGGTATAACATAAGTGTAGAGGGCTCAACCAGGTAAGGACAGGAGATAAAATGAAAAAGACGATCATTATAGCGGCGGCGGTAATAGCGGCGGTCTTTTCCGGAGGAGTAAAAGCCGGAAACTTCGAATCCGATCTTCAGTCCCTGAAAAACTCTATGCCTGTGCCTGCCGCGGCGGAGCAGGTCTCCGCCCGCAGCGAGAAACTGAGCGGCCTCGGAACTCTTTCGGCCAGGATGGTCTCGGTCAAAGCAAAAATGGAGCGGGTGGATCTCTCCTTATTTGAAATCAACCGCGTCCTGGAAAATAACGGGGGATCTCCCGGACTTCCCTGGGCCGCCTTATGGATAAGCTGAAGGATTGTACCGCCGCCTCTAAAGCGCTGGACGCCGCCTCAGCCGGGGCGATAGCCGGAACTCCCAAGACTCCGGATACCGTAGCTGTTGCCAGGCTGCTGCTCGCCAATGTAGCGGAGTATGCCGATAATGATGAAACTATAACCCTTATAAGGCTGGAAGGGATAATAACCAAACATCCAGAATATAAGAGCCTTGTGCAGCCGCATATAACCGAATATATGAAGTCCCTTCAGGCGCTGGGCAGCGCCGGAGAGAAAATAATGAAGCTGTCCGGACCTTTAGGCGGGGAATAAGAATTTTCTTTTAATTCAGGGAAAAGCGTTTAATATCCGGGCGTTTACATAAATACATGCTTCGCCGTATATCCGGGACTTCCCGTCAATATAATACTGATCGAATGTCCTGCCCCTGTATATTATTGTAAAATTCTAATTATATGTTGAGGCCCAACGCTTTTGCCAAGGTTGCCGGGCCGGCCGCTATTTTAAGCGCGGTCGGCTGGTCGCTGTGGTTATGGCCCTCTCATTTCCTCTGGATTTATCCGGGCACCGGCGCCCTGTTCATCTGGTTTTCCTGGTCCGGGGAAAAAGAAGTCAAATATATCTTCCTTTTCCTCATAACCGCGGCGGGCTTTATCCTCCCTAATCTTTCAAAGGGCGGGGATTCTATTTACCTGATGGCCGGAGCCATTGCCGAAGTTCTCTGCCTGTGGCTGCTTTTTTTCTCCCTTTCCAATTCTGAAAGCTCCCGCCTGTCCGCCAGGGAGCGCCTGTCCGCGGAGGAAGCCGCCGCCGGAGATAAAATAAAAAACCTGGAAGACGAACTGGCCCGCTACCGGATGCACCTCGACAGCACTCTGGCGCGCATAAGGGATAAAGGCGCTCTTTCGGCGGCAATCCAGGACATGGGTTCGGCTTCTACTCCCGACGAGGTTAAAGGCCGCCTGGAGACCCTGCTTACAAACTATTTTCCAGGCTCCCGCGTAGAGCTGCGTTCCGGAGCGCCCCGTGATTTCGCCGATAAATGGGTCGCCGAGCGCAAGATCCCGCTGCTGGTGCGCAATTCGGATGCGGACAGCCGTTTCTCCCGAGGTTTATTCGGCCCGGAAGAAAAATCTTTCATGGCGCTCCCGCTGCATCTGTTCGGCAGCCTTGTGGGCTTTGTCCGCGCTTCGGCCCCTGAACCGGACCGTTTCAGGGCCGAGGACCTGCGCGGCGCGGAACTGGCCTGCACGCTGGCTGGCGTCAGCATGGAGAATATCCGCCTGTTTGAGACCGTCAATGAACTGGCCATCAAAGACGGCCTTACCGGACTTTATACTCACCGCGCTTTTCAGTCCCGGGTGGAGGAAGAGATACTCCGCTCCGCCCGCGCCAAAGTCCCCTTCTCGGTAGTGATGGTGGATATAGACCATTTTAAATCCTATAACGATACCTACGGCCACCAGGCCGGGGACGCCGTGCTTAAAGCGGTGGCGGAAGCCGTATCGGCCGGCGTGAGAGACGTTGATTTCGCGGCCCGCTACGGCGGCGAGGAGTTCGCGCTGGTCATAACCGGGGCTGGCAAGGCGCAGGCCTCCGCCTCGGCAGAGAATATCCGCCGCGTTCTTGAAGCTCTCTCTTTTAATTTCGGCGGCAGGCAATCCCGCGTTACGGCCAGCTTCGGCGTGGCGGAATTCCCCGCTGAAGCCGCCGCCGCCGGCCAGCTGGTCCGGGCCGCGGACGAGCGGCTTTACCGCGCCAAAGAAGCCGGCCGCAACAGGGTGGTGTCAGCATGAACAGGCCTGAACTCTGGACCGCCGCCGCCGCCGCCTCGCCGCTGCTTTCCTATTTGCTGGGCCGGTTCAGCCGCTGGGGCGGACTGGCGGCGGGCGCAGCGCTTTTCGCTTTCGCCTCTTTTATGCTGGCCGGAGAGATCTCCGCCGGCGCGCCTTACGCGGCCCTGGCGCTCTGGACAGTAGCGGCCCTGGCCCATTCCGTAATACTTAACGGCGGCGCGGGAGCCTCTCCCGACCGTTCCCGCCTTGAAAAAAAACTTGCCCGGGCGCTGCAGCTTGAGTCGGAGCTGTCCCTTATAAAAACCGAGACTGCCCTGAACGCGGCCGGAGAGAAAAAATCGGTGGCGGTCTACTCAGCGGTCAAGCTGCTCTCGGAGACGGTGGAGCCGCAGTCGGCGGCCAAGCAGCTGGGCAAATACCTTTCGGATTATTTCGAAACTGAAGAAGCGGTTCTTTACATGGCCGGGAACTCTCCGGGAAGCGCCGAGATGGAACTTTTCGCCCAGGGCGCCAGGGGTCCGGCGCTGCCCTCTTTTAAGGAGATTCTGGCCCTGGCCGGCGGCTTCCCGGAACAGGCGCTGGCAGTTCCGGGCCTGGTCCTGGCCCCCGTTTCAGCCGGCAGCGGGCCGCTCGGGCTTATTGTCCTGCGCGGCGGAACCCAGAACGCGGAATCGGCCGGCAGGTTCGCGGGAGAGATCTCCTTCGCGCTCAAGCGCGTTATGCTTTTCCGCCAGGTGGAATGGCTGTCGCTTACGGACGGGCTTACCGGGCTTTGGCGCCGCAACGCCCTCGACGAGAAGATCCGCGAAGAGCTGCGCCGGGCGGCCGCTTTCAAGACCACGATGGGGTTTATGATAGCCGACATAGATCATTTTAAGCATCTTAACGACACCTATGGCCATCAGTTCGGAGACGCTGTGCTCCGGCGGGTGGCGCAGCTTCTGAAAGAAGGGGTCTATGAGACGGATTTTGTGGGCCGCTACGGGGGCGAGGAATTCGGCATAGTTCTGCCGAGGGCGGATTCGGCCGGGGTTCTGCGCAAGGCCGAGACCATAAGGGCGCGCATGGAAGCCGAAGTGTTTTCCCAGGGCCTGGAGAAGGTCCGCCTTACGGTGTCCATCGGCATCGCGCATTTCCCGCGCGACGGGCGCGCCCCGGAAGAGCTTGTGGCCAGGGCGGACGCCGCGCTTTACGCCGCCAAGGAAAGCGGACGCAACCGCGTGATGGACGCCGGCAGTTTATAGCTTTGCGGTTTTACAGTCCGGAGGACTAAATGGAAGAACAAAATAATTTCGGCGGAGTAAATCCCGGAGAACAGCCTGAGCCCGGGGCGCAGCCGGCGCCCTCCGTTCAGCCGGCCCCGGCGGCGTCGCCCAGGGGAGCGGCCCTCTGGCTGAAGATAATAGCCGGTCTTTACGCGCTCTCTCTTATAGCCGCGTTAGCTGTTATCAACAGAGCGGACGCCGTCCGCAAGTCCAAGCCCAAAGACCTAGACCTTTCCAAGCTGACGGGCATCGGCCAGTCAAAGAAAGACGCTGTGGCTGTCATCCCTATTTACGGCGCTATTTCCCAGGGCAATTCTTCCCGCTCGTGGGAGCGCGGCAGCCAGCAGATAGCCAAGCGGATCACCGCCCTGGCCGGGAAAAAAGAAGTTAAAGCGATAGTCCTGGATATAAACTCCCCGGGCGGCACAGTGGGCGCGGTACAGGAAATATATTCGGCCATTCTTAAGGCCAAGGCAGAAACCAAGAAGCCTTTTATCGCGCGCTTCGGAGAAGTTTCCGCCAGCGGCGGTTATTATGTGGCCGCGGCCTGCGACCAGATAATAGCCCAGCCCGGAACCATAACCGGCTCTATCGGCGTGATCTTCAGCGTAGGTAATTTTGAGGGGCTGATGAAGAAAGTAGGCTTCAGGAGCGAGGTCATAAAGTCCGGCAAGTTCAAGGATATCGGTTCCGCCTCGCGCGAGATGACTCCCGAGGAACGCAAACTGCTCCAGGCCATGATAGACGATTCTTACGACCAGTTCGTCACGGCCGTTTCCGCGGGGCGTAAAATGCCGGCGGACCAGGTGAAGCTCCTGGCCGACGGCCGTATTTATACCGGCAGGCAGGGCCTGGAAGTGAAGCTGGTGGATAGCCTGGGAGACCTCCAGGACGCTATTGATAAGGCCGGGGAACTGGGCGGGCTGGGCAAGAACCCCCGCGTGCTCACCGACTCCGACCCGTTCGAGAACTTTCTTTCCCTGATGGACAGCAAGCTTTCTTTATTCGGCGCAAAATCCGTATTTGATTCCGTCAGCCCCGCGGCCAGCCTGGAATACCACTGGTACGGGAAATAGGCGCCGGGTCAGGTTGCGGGGTAGGTCTGGACTGGAGGAGAGATGAATACTTTTGTAGCTTTGGAAACAATAATAAACAAGCCGGAACTGCTGGCCGGAGCGGAGAGGCCGGAAGGCCTCGGGCGCACCGGCCTGCTGGGTTACTTTTCAGGCACCCTGGGCCTGTTCGTATTCCTGCGTATTTTTTCGGCGGTCCCTCCGGGAGTGATGTCTTTTTCCATGGTGCTCCTGCTGGTGCTGGCGGCTAATTTTTTCTTTGCTTCCGCGATACACCTGTTCATGGACCTGACCGGGGTTAAAGGCAGCGCTTCCAGGCTCTTCCTGGCCTTCGGCTGCTCGGATTATTTCCTGGCGCTTCTTGTCCCGCTGGCTTTTTTCGCGAAGCTGCACATACTTAACGGTTTCCTCTGGTTCTGTCTGTGCTTGCTGCTTATTATTTATGCCAGGGTCCGCCTGGTACGCAGGCTTTACCCGGTCTCGGTAAACAAGGCTCTGCTTTCCGTCTGGCTCCCTTATGCCGGGTTTTCCGTGGTATTCTTCGCCGTTTGCGTTTATTCCCTGGCCTGGCTGATCTGGCTGGTGATCTGAACCGGGGGCGAAAGTTATATGTCTAAAATACCGCAAGTTAAAGAGTTCGACGGCTTCCCCGTTGTCACCGCCGAAAAGATGAAGTACCTGGACAAGAAGGCTTCGATGGAGTACGGCGTTGCTTCTGATGTCCTTATGGAGAACGCGGGCCGCGCCGTGGCGCAGGCCGTCGTGGAATTCGCGGCAGCAGGGCTGGGCAAGCGGCCCGCCGGATTAAAAGCCGTGGTCTGCTGCGGAAAGGGAAATAACGGAGGGGACGGCCTGACTGCCGCCCGTTATTTAAAACAAGCCGGGGCAGAGGTTAAAGTTTTCATCCTTCCGCCCAAAGAAACGGGCTATGGAGAGCTTGTGGTAAAGAACCTGGCGGCCGCCAAAGCCGCCGGGGTTCCCGTGGAGATGACAGCAAAAGAAGGCCTGGACGCCCTTTCCGCCGCTTTCTCCGGCGCCGATCTGCTGGTCGACGCCCTGCTGGGAATAAGCGCGGTAGGCAAGCCTGCCGGCCCGGTCCACCGGGTCATACAGCTTATGAATAAGAGCGGCCGGCCTATAGTCGCCGTGGACCTGCCGTCCGGGCTGAGCGCCGACACGGGGCACCACAGCGGGGTTTTTATAATAGCCAGGCTGACGCTTACCCTGGGCTTTGCCAAGTCCGGTCTGATGGCGGCCCATGCCCAGAAAAATACCGGGGTTATAAAAGTTCTGCCCATAGGCTACCCGGCCAAACTTATAGACGAGGCAAGGAGGACCTGAACATGAATATCATCATAGCCGACGACGATCGGAACCTGCTGGACATGCTGGTCCCCTACCTGGAGCATGAGGGCCATGCGATTACGCTGGCCGCCGACGGGGCGGAGTTCCTGAAAAAAATCAAAGAGACCCGCGCGGACCTGATGATCTCGGATATCAATATGCCGGGCTTCGACGGAATAGAGCTTTATAAAAAAACCCGCACCATGCCGGAATATTCCGCTTCACCGTTTATTCTCTGGAGCGGCCTGGAGCTGGAAAAGGGCAATTCCCTCGCGGAGAGCGACCCTAAGCTGCGTTTCCTTAAAAAGCCTTTTAGCCTGGCCGCCCTGCGCAAGGCCATAGACGAAGTTACCGACCTGCCTTTCTTCGGGGATTATGATTCCCCCGCGGGAAAGCCGGGCCTTAAGATATAGAGGGCGGCGTTCCCCGCCGCCCTAAATTATTTATCGGATTTTCAACACGCCGGAGAGCTTTGAGGACATTTCAGAGAGATGTTCCCGCAGGCGGGGCTGCTTTTTCAGCATCAGGGGCAGCAGGGTTTTGCGTACCCAGTTGCGGGTATAGTACTCATCGTCGTTGGTATGGTCCTTCCTGGACGCCAGGCCGTTTGCCGCGGCGTAGTTTTCTATCTCCAGCCGCGTAACCGCGAGCAGGGGCCTCACCAGGTCCACCCTGGTCCTGCCCCTGCGGCAAAGTTCCCGCTTTCCGGGTATGCCCAGCAGGCCTTTCGGTTCCGTGCCCCGCAATAAATTCAAAAGGATGGTTTCGGCCTGGTCATCCGAATGGTGGGCGGTGGCCACCAGGCGGCATTTTTTCTTTAAAGCCGTGGCGGACAGCAGCCCGTAGCGGGCTTTGCGCGCGGCGTGCTCTATACCGGTCCCGGCCTTCCTGGCCAGGGTTTTGACGTCGGCTGAAAGTATAAAGGTCTCAATGCCGTATGCCCCGCCCAGCTTTTTTACAAAAGCGGCGTCAGCGTCGGCCAGCTTGCCGCGGAGGTTGTGGTTGATATGGCAGATATAAAGCTTCAGGCGGTGCTTTCTTGCCTGCCCCGCGAAGAAATCAAGCATGACCACGGAGTCCGGCCCTCCCGAAACGGCCAGGAGTATGGCGTCCCCGTCCGCGAAAAGCCGTCTTTTGCGCGCGTTCGCCATGACCTTGTTCCACAGGCTCATCGTGGCCGACCTTTTTGAAAGCATAATGGAATTATAATAAAAAAGCTCCCGCTCCCTGTTTTTTGTTTTGCTATCATATTTTTGTATGGACGAGAAGATACTGGTAGTAGAGGATGAAAAAGACATAGCCAGGCTGCTGGACTATAATCTTAAAAAAGAGGGCTACCGTACCGTGCTCGCGCACGAGGGGTCCTCTGCCGCGCTGCTGGCCGCCAAAGAGCGGCCACGCCTGATAATCCTGGACCTGATGCTGCCGGGCCTGGACGGCCTGGAGGTCTGCCGCCGCCTTAAGATGGACGCGAAAACCGCCTCCATCCCGATAATAATGCTTACGGCCAAGGGCGAAGAGTCCGACAAGGTTGTGGGCCTTGAGATGGGCGCCGACGATTATGTAACAAAGCCTTTCAGCGTAAAGGAACTTCTCTCCCGCGTGAAAGCCGTGCTCCGCCGCTCTGCCGCCGCGGTGGAAAAACTTGAAATTTACCGCGCCGGCGGGCTCGAGCTGGACTGCTCGCGCGTGCTTGTGCTGCTAAAAGGAAAGCCCAGGAACATAACAGCCCGGGAATTCGAGCTTTTAAAAGCCCTGATGGCGGCCGGGGGGAAAATGCTTTCGCGCGAGGCCCTGCTGGAGAAAGCCTGGGGCCTGGACGCTTCTATAGAAGTGGAGACCCGGACGGTGGACGTGCATATAGGCACCCTTCGCAAAAAACTCGGGGCCGAGGGTAAGCGCATAGTGACGGTAAAGAACTACGGGTACAGGTTCGAGTCTTAAATGAATATATTCTCCACCTTCAGGTTCAGGGCGCTTTTCTCCTGTCTGCTGGTCCTCGTCCTGGCGCTTTCAGCCTTTTTTTTATTTTCGGACCTGAGCCGCAATATAACACTTTCATTCTATCTGTCATCCTTCTCCGTTCTGCTCATAGGTCTGGCGGGAGTCCTGCTTATCGGCAGGCAGTTCGGCAAGATAATAGAGGGTTCAAAACGCTTTGCGGCCGGAGACTTCGACTACCGGATCCCGGCAGGGTCTTCCGGCGAACTAAAAAAACTTTCTGAAACGCTTAACTATATGGCGGGCGAGATCAACGTCAGGATACGCGAGGCGGAATTGCGGCGTCTTGAACTGGAGGCGGCCTTCCGGGATATGTCCGAGGCTATCGTGGTCACCGACGGCGGAGGCGTTATAACTCGGATAAACCCGCGGGCCCGCGAGCTGATGGGGGCGCGGAGTTTTGACGCCGAAGGAATGCGCCTTTCCGGTATGCCCGCCGGCCCGGAACTGTCTTCCGCGGCCATCAAGGCTCTTTCCAGCGGCCGGCCTGTTTCTTTTGAGATAGAACCGGAGGCCTTTCCCGGCACGGTCTTGAGCGTGAGCGCTTCTCCTCTTGCTGAGAACGGGGTTATAGGCGGCTGCGTCCTGGTGGCCAGGGACATCACCGGGCCGCGCAAGCTGGAAAATATGCGGCGGGATTTTGTGGCCAATGTCTCGCACGAGCTGAAAACCCCGCTTACCGCCATAAGGGGCTGTGCCGAAACCCTGCTTAACGGCGCGCTTGAAGACCGGGAGCACGGGCCCGGCTTCGCCCGCAGCATACACGAGCAGGCGCTCCGGCTGGATAATCTGGTAAACGACCTGCTGAAGCTGTCTTACGCGGAGTCCGCACAGGCCCAGCTTGAAATAAAGCCGTTTGACCTTAAGGACAGGGTAGATGACGCCGCGAGCGGGTTGACGGTTATTCTGGCTAAAAAAAAGGTTTCCGTCCTTAACCTGGTTCCGGCCGGGTTTGAGGTGAAAGCCGACCGGTACAAGCTTTCGCAGGTTCTTATAAACCTGCTGGATAATGCCGCAAAGTACAATAGCGAAGGCGGAAGCATAAAAATATCCGCTTCTGCCGGCGAAGAAAGCGTAAAGATTTCCGTAGAGGATACCGGCCCCGGCATCCCTGCCGCGCATCTAGCCAGGGTCTTCGAGCGTTTCTACCGCGTAGACAAGGCCAGGTCGCGCGAAATAGGCGGCACGGGCCTGGGGCTTTCCATAGTTAAACACCTGGTAGAACTTCATGGCGGCAGTGTCGGCGTAGAAAGTTCCGAGGGCCGCGGTTCTTCCTTCTGGTTCACCATCCCGAAATAATAGAGAATTTGAGGAATAGAAGACTGGCGGATTGGTCCGTAAGGAGCTCCTCGTCTTTCTAGTCTTCTCGCCTTCCAGGAGCCTGTCCGACATAAGGCTTTCATGACGAAATTGTCTGTTTTGGAGCCGAGCCAAAGCGCCGCGAGACGAGCACTCTCGACGGAGGTTGTGAGTTGAGCGGCGCGAAGGCGCAGGACAAAAGCGGCAATTGCAGGCGAAATTGCCTATGTAGGACAGGCTCCTAGTCCTCTGATCCTCAAATTTACCCATAATTTACACGGTTTTTATCAAGGCGTTAAGCGTTTTTCCTAAACTTATAGCATGACCTTGAAGAAAATCATGCTTAGCCTGTTGTTTTTTGCGGCGGTCCCGCCCGCCAGCGCCGGAGAGATGGATACCCTGCTGGACCGGCTTGTTGAGAAAAATATAATTAACAGCTCCGAGGCCGGCGAAATACGGGCAAGCGCTCCTCCCGCGGCAGCCCTCCCCCCGCAGCAGGCGCTGAAGTTGCGCGGGGACATGCGGATGCGCTACCAGTTAAATGATAACGAGAACAAACAGTACTCCAGGCACCGCGGCCGCTACCGGCTGCGCCTGGGCTTTGACGCTAAAATAAACGACCGCGTTTCGGGAGCTTTCGGGTTTGCCAGCGGCTCCGGCGCCGATCCGCGTTCCACAATGCTGACCTTTACCGACAATCACGGAAAGAAAAATATTTATATTGATTACGCTTTCGCAGAATATAAAGCTTCCGACACCCTATCTGTTACGGCGGGGCGCTCTAAAAACCCGCTGTGGCTTACCAATGACCTGCTCTGGGACGGGGATATTAATCCGGAGGGCCTTAGCGCCAGGGTGACTTCAGCTTTAGGCGGCAACTGGAAGTTCTTCGGCAATGCCGGGTACCTGGTGCTTAACGAGCTTTCAAATGACCCGCAGGATCCTGGCCTGCTGTTCGCCCAGCCGGGGCTAAGCTGGAAGAGCGCCGGCGGCGTTTATGATTTCAAGGCGGCTGCGGCTGTTTACGCCTTCAGCCATTTAAAGCATTCGGCCGCACTTGCCTACCGCCCCTCCGTGGCAGAAGGCTATCAGCAGGCTAATACGCTGGACGCTGGAAACTATAAATACGGCTATGACGCTTTTAGTCCGGAATTTGAAATTAACGCCAATATCCGTAATCCGGTACGGCTGCTGGGCGCGCTCGGGTGTAAAGTCTCTTATCTCGGCGTTTTCGGGAATTATGTCCGTTCTCTTGATCACGGCAGTAATAATTCCGGCTGGATAGGAGGCCTGAAAATAGGCCAGAGAAAGGTTGAGGCGCCCGGAGAGTGGCAGCTGCGCTATTCCCTGCGCAGGCTTGAAAAAGACGCCTGGCTGGATAATTACCCGGATTCTGACTATTACGGCGGCAGCACCAGCGTTAAAGGCCACGAGGCGCGGCTGGCGCTTGGCCTTACGCGCGGGGCGGGGCTGGAGTTTGATTACTACTCCGCAAAGCCTCTCAGCGGGAACCTGAAGAGCGAGCGGCTGCTTCAGGCCGACCTGAATATTAAATTCTAAGGGAAAAAGCCGCAGGGTTTTGTTCCGTTTACACACATTTTACACAGGCTTCATTACAGCTTCAAGCGCTTTTCTTAAACTATAAAGGAAGCGCAACTAAAACGCGGACAAGGAGAAAATATGGCACTTAATTTTATCCCGAAGGAAGTAAAGTTTTTCGACTATTTCAACCTGCAGGCCGAGAATCTGGTCAAGGCTTCCGCTTTCTTTAAATCAATACTTAAGGACGGCGTGATGAGCGAAGAGTCCGCCAGGCATATTCATGACCTGGAGCACGAGGGAGATACCCTCTCCCACGAGATAACGGACATGCTCAACCGCACTTTCATCACCCCCATAGACCGGGAAGACATCTTCGCTCTGGCTAACCAGCTGGACGATGTGCTGGATATGATCAACGCTATGGCCAGCCGCATGAAGCTCTATAAACTGGACCCGGGCAACGAGTACTTCGCCCAGTTCATCGATCTTATCGACCAGTCCGCCATCGCCCTTTCCAACGCAATAAATCATATGCACGATACCAAGCGCGCCCGCCGCGTTCTGGACCACTGCATAGAGGTCAACCGCCTTGAGAATATGGGCGACCTGGTGCGGGAAACGGCCATAAGCCGGTTGTTCGAGACCGAGAAAGACCCTATCATGGTGATAAAGTGGAAAGAGATGTTCGAAGTGGCCGAAGCCACGCTGGATAACTGCGAGCATGCAGCCAAAGTGATCGAGTCCATACTGGTGAAACATGGATAGTACGTTCATAGCCATTATTTTTCTGATCGCTCTGGCGCTGTTCTTTGACTTTTCGAACGGCTTCCACGACGCCGCCAACTCTATAGCCACCATAGTGGCTACCCGCGTGCTTTCTCCCAAGTACGCGGTATTGTGGGCCGCCTTCTTCAACTTCATCGCCTTCCTCTTCTTCGGCCTGCATGTGGCCGGAACAATAGGCAAGGGTATAGTTGATATAGCCCAGGTGGACAGTTATATTATCTTCGGCACGCTGATGGGCGCCTGTTCCTGGAACGTGATAACCTGGTATTACGGTATCCCTTCCAGCTCTTCGCATGCCCTGGTGGGCGGGCTGATAGGGTCCGCGCTTGTAAAAGCCGGACCGACGGCGCTGGTGATGAAAGGAATAATAAAGACCGTGGCTTTCATAGTCATCTCTCCCGTAGTAGGAATGCTGCTGGGGATGCTGCTGGCCACGATTATTTATAATCTTTTCGCGCGCTCAACTCCATCCAAGGTTGATCACCTGTTCCGCAAAGGGCAGCTGCTTAGTGCGGCGGCTTACAGTCTGGGCCATGGCGGTAATGATGCGCAGAAAACCATGGGTATAATAGCCGGGCTGCTGTTCAGCGCCGGTTACCTGGGCACGGAATTCCATATTCCGCTCTGGATAGTCCTGTCCTGTCATGCGGCAATAGCTCTGGGCACTATGTCCGGCGGCTGGCGCATCGTTAAGACCATGGGCAATAAACTGTCCAAGCTGCGCCCGGTGGACGGGTTCTGCGCCGAGTTCGGCGCTTCGCTGGTGCTGTTCGGGGCTTCCGCCATTGGCGTGCCCATAAGCACCACCCATACCATAACCGGCTCAATAGTGGGCGTTGGAATGGTCAAGAGCATACGCGCGGTTAAGTGGGGAGTGGCCGGCCAGATAGTCTGGGCCTGGATATTCACCATTCCCGCCGCCGCGCTTATAGCGGCCGGCTTCTACAAACTTGCGGCAATTGCGTTCTAAACAAAGTGGTCCGCGTTTCCTGAGAAAGCCCGGAAGGACAAACCTCCCGGACTTTTTCTTTAGGGGCCCGGCAGCGGGACAAAATTGTATAATCCTGAATATATAAGAGAGCAAAGGACGCTTCAAGCCATGCAAAGCTACGAGATTCGCAAAAGTTTTCTGGATTTCTTCGCCAAGAACGGCCACCCCGTAGTCAAATCCAGCCCGCTGATACCGGAGGGGGACCCTTCGCTGCTTTTTACCTCGGCCGGCATGGTGCAGTTCAAGCCTTATTATCTCGGGCTTAAGACGGATATGAAGCGGGCGGCTTCCTGCCAGAAAAGTTTCCGGACTACCGACATCGATAATGTAGGCAAGACCATCAGGCACCTGACATTTTTCGAGATGCTCGGGAATTTCTCCTTCGGGGATTATTTCAAGAAAGAATCCCTCTCCTGGGGCTGGGAATTCCTCACCAAGGAACTGGGCCTGCCGGCGGAGCGGTTTTACCCTTCCATTTATAAAGGCGGCGTGGCGCCGCGCGACGAGGAAGCCCGCGCTATCTGGGAAAGCATCCTCCCCGCGAACCTGCGCTCCCATATAATAGAGCTGGGAGATAAAGATAATTTCTGGGCCATGGGCGATACCGGCCCTTCCGGTCCCTGCTCCGAGGTTTACTGGGACCGCGGAGAGAAATACGACCATAAAGGCTGCGCCGGCCCCGGGGCCTGCGAATGCGACCGCTATATAGAGATCTGGAACCATGTTTTCACCCAGTTCGACAAGCAGGCCGGCGGGACTTTTAAGCCGCTGCCCCGCAAGAATATAGACACGGGCTTGGGCCTGGAGCGCCTTACTTTTATAGTAGAAGGCAAAGAATCGCCTTTCGAAACCTCGCTTTTCCAGCCTGTAGTGCAGGCGGCTTCGAAACTTCTTAAAGTGGAGCCGGGTTCTTCCGGGGAGGCCGGCTCGGCTTACCGTATTATCAGCGAGCATCTCCGGGCTTCTTCTTTCCTGATAGCCGAGGGTATTATGCCCTCCAATGAAGGACGCGGCTACGTGCTGCGCCGCCTTATCCGCCGCGCCGCCCGCTACGGCCGCATCCTCGGCGCCAAAGACCCTTTCCTGCACGCCCTGGTCCCATCGGTCCATGAAATCTTCAGGGATGTTTACCCGGAAGTGATCTTGGCCGAAAAGCAGATCTCGGCCGCCCTCAAATTCGAGGAGCAGGGTTTTATAGAGACCCTGGAGACCGGCGAAAAATTCCTCTCCGACCTGCTGGAAAAATATCCGCGCGGCGTCCCCGGGAAGGAAGCTTTCAAACTTTATGAAACTTACGGTTTCCCCATAGAGCTGACGCGCGAACTTGCGCTTAAAAAGAATATCCCGCTGGACGAAACCGGCTTCGAAGCCGCCCGGAAGTCCGCCCAGGAAACGGCCCGCGCCAACTGGAAAGATTCCGGGGAGAAGGACGGTTTTATCTTCCAGACCGCCGAGGAAAAATTCCCCGCGACCGTTTTTAAAGGCTACGAAGTCACAGAAACAGAATCAGAAATTCTCGGCCTGGTCGACCTGAAAGGGAATATAGTAGATACCCTGCCGGCCGGAGCCGACGGTTACGCGGTGCTGGATAGTACCCCGTTCTACGCAGTATCGGGAGGCCAGGTGGGGGATACCGGGCATTTAATCTCCGGCGGGATAGAGGTCGCGGGCGTAGCCAATACACAGAAACCGGTGGCCAAAGTCTATTTCCACTATGTGAAACCCGTCTCCGAAATTAAAAAGGGAATGAAAGTTCTGGCCCGGGTTTCTTCGTCCCGGCATGATATCGCCTGCAACCATACCGCGGTGCATGTGGTGAACGCCGCTCTTAAAGAAGTTTTCGGGGACGGCACCCGGCAGGCCGGCTCGGACGTGGATTCCCAGCGTTTCCGGTTCGACTATACCATCACCAAAACTCCGAACAAAGAGGAGCTGTCCGCGGTGGAGAAGATAGCGAACGAAGCTATAAAAAAAAGATTCAGGGTTTTTAAGATGGAGCGGCCTCTTAAAGACGCCGGGAACTTCGGCGCCACTACCCTGCTGGGAGAAAAATACCAGGACCCCGCGCGTTTTGTGCTTATAAACAGCGGCGGCTGGGACGCGGCCAGGGACCGCTACAGCCTGGAGCTCTGCGGCGGGACCCATATAGATTCCCTTAGCGAGCTCGTAGTGATCAAGATCCTCAAGGATTCCTCCGTTTCTCGCGGAGTTCGCCGTATAGAAGGGGTGGCCGGTCCGGCCGCCGTGACGCATCTTTCCAGGCTTGCGGGTTTCGCCGAAGCCGCCGCTTCCAGGCTTTCTATCCCGCCGCAGGACCTGCCGGCGCGCGTGGCCCAGCTGCTTGAGAATATCAAAGAGCTGAAAGCGGGCAAAGCGAAGTCCGCCCCAGCGGTTCCGGCTAAAGACGGAAAAAAACTCCTGGTCGAGGGGATAGACGGTTCCGGCTCAAGTTTCCTGGTTTATGACGCTGGCGCGCTTGGCATGAAAGACCTGCGCGGACTGTCCGACGAGGTCAAGAAAGACCTGAGGTCCACTTTGCTTTTTATTTACTCCAGGTCGGAGAGCAAGTTTTCTTTTATAATCACCCATACGGGGGATGTGAAAGTTGACGCTTCGGCCATAGCCAAGAGCGTAGCCGACGCCGTCAACGGTTCCGGCGGCGGCCGCAAAGACTTCGCGCAGGGCGGGGGGGAGATCCCAGCTGACCTGAAGGCTTTTGAAAAAAGCCTGGTTGAAATAGCGAAGAAGCATGTTTAATGTGTACGGCGGAAATAAGGTAAAATAAGTTTTGTGCTGTATTTTAAGATAAGCCCGCGCTTTACCTTCTTTAGCGAGCGCGGGGACCTCTTAAGAGGGGTTCAGCGAGCGGTTACGTCTTTAATGGCGTGAAAAGCGAGCGACAAAGGGGAGCTTAGCCCCCCTGTAGAGCACCGGCCGGATTCCTTTAGAGGGCCGGCGGTTAATCCGCCCCGCGTATGCGGGGTGCGACAAGCGCGCCCGTGGTGAAATGGATATCACAGGAGCCTCCGAAGCTTCTAGTGCAGGTTCGATTCCTGCCGGGCGCACCATTTCTGTTCTAAGGAACCCGGAGCGGGACATAATTATGTCCCGCGGCAGGAATCGAAAGGCGGACCGGCGGAGCGAGCACGCGGAGCCGGGGTCGAAGGTCCCGGTGAGCGACGGAGGTCCGGGAGCCTGTGACCGACTGCCGGGCGCGATCAATCCGACTCTTGTAGGGTTAGTCTGTTCTTATTCGGTGCCGGGGCGGCGTGGGGACCGGAACGCAAAAACAGGGTCACTGCAGTGGCCTGCGGCCACCCGCACACCGTGCCCGCCCTTCCCAGCCTCGCCCTCCGCGCTGCGTAAGCGTCGGGCTCCGGCAGGGTTTTGCTTAGCCGGTCCCTGCGCCGCCTTATGAATTTCGAAGAAGAAATATCACTCCTTATCAAATCCCGCTATCCCCTTGTGCTGGTGGACGCTATAGACGAGAACTATATCCTGGGGCAGCTTCATAGCGTGGCGCAGGCGCAGTCCCTCACCTTTTATACCTGGTCGCTCACCAAGGGGCTGCGCATAGGCAAGAATGAAAATTCCTTTTATAAAACCGGGGATCCCGCCGCGATGCTGCGCATCGCCAATGACCTGATAAAAGACCCGCACAGCGCTGTCTTCGCTTTTTCGGACCTGGACCGCTTCCTCAATGACGCAGCGGCGGCCAGGCTTTTCAAGGACATGCTCAACCGTATAAAGGGGACCCCTACCACCGTGGTCCTGGTGGGGACCGAGGTTAAACTGCCGCCCGACATAGCCCCGCTGGCCGCGCGTATCTCCGGCGGCTACCCGGACGAGAAGCAGATAATGTCCGAGGTGAATAAGATGATTTCCGATTTCAAGACGACTTCGGCGCATCTGGTTATCAATATGCCGCCCGAGTCTTTGAAGCGCGTTATTAAAACGCTGAAGGGCCTTTCCCTGCAGCAGGTCAGGAACGCGATAAACCTCTGCCTGTTAAAAGACAGCTGTTTTGACGCCAGCGATATTTCCGAGCTGGAGAAATTCAAGAAAGAAGCTTTCGACCAGGACGGGATACTTGAGTATTTCGGCTCCGAGCATAATGCCGCTATAGCGGGCTTCGGCAGCCTTAAGCGCTGGGTAAAAGACCGCAGGAATTCTTTCTTCAGCGAAGGCCCTCTCCCTCCGCCCAAGGGCCTGCTGCTGCTGGGAGTGCAGGGCTGCGGCAAGTCGCTGGCCGCCAAGGTTATAGCCGGCGAGCTCGGCATCCCGCTTTACCGCCTGGACCTGAACCGGCTTTATTCCAAATATATCGGCGAAACCGAAGAAAACCTGCGCAAAGCGCTGGCCACTGTGGAGCGCCTGGCCCCGGTCTGCCTGTGGATAGACGAGATAGAAAAGATCTTCGCTTCCTCTTCGGGGGAGATAGACGGCGGCGTGTCCAAGCGCGTCCTGGGGACCATGCTCACCTGGATGCAGGAGCGCAAAGACCGCTCTTTTATCGCGGCTACTTCCAACGATATAAATAACCTGCCGCCCGAGCTTCTGAGAAAGGGCCGTTTTGATGAAATATTCTTTGCCGATCTGCCTGAGGCCCCGGTGCGCGAGGCCATACTGAAGATCCATCTTAAAAAGCGCGGCCTGGACCCTGAATTATTCGACGTGCCCGGTCTTGCGCAAAACTGCGCCGGGTTCAGCGGCGCCGAGATAGAGCAGGCCGTTATCTCGGCCCTGTACAGCGCCTCCGGCGCAAATGAAAAGATCTCCGCTAAACATGTTCTCGAGCAGCTGAAACTTACCCGCCCTCTCTCCGTTATAAAAGCGGAGGCCGTGGATTTTCTGCGCAACTGGGCCAAAGAGCGTTCAATTCTGCCGGTCTAGTCGTCCTGCCTCCGCCATGGACCGAACAAATAAAAAAATTCTGGTTACCGGCCCCACCGGGTATATAGGCGGCCGGCTTATTCCGCGCCTTATTGCTAAAGGTTATTTCGTGCGCTGCCTGGCGCGGAACCCGGAGCACTTGGACGGGCGCCCCTGGGCAGGCAGCGTAGAGATAATCAAGGGCGATGTTTATAAGAACGAAGGCCTGGACAAAGCCCTGGCCGGGATAGACGCCGCCTATTACCTTGTGCACTCCATGGCCGACGTGCCCGGTTTTGAGAAAATGGAGGCCGCCTCCGCTTTGAATTTCGCCAAAGCCGCGGCCGCGGCGGGCTGCGGCAGGATAATCTATCTGGGGGGGATGGGCAAAGAAGGCCCCGGGCTTTCAAAGCACCTGAACTCCCGTCACCGCGTGGGAGAGATACTTAAATCCCTGGGTACCCCGGTAACCGAATTTCGGGCCGCTATAATAGTAGGTTCCGGCAGCATCTCTTTTGAGATGATCCGCTACCTGGTAGAGCGCCTGCCGGTAATTCCCACCAGCCGGCTGCTCAAGGCCCGCTGCCAGCCGATAGCGGTACGGGACGCCCTGAATTACCTTGTAACCTCTCTTGAAAAACCAGAAACCGCCGGGCGTATAATAGAGATAGGCGGGGCTACCTCGCATCCCTACGAGGACCTGCTGCGCATTTACGCCGATATCAGGGGCCTGAAGCGCCGGTTTATAGACCTGCGCTACGGAAATATAGGATTCGGCAGCGCGATAGTGGGTTTGATAACCCCGGTACCCAGAGTTTTTGCCCGCCCCCTTATAGAAAGCCTGCTCTGCGAGGTTACCTGCAGCGGGAAAGAGGCGGAGGAATTTTTCCCCGGGATAAAGCCGCTGGACTATGATACGGCCGTGAAATACGCGCTGATACGCCTGAGCGAGCATAAAGTTGAAACTTCCTGGACAGCCGCTTTTACGCCTTCCTACGCCAAGTCTTATACTTTTGAGGACAGGGAAGGTCTTATCCGCCACGCCCATGTTCTGTCAGTAGAAGCGCCCGCCGAGACCGTCTTTAAGGTTTTCTCCGGTATAGGCGGAGAGCGGGGCTGGTTCTATGCCCAGTGGCTCTGGGCGCTGAAAGCGCTGCAGGACAGGCTGATAGGCGGCATAGGGATGCGCCTCGGGCGCCGCAACCCGGACAGCGTGCGCCAGGGAGAGGTTCTGGATTTTTGGCGCGTAGAGCGGGTTATAGAGGGGCGAATGCTGCTGCTCCGCGCCGAGATGCGGCTGCCGGGCAAGGGCTGGCTGCAGTTTGAGGCGGTCCCGGATGTGCGGGGGGCTTCTATCTTCCGCATCACCGCGTATTTTGAGCCTTTCGGCCTGTTCGGCAATCTTTACTGGTACTCCCTTTACCCGGCCCATGTCCTGATCTTCCGGGGTATCGCGCTGGAGATAAGGCGCCGCTCATTAGCCCTGCGGAAAGAGGTATAATATAGGGAGTTAGATGACAGTTTTTAGTGGCCGGAGGTTATTATGAGAATATTAGGAATGGATACGCCGGAAATGCTTTTTATAGTGTTTATCTGCGTTCTTCTTTTCGGCGCCAACAAGCTTCCCGAGCTGGGCAAGTCCGTAGCCACGACCATAAAAGAATTCAAAAAAGGCATGAGGGAAACCACGGAAGAGAAATCCCCGGCTGACGAAAAACTGCTGAAATAATTTAAAGCAGGTATAGATAAAGGCCAGGCTAAAGCTTCCGCCCCGGTTTTTTTGTCTTTACTCCTCATGGACCCCGTACTTCCTTTACCGTCCCACCTGGATGAATTAAGACGCAGGCTGCTGTATTCGCTCGCTTTTTTCGCCTGCGCTTTCGGCTTGTCCTTCAATTATTCCTCGCTGCTGTTTAAGGTCATAAAGCAGCCTATCTCAGGGGTAGTGGACAAGCTGGTCTTCTTTTCGCCTACCGAAGCCCTGGCGGTCTACCTTAATATTTCATTTATCTCCGCCCTGATACTGTCCATGCCTTTTCTGCTGTTCCAGGCCTGGAAATTCATAGAGCCGGCCGCCGGTTCGAAACTGAAAAGCAATGTTTTTGTCTTTGTGGGGGGGGTAATGCTCTCTTTTTCGCTCGGAGTCCTGTTCTCTTATTTTATCCTGATCCCTCCGGCTATCGCTTTCCTTATCGGCTTTGCGGGAGAAGAGCTTCAGCCGCTAATCTCGGCCCAGAACTATATTTCTTTCGTCACCTGGACCGTTATGGGCTGCGGCCTCGTTTTTGAAATGCCGGTTCTAAGCTATATACTTACAAGGCTGGGGATCATCGACCACCGCCTGCTGAGAAGCAAATACCGTTACGCGATAGTAGCGATACTTATAGTTGCGGCCGTTATCACCCCTACCTCCGATATTTTTAACATGCTTCTTTTTACGGCGCCTATGCTGGTCCTTTACGAGCTGAGCATCTGGATATCAAGGTTTGCCGGCAAAGGCGGTCAGCGCCCTCCGCTGGGCGAGAATGCGGCGTAATAGCAGAATATTAGTAGTGATTATATCGAAGTTCTCTTTACCTGGAGGGGATGAAATTGTATAATTTAAAAATGTTCCGGAACCTGCTGATATCTGCCTGACCGGACAGCAGGGCTTTACGCTTTAAATAGTCGGCAAGAAAAACATCATGATAAAAAGAACGGCCGCGATCTCGGGAATTCTGCTGCTTTGCGGGCAGGCTATGCCGTCTTTTGCCGCTGAAGCCTCCCGGAATTATAAAAGCCTTTGCGTTTCCTGCCACGGCAAAGACGCAAAAGGCGTCCCTGCAATGACTAAAGTCTTTAAAGTAGCTCCCTCGGAGATGGACCTTACCAGCGAGGAAGTACAGGCAAAGGCTGACGCTGACCTAGCAAAGGCGATTCATGACGGGAAAGGGAAAATGCCCGCCTTTAAAAATAAGCTGAGCGACAAGCAGATAGCGGAACTGGTTAAATTTGTAAAAACTCCCGGCGCTGCGCAAAAGCCCTGAACCGGGAAGAGCGCAGCCTTTGTTTTCTCTTTGCGCTTGAATTCCGGTTATCCGGAGCGTTTAGATTTGTTTAAAAATGTCAGAGCAAGACTGGAAAAAAACCGACGCTTTCCGTAATACGGAAATCCCCACGCTGCTGCTTATAGCGGTAGGCGCGGCTTGCGTTGCGGCAGCCTGGTTCTTCTATACCAACAGGCACACCTCTGAGCAGGGCCCCCGCGCTTTTGTAATGAAGCCCGAGTATTACGATATTTCCCCCGTCAGGACAGTAGGAAAAAAACTCGGGACCATGGGCATGGCCTGCGGAGACTGCCACTCGGACCCCACCGACCAGGACCCCAGGACAGCCCCCGAAATACATAATAAGGTGGTTTTAAAGCACGGTTCGAACAACCGCTGCTTCAACTGCCATAATAACGGCAAGCGGGATTTTTTTGCGGCCAATGGCGGCGGGCAGATACCTTTTTCCAAAGTGGAAACGCTTTGCGCTAAATGCCACGGCCCCACGTACAGGGACTGGCAGAGAGGGACCCATGGGCGCCGCAATGGTTACTGGGACAAAACCGCTGGCGAGCAAAAGAACCTGGTCTGCATTGCCTGCCACGACCCCCACTCCCCGGCTTTCAAGCCGATGAAGGCCGCTCCGGCCCCGTTAAAACACAATACTCCGGGAGAGACTCATTAATGGCCGAAGAAAAAGATCCGCAAGGAGCCCCCTTTTCCCATCCCAAGCCCTATGGCTCCGGCGTTACCCGCAGGCAGTTCCTCGCCGTGGCTGCCGCCGGCGCCGCCGCAGCCGCGGCGGCCGCGCTCTCTCCCCTGAGGGATTTTGGCGGATTCCCTCCTTTGCGAGAGATGCTGCAAAAACATTTTACCGAGCTTACTCCCGGCCAGAAGAAAGAGGTCCTTGAAAGGATAGCCTCTCAGCTGCAGGAAAAATACGGGGCCGCCCCGCAACTGACCGCCCTTCCGCCTATGGACGGGGTGCAGTACGCTTACGCCCTTAATATCGGGCGCTGCGTGGGCTGCCGGAAATGCGTTTACGCCTGCATGAAAGAAAATAACCAGTCCCGGGACCCCCAGATACAATATATAAGCGTGCTGCAGATGGAGAAGGGGAATATCGATGTGGAGAAATCCAGCATCGATTACGAGGGCCAGGTCCCTAAAGAGGGCCATTACTACATGCCGGTGCAGTGCCATCATTGTGAAACATCGCCCTGCACCAAGGTCTGCCCGGTTAAAGCCACCTGGAGGGAGCCCGACGGGATAGTGGTGGTGGATTATAACTGGTGCATCGGCTGCCGCTACTGCGAGGCCGCCTGTCCCTACCATGCCAGGCGTTTTAATTTCAAAGAGCCCTATCTGCCTGAAAAAGATTTTAATCCGAAGATAGATTATCTCTCCAACCGGCCCAGGCCTAAAGGCACAATGGAGAAATGCACTTTCTGCCTGCAGCGGACGCGGGCGGGGAAATACCCGGCCTGCCTGGAAGTTTGCCCCACGGGCTCGCGGAAATTCGGGAATATGCTGGACCCTGACAGCGAGATCTCCAGCATTATCCGCGACAAGCGCGTATATATCTTTAAGGAAGAACTTGGCACGGTGCCCAGGTTCTATTATTACACCGATGTCTAATCTTCTCAGATTTTTCCGGCTTTCCGCAGGGGAAGTCCTGAACGGCGACTGGCGCTATTACGCCTGGATGTCGGCCCTTGCGCTTATTACCCTGGCCGGGATCAACGCTTATTGCGTGCAGTTCGTGCACGGTCTCGGGACCACGGGGATGTCGGATCATGTCTCCTGGGGCCTTTATATTGCCAATTTCACCTTCCTGGTGGGCATGGCCGCCGCGGCGGTAATGATGGTTATCCCGGTTTATATCTATCACGACCATCATATGCACGATGTGGTGGTTTTCGGCGAGATCCTGGCCGTTGCCACGCTTATAATGGCCATGCTGTTCGTAACCGTGGACCTGGGGCGCCCGGAAAGGGTCTGGCATATGCTGCCGCCGCCGCTGGGAAATTTTAACTGGCCCAGCTCCCTGCTTACCTGGGATGTTATAGTCTTAAACGGTTATCTTTTCCTTAACGCTTATGTCGCCGGGTACCTGCTTTATATGCGTTTTTTAAAGCGGGAGCCGCTCAAGCTCCTCTATATCCCTTTTGTCCTGCTTTCAATAGTCTGGGCCGTAAGCATTCATACCGTTACGGCTTTTCTCTACCAGGGCCTGGCCGGGCGTCCTTTCTGGCATTCTTCCATTATCGCGCCGCGTTTCCTGGCCTCGGCTTTCACGGCGGGACCCGCCTTCCTTATTCTCATTCTCCAGCTGGTGCGGCGCTATACTTCCTATAATATCCTGGACGGGGCGGTGCTGCGGCTGAGGGACGTGGTACAGGTAGCGATGGCGATAAATATTTTTCTTTTTCTCAGCGAAGTCTTTAAAGAGTTTTACATGCAGACCCAGCATGTGGCGCATATTAAATATCTCCTGTTCGGCCTGCACGGACATAGCGCGCTGGTTCCCTGGATCTGGACCGCGCTGGGGATGAACGTGACCGCTTTCCTGCTTTTGATGCTGCCGGCTTCCCGCAAACTTAAATGGCTCAACGCTGCCTGCGTCCTGGCTATAATAGGGGTCTGGATAGAGAAAGGGATGGGTTTTATAATCCCGGCTTTTATTCCCAATCCCCTGGGCGAGATAGTCGAATATCTGCCTACCTATAACGAAATCCTGATCTGCGCGGGAATCTGGGCCCTTGGTTTCTTTATTTACACCTTAATACTTAAAATAGCCGTTCCTATCTTGACCGGCCGGCTGCAGGCTGATACTGAGCCGCATTCTGCCGGGATAAGCGGGGATAAAGCCGCAGTCCAGTCCGGAAACCTTAAAACCGGGGTTTCCCCCGGCAGATGGGGCCGCGACAAGGCTCCCTCCGAAAACCCTTAATCCCGAATTTCGGCTTTCCCTTATTCAATAAGCTTTTTTAACCCGGCAGCGCTCTGGAACCCGGTCCTATAGCGGCCGGGTCCGGCTCTTTGGCATAACCTCAAAAAAAACTGTATAATCAGAGTAATGCTTGCAAGTCCGTGGGCAGTCCGCCAGCCTGCAACCATTTCTAAATAAGTATTGTTTTATCTGTTCTAGATCCTCAGGAGGAAAAATGAAAACGATATCATTGCTCGGGTGTCTGGTGTTCATGGGCATAGCCGGAATAGTTGTGGCCCAGGACGCGCCCGCAACAGCTACGTACCTCGGCGCAGGCAAGTGCAAAATGTGTCATTCCAAGCAGCACGCTACCTGGATGAAGATGAAGCATGCTACGGCGATAGATGCTCTTACCGCCGAAGACCGGAAAAAACCCGAGTGCGTAAAGTGCCATGTTACCGGCATGGGCGAAACCGGCGGCTTTGTCTCCATGGAAGCTACCCCGGAAATGGCCAACGTGCAGTGCGAAGCCTGCCACGGCGCGGGCAGCCTTCACATGAAAGCCCCCATGGCCGATAAGAAAAAGATGATAAACGGCAAAGGCCGCGACTGCCGCGACTGCCACAGCCCCCACGTAGACGTGGACAGGAAGAAGAGCGAAGAGAAGAAAGAGGAAGCGAAATAAAAGCCTTTTTGTACCCGGTGTTCCTTGACATAAAGGGGAAGCCATGCCTCGTGGTAGGCGGCGGCGAGGTAGCGTTCCGCAAAACGGAAACGCTGCTTAAGTCCGGCGCTACGCAAGTTAAGGTCGTGGCTCCCCTTTTACACCCGGGTTTCGCAAAGCTCGGCGAAAAAGGGCAGGTCAGGTTTTTCAGGCGTAAATTCAGGCTTTCGGACCTGAAAGGCGCGGCCCTGGTAGTCTGCTCCACAGATTCCGAAGAAGTGAACGCCCTGGTAGGCGAGGCGGCGGCCAGGAGCGGGGCGCTGGTGAACGTGGTGGACAGGCCGGCCCTCTGCAATTTCATAGTGCCCGCGGTTTTCAGGAACGGGCCCCTGACCATAGCCGTTTCTACCGGCGGGGCCAGCCCGGCCCTGGC
This sequence comes from Elusimicrobia bacterium CG1_02_56_21, assembly GCA_001871115.1. Taxonomy (GTDB): domain Bacteria; phylum Elusimicrobiota; class Elusimicrobia; order Elusimicrobiales; family UBA9959; genus UBA9959. The sequence continues at coordinate 64,979 of MNUR01000085.1, read as the reverse complement.
GAAAAAGATCCGCCTTCAGCTGGAGAAAACCTACGGCGGCGCTTTCGCTGAAAAAGTTGAGGCTTTGCGGCAGCTGCGCGTTAAAATGCTCGCGTCCAAAGCGAAGGCCGACAAACAGGCCTACTTCAGACTTCTAAGGCAAATATGACGAAAGGCAAAGTGTACCTGGTGGGCGGCGGCCCCGGCGATCCCGGCCTGCTGACGATCAAAGGCGCGGAGTGCCTGCGCAAGGCCGACTATGTGGTTTACGACGCCCTGTCCAACCCCGATTTTGTGAACATGGCGCCGGAGAGAGCCAAAAAATTTTATGTGGGAAAGCGCGGCGCGGTACACGCCATGGAGCAGGAGGATATCAACGCCCTCCTGGTCCGCCTCGGCAAAAAAGGCGGCACGGTAGTGCGCCTTAAAGGCGGGGACCCTTTCATCTTCGGACGCGGCGGGGAAGAGGCCAGGGACCTCGCGGCCGCTAAAATACCTTTTGAAATAGTTCCCGGGGTCAGCTCGGCCGTGGCCGCGCCGGCTTACGCCGGCATCCCGGTCACGGACCGCTCTTTCGCGCCTATGGTGACCTTCCTTACCGGGCATATCCAGAAGAATGGCGAGCTTAAACTCCCCTGGGACAGCCTGGCTTCCGGCGGCGGGACTTTGGTTTTCCTGATGGGCGTTTCAAGCCTCGACGTCATTTCCGCCAAGCTCATGGCCGCGGGGCTGAAAGGCTCCACCCCGGCCGCTATCGTTTCCAACGGGACCACGCCCCGGCAGAGATCCCTTTCCGGGACCCTTTCTACTATAGCCGAACTCGCCCGCAAGGCGGACATAAAAGCCCCCGCCGTCACCGTGGTGGGCGGCGTGGCCGGCCTGCGCGGGCAGCTGGCCTGGTTCGAGAAAAGGCCGCTTTTCGGCAGGAAAATAGTGGTGACCCGCTCCCGGGAGCAGGCCAGCGCCCTTGCTCAGCAATTCACCGGCCTGGGCGCCGAAGTTATTGTTTTCCCTTCAATAAGAATAGAACCTCTTAAAACTTTTTCCGCACTGGATAAAGAAATAAAAGGGCTGGGCGGCTACAATTGGGTAATCTTTACCAGCGCCAACGGCGTGGAAGTTTTCTTTAACCGGCTTAATAAGCTCGGCCTGGACGCGCGCCGCTTCGGGAGCGCGAAAGTGGCCGCTATCGGGCCCGCTACGGCGGAGGCGCTGCGCGCCAGGGGCATAAATGCCGACCTGGTCCCGGAAAAGTATATCTCCGAGTCAATTCTGAAAGCGCTGGGTAAAGTGAAAGGTCAGAAAATACTCCTGCCCCGGGCCGCTATGGCCAGGGATATGCTTAATGCGGGCCTTAAAAAAGCCGGCGCCCTGGTAACCGAGATCCCCACCTATAATACCGTTCCCGACAGGGGCAATTTCCCGGAACTGAAGAAGCTGCTGCAGGCAGGGGAGGTAAACCTTGTCACCTTTACCAGCTCTTCCACGGTTACCGGTTTTATGGAGAGCTTCAAGGGCGCCGACAAGAAACTTCTTAAAGGCGTGGCCATGGGCAGCATCGGCCCCATCACTTCCGGCACCATGAAATCGGAGGGCTTTAAACCCGATTTCGAAGCGAAGGATTACACTATCCCGGGCCTCGTGGAAGCGGCGCAGGGATATTTTAAGAAAGCCCGTTAGTGGAGGTCCGCCAGGGAACTTCCCCCGTGAACCCTTTGCGGAAGGGGGGGCCCCGCCTGACGGGGGGAAACCGACGCAAGGGTTTCCATCTTCCAGGGTTCACGGGGGAAGTTCCCTGGAGGCCCGAACCCGCAGGCTAACAGCCGCCAGACTTCAAGGAGAAGACCACATGCTTTCCGATTCAGCCCGCCCTCGCAGACTCAGGAACCTGAAATGGGCCCGCGACATGTTCAGGGAAACCCGCGTTACCGCCGACAATTTCGTCTACCCGCTTTTCGTGGTCCCCGGTAAAAAATACAAAAAAGAGATCTCTTCCATGCCCGGCTGCTTCCACCTGTCCGTGGACGAGGCGGCGGCCGAAGCCGCGAAATGCCGCGCCCTCGGCATAAACTCGCTGATACTTTTCGGGCTGCCCTCTAAAAAAGACCCGCTCGGGAAAGAAGCCTATGACCCCGGGGGCCCCGTGCCGGAGGCCGTCAGGCTGATAAAGAAGTCCGTGCCGGATATCGCCGTGATGACCGACGTCTGCCTTTGCGAATACACCAGCCACGGGCATTGCGGCGTCGTCAGGAAGAACCGCGCCGGCGAAATGCTGGTGGACAATGACCGCACGCTCGAGCTGCTGGTCAAAGAAGCTTTGGTGCACGCCGAAGCCGGCGCCGACCTGGTCGCTCCTTCCGATATGATGGACAACCGCGTCGGGGCGATAAGGAAAGCCCTGGACGGGAAAGGTTTCCAGGACGTAGGCATACTTTCCTACGCCGCCAAATATTCTTCCGCTTTCTACGGGCCTTTCCGCGAAGCGGCCCAGTCCGCCCCGCAGTTCGGGGACAGGAAAACCTACCAGATGGACCCGGCCAATTATCTCGAGGCGCTGCGCGAGGTGGAGCTCGACGTGAGGCAGGGCGCCGATATCGTAATGGTGAAGCCGGCCCTGGCCTACCTGGACATCCTGCGCGCTGTAAAAGAAAAATTCCAGTTCCCGACCGCGGCTTACAATGTGAGCGGCGAGTATTCGATGGTGAAGGCGGCGGCGCAGAAAGGCCTGATAAACGAGAAAGCCATGGTCCTGGAGATCCTGACCTCTATTAAAAGGGCCGGGGCCGACATGATAATAACCTACCACGCCAAGGACGCCGCCAAATGGCTAGCCTGAAAACTTCTGGTGAAGTTTACCGCCCGCATAGCGGGCGCCCTGCGGGAGGCATACGCCCCGTCGGGCCGGGCGCGCATAGCGCTGGGCCTTCCGCCCGCTGCGCGGGGAATTCCGCAAGCGGAATTCGGGCTACAAGAATAGAAAAACTGGTCCTGGACGCGGCCCAGACGGATATTCCCGCCTGCAGCCGCCCTTTTGAAGCCCTGGGCGCCGGGATAGGCGTGACGGGGGCCGATGTCCTTAAAGTGCTTAAAACTTATAAGAAAAAAGGCGTGGTCCGCAGGATAGGCGGCAGCTTTGAAACCCGCAAGCTGGGTTTTTCTTCCACGCTCGCCGGTGCGCGGGTGAAACCCTCCCGGCTGGCGGCCGTAGCTAAAGAAATTTCTAAATTCCCCGGAGTTACCCATTGTTATGAAAGGGCGGGGGAAATGAACCTTTGGTTTACCGTAGGAGTGCGGGGAACCATGGCCGGGGTGAACCGGCAGATAGCCGTTTTCAGGCGGCTGCCCGGGGTGGAGAAATGTTATTCCTTCCCGGTGAAAACAATGTTCAAGATAAAGACTTTCTTTCCCATATGAAATTAAAGAAGACCGAAGAAGCCATAGTCCGCGCCCTCCAGGGAGATATCCCTCTTGAGCCCGAGCCTTTTAAAAAGATGGCGGCCGGCCTGGGTATTAAAGAGGAAGAATTCCTGGCCGCGCTTAAGAAATTCAAAAAATCCGGAGTGCTGCGCTGCGTGCGCGCTATAGTCAGGCATAAGCGCGCCGGTTATTTTGCCAACGCTATGGTAGCCTGGAAGATCCCGGCCGGCCGGGCTATTTCTTTCGGCAAGACCGCCGCAGCCTCCCCGGCCATAAGCCACTGCTATGAGCGCGTTGTCCGCCCGGGCTGGTCCTATAACCTTTATACTATGGTCCACGGCCGCAGCCGCGCCGAAATCTTAAAGGTGGTCAGCGGACTGGTAAAAAAGACCGGGGCCAAAGAGTACCTGGTTCTTGAGAGCTTAAGAGAATTTAAAAAGACCAGCATGGCGTACTTTTAAGAAATAGCTGTCCCGGATAGAGGAGGAAACTGATAAAACATGCCCCATATAAATTTCCCTTTCCTCGGTAATTCCCTGGTAATGGCGCTGGTCATTGTTACCCATGTTTTTTTCGCTTTCGTGGCGGTTGGGGGTGTTTTCCTGGCTTTTACCGGGGAATGGATAGGCTACAGGAAGAACAGCGCTTTTCATGACAGGTTCGCGAAAGGTTATATAAATTTCCTTTCCGACATGATGAAGATAAACGGCGTGCTGGGCGTTACTTTTGTGGTTCTCCTCATCGGGCTTTTCCCCGAGTTCACTTCAAAACTTTACAATATCTTCTTCTGGCCGCTTTTCCTTGAAGCGGTTCTCTTCCTGGTAATGATGGCTTCTACCGCGCTCTACGGCGGAACCTGGGATAACCCAAATAAAGGCCGGCATATCTTCATAGGCGGGGTAGCGGCGGCTTCCGGTATAGCCGCGGCGCTGGTCATAAACGCCGCCTGGTCTTTTATGCTGACCCCGGGTACCTATTTCCAGGATCCCCGTCTTATGAACGCGGTCTTTAATCCCAGCTTCGCCGCCTCCAGCACCCATGTGCTGCTCCCCTGCCTGATAAATTCAGCTATGTTCGGCTATATCTACGCTTTCATTAAACTGCGTAAAGCGCCGGCCGCCGACGCCGGCTATTATTCCTGGATGCTGGATTATTGCGGAACCATCTTCGCCGTGGCTATTTTGCTCCAGCCTTTAAGCGGCCTGTCTTATTTATTCACCCTTAAATACATAAATCTGGCGGTCTTCGACAGCATAGTAAAAGGCCCGGTAGCCAAATTCTTCTGGCCCATGGCCAGCCTGGCCACGATAGCCGTTGCCTGTTCCGCCGTTTACCTGCTCTCCCGTAAGACAAAGCGGAAAGTTCTGCTCGCCGGCGGCCTGGCCGCGCTCACAGCTTTTTCATTCGGAGCTTACACACGCGAGCGGGCCAGGAAGCCTTATTTGATATACGGGCATATGTATATGACCGGGGCTCTGGTAGCCGCGCCTAAAAAAGCCGGGATTGCGGCTGCAGAAACCAAGGCTGCCGCAGAAGTGAAAACTCCGGCAAAGCAGGCGCCTAAACCCGAACCCGTTAAAACCGCCGCGGCCAAGTCCGCGCCGGTTAAACCATCGGCTTCAAAACACGATGTGGAAGTGGAGCTGGAAGCGCGCGGCTGCCTGGTCTGCCACACTTATAACGGCGAAGGCGGTACTTTCGGCCCTAACCTGGAGAAACCCCTGCAGCTGCACACCAAAGAAGAGCTGAAGAACATCTTAAGGAATCCCGCAGCTACCATGCCCCCTTTCGACGGAACCGATAAAGAACTCGCTGATTTTGTAGACGCGCTGAAGTTATAAAGAAGCGCAGCACATTAGCAGCAGCTAAAATATGAAACTCAAAACTGATAAATCCAAAAAACTCTGGAACTATTCCCTTAAGCATCTGGCCGGAGGGGTCAACAGCCCCGTCAGGGCCTTTAACGCCGTAGGCGGAACGCCTCTCTTTATAAAAGAAGCCAAAGGCTCGCGGCTTAAGGATGTGGACGGGAACTCTTATGTGGACTATGTCACTTCCTGGGGCGTGATGATACTCGGCCACGCCGACCCGGACATACAGAAGGCTATCACGGGCGCCATCGGCAAAGGAACTTCCTACGGGGCTCCCACCGAGGCCGAAGCCGTGCTGGCCGAAATGATAAAGAAAGCCCTGCCCTCTATCCAGAAGCTGCGTTTCGTCTCCTCCGGCACCGAGGCCGTAATGAGCGCCATCCGGCTGGCCCGCGGTTATACCGGCCGGGATAAAATAGTCAAATTTACCGGCTGCTACCACGGCCACGCCGATTCCCTGCTGGTGAAAGCGGGCTCCGGAGCGGCTACTTTCGGCTCTCCTTCCAGCCCCGGCGTTCCGGCGGCTTTCGCGCGCAATACCGTCTCGCTGGAATATAACGATATCGAAGGCTTCCGGGCCTATATGAAGCGCAGCGGCAAAGAAGTCGCCTGCGTGATAGTGGAGCCCGTAGCCGCCAATATGGGCCTGATGCTTCCGGAGCCGGGCTTCCTGGCCGCGCTGAGGAAGACCTGCACCGCTACCGGCGCTCTCCTCATCTTCGACGAAGTCATCACCGGCTTCCGCGTCGGCTTCGGCGGCGCGCAGGGCCTGTACGGCATCAAGCCGGACCTGACCACTCTCGGGAAGATAATAGGCGGCGGCCTGCCAGTCGGCGCCTACGGCGGCGGCAAGAAAATAATGAAGCACCTTTCCCCGGCCGGGAAGGTATACCAGGCCGGCACGCTTTCCGGCAATCCCCTGGCCATGGCGGCCGGCTGCGCCGCGATCAAAAAGCTTTCAAAGCCTGGAGTTTATAAACAGCTGGAGGCTTCCGGCCAGGCCATGGAGAAAGGCCTGCGCCTTATTATAAGGGAGGGGAACCTGCCGCTTACTCTTAACCGGGTGGGCTCGCTGTTCACCCTTTTCTTCTCTAAAGGCCCGCTGAAAGACTGGACCGGCGCCGCCGGCTGCGATACGAAGCGCTACGCCGACTATTTCTGGGCGATGGCTGAGCGCGGCGTCTACCTGCCGCCCAGCCAGTTCGAGACCTGCTTCATTTCCACGGCCCACAAGCCCGCGGACATAGAAGCGACGCTGAAAGCCGCGGAACAGGCCCTGCTTTTATGAGCCCGGGCCGGCAGGTGTTCTGCCCTGTGAACCCTTTGCGGAAAGGGGGCCCCGCCCTAATTTTCCCGGGCGGGGGAAAACCGACGCAAGGGTTTCCTCTTCCAGGGTTCGCAGGGCAGAACACCTGACGGCCCCAGACTTTGATACGCTACTTGAAGGACACCACCATGAAAAGAAATCCGCCGAGGTTAGTTTTCTGGGAAACCACTTCCCGCTGCAACTTGCAGTGCGTGCACTGCCGCCGGACCAATGTCCCCGAGAGGGGCGATGAACTATATGAACTCCCCACAGACGAATTCAAGGCTATCCTGCTCTCGCTCAAAGGCGAAGGCCGCCCGCCGATGGTGGTCTTTTCCGGCGGCGAGCCGCTGATGCGGAAAGACCTGCCCGAGCTGCTCGCCTTCGCCAAGGAGAAAGGCATCCCCTTCGCCATCGCCACCAACGGCGCGCTCGTGGACGAAGCGATGACCAAAATGCTGGCCTCCTACGGCCCGCACCGGATCTCCGTCAGCCTGGACGGGGCGATAGCTTCCACGCACGACGAGTTCCGCGGCCAGAAAGGCTCTTTCGACAAGGCCGTGAACGCCCTCAAGCTTTTCAGGGCCGCCGGCATCTCCACCCAGATCAACTGCTCGGTCAGCACCAGGAACGTGGCCGAGCGCGACGCGGTGGTGAAACTGGCCCGCGAGCTGGGGGTGGACGCCCTGCATTTCTTCCTGCTGGTCCCGGTGGGCTGCGGCGCCGAGCTGCCAGACGCGATGCGCCTCGGCGCCGAGAACTACGAGGAATTCCTCAACTGGCTGATGGTGCAGCAGGGCGCCGCCGGGCACCCGGCCCATGGCCACGGTCACGCTCATCCCGCGCCCGGCGGCATGGAGATACGCGCCACCTGCGCGCCGCACCAGACCAGGATAGTCCGCCAGAAAGTTGCCGCTTCCAGCCCCGAGTTCGCGGGCCGGACCGCCCAGATGCGCGGCTGCCTGGCCGGCAGCGCTATCGCCTTCATCTCCCACAAGGGGGAGGTTTTCCCCTGCGGTTATCTGCCCGTGCCGGCCGGGGACCTGCGGAAACAGAATTTCTGGGAGGTCTGGGAGAACTCCGAGGTCTTCAAGACCATCACCGACCCGGACGCCCTTAAAGGAAAATGCGGGGTCTGCGAATACCGGGTTATCTGCGCCGGCTGCCGGGCCAGGGCTTTCGGGACCACCGGCGACTACATGGGCCAGGAGCCGTACTGCCTCTATGAACCCAAGGCAAAAGCTAAAAAATAAAAGACTACAGCGTTTTACATAAATAGGAATATAAATATGCTTGATATAACAAAAATGTGGTGCAGCATCGATACTCCCTCAGTGAAATTGCGCTACGGCGGCAATAAAGAGGGCGCGGGCGCCCGCAGGCCCATCGTGGTCTGGAGCAGCACCAAGCGCTGCAATCTGAAATGCGTGCACTGCTACGCGAATTCCACCGGGGAACTGGACACCGACGAACTTACCACCGCGGAAGCTAAAGTGATGATAGACGACGTCGGACAAATGGGCGTCTCGGCCCTGCTTTTCTCCGGCGGCGAGCCGCTTACCCGCCCGGATTTCTTCGAGCTGGCTTCTTACGCCACCGGCAAAGGCATAAGGGTTACTATCTCCACTAACGGGACCCTGATAACCCCGGACATGGCCAAAAAGATCAAGTCCCTGGGCATCACTTATGTCGGCATCTCTTTCGACGGGATCGGCCCGATAAACGATAAATTCCGCGGCGTGGACGGGGCTTTCGAGGGCGCGCTCAAAGGCCTGCGCAACCTTAAAGAGGTAGGGCAGAAGACCGGCCTGCGCTTTACCCTGACCAAGCATAATGTGGAGAACCTGGATAAGATCTTCGACTTTATAGAAGGCGAGGAGATCCCCAGGGCCTGTTTCTACCATTTGGTCTATTCAGGCCGGGGCGGGGAAATCAGCGGCGACGATCTCACCCACGCCGAATCCCGGAAGGCCATGGAGACCATCATCCGCCGCGCGGAGATCCTGGCGAAAAAGCCCAAGCCCACCGAGATCCTCACCGTGGACAATCCCTGCGACGCGGTCTATCTTTACCTTAAGCTGCTCAAGAAGGACCCGAAGCGCGCCGCGGCCGTTCTCGAGATCCTGCAGTGGAACGGCGGCGGGGCCAACGGCTCCGGCGTCACCCTTTCCAATATAGACTGGAAGGGGAATATACACCCGGACCAGTTTTGGCAGGACCTTACCATAGCCAATATCCGCCAGACCCCCTTCAGTAAAGTGTGGGGGGAGGGGAAACACCCCGTACTGGCCGGCCTCAGGAACCGCCTTCCTCTATTAAAGGGCCGCTGCGGAACCTGTGCCTGGAAAGACGTTTGTGGCGGAGGTTTCCGGGTGCGCGCGCTTCGCGCTACCGGCGATATGTGGGAAGCCGATCCCGCTTGCTATATTACTGATGAGGAGATCTCGGCAAAGCCGGCAGTTTAGGCCGGACTAAGACCATTCAGGAGAACTGTTATGAAAACTATCAGTCCGAAGTGTAAGTGTGAAACCTTTGAAGCGGCAAAGTGCAAATGCCCGATGCTGAAAATGCCGGTCTTCGCCGCAGTTCCTGACGCGGTATGGGAGGGCTTCTGCAAAAAGAGGATAACCAATGATTACCGCAAAGGCAATATTATTTTTTACGAGGGCAATCGCCCTTTCGGCGTGTATTTCCTCTGTACAGGCCGGGTTAAAATAATAAGGACGGATACGGGGCTTCATTCCAGCATTCCCCGTGTGATAGAGGCCCCGGCCCTGCTGGGGGACCGCTCTTTCCTTGCCGGTGAAGCCTATCTGGGCACTGGCGAAGCGCTGGAAGACTGCCGGATCTGTTTCCTGGACGGGGCCTATTTCGAGAAAAATTTCCTGGAGATCCCTCAGGTCTGCCGCGCCCTGCTGACCCGCTTTGCCGCGGAGCTTGGCCGCTCCGAGGAGCAGCTGCTGGACTTCGGCTTTAAAACCGTAAGAGGACGCTTGGCTAAATATATAGTGGAGAGGGCCGTTGCCAAGGGCTCTGCCAGCGTACAGTTCCCGGAGACCAGGGGAGACCTGGCCAAAATGCTCGGGACCTCCCCGGAAGTTCTTTGCCGCCTGCTGGCCGAATTCCGCAAGAAAGGCTGGATCTCCGTCGCCGGCCGGAACGTCGCGGTGAAAGACAAAGCCAGGCTGGAGCAGGTTTCACGGCGTTAGGGCTTGTTAAATAATAACTGACGCATTTGGAGGCCCATATTTGATCCGGATGCAAGGCGCGATGAACGAGCATACCGGTGGTCTGTGAGTGAGGAGCAACGCGGCAGCCGGTTCAAAGATGGGCCTCCCCCGGGGGGCTGAGCCGCTTTTGGGCTGCGCCTTTGCGGCGTTCCGCTAAAGTACATGGAGTACGTGTCGCTTCACGCCGCTTCGGCTCGCTCCAAAATCAGCTCAGCCAAATGCGTCAGTTATTCTTTAACAAGCCCTTAGCGGCTGACCGCGCTTAAACCGGTTAACTTAAATCAATGCGGCAATTGCTTTACATTAATACGCGGTTGCCGCATGTTTGCTAGTGTATTGGTACTGTATTGCCTTTTGCGGCACATACGCGCAGTACAAATAAGACCTTGGTCTTTAAAAAACAGGAGAACTAAATGAATAGGATTAACGTAAAGGCCTGTGGGGTCATTGCCCTGCTGGCTTTCGCTGTAGGAATACTCTCGAACCCGCCAGCGGCCCGCGCCGACACGACAGCCAATGCGGCGTGTTCAGCCTGCCATGACGCAGCCTCGTCTTCCCACGCCAGGGGCGTGCACGGCAAGCAGGATTGCTCGAAGTGCCACAGCGGCACTGAAAAACATTTAGCCAACCCCGGCCCGGAAACAAAACCCGCAAGGCCCGGCGCGGCCGCCTGCCAGGTCTGTCATGTAAAAGACGCCAACCGGATGAACTGGGCGTTCTCCGACCATAAAAAGGCCGGCCTCAATTGCGCCGCCTGTCACAGCAACCATACGCCCAAGGTCGTAAAGGGCGCGGACACGGCAAAATACAAGGACGCCAATTCCGCCTTATGCGCTTCCTGCCATAAGGAAGTGACCGCCCGCTTCAATATGTTTTCCCACCATCCCTTAAAGGAAGGCGGAATCTCCTGCGTGGACTGCCACGACCCCCATACCGATAAAAAACAGGCCCTGACTGCCAAGACAGAGACCTGCACCAAGTGCCACCAGGCGGTGCGCGGACCCTATACCATGGAGCATCCGCCGGTTACCGAAGACTGCCTTACCTGCCATAATCCCCACGGCTCTCCCATAAAGAAACTGCTGACGGTTGCCCAGCCCGCTCTGTGCCTGCGCTGCCATTCCCTGGCTGACAACCGGCACGCTGTCGGCGCGGCAGCCGGCGCGCGTATTACCGGCGCCGCGCTCAGGAACTGCACCGCCTGCCACGGCGGAATACACGGCAGCGCTTTCGACCAGCACCTGCGCTACTAAGCGCTCTTATTCGGAAATATATAACTGGAGAAAATATAATGAAATCCAAAAATCTGCTAAATCTTCTGCTAGCCGCGCTGTTCTGCCCGGCTATAGTGAACGCACAGGAAGGCGCCGCCGGCAAAGGCTGGTTCAACGGCACACTGGCGCCCAAGCTGTCTATATATGAATATGTGGGCGGCGGGAACGCGGCTGATACCCGGTTCCTGCAGCGCTACGACTACCAGAAAGGATGGTCGGACCGCGGTGTTTCGGGCGCCTACCTGGACCTGGACCTGGATCTTTCCTATTCCAACGGCAAAGATTCTATCGCAATTCAGCGGAAGGGTTATGGTTTTTACACCCACTCCGGCATGGTGCGGATGGACTCGGAGCTGGTGAATGTTTCCGGGTTCTATTCTCAGTACCGCTCGGCCTCGGTCGGCCTGGATTACCGCAATAGGGCCAATAATGTTACCGGCGGCACGGACGCCGCTTATACCGGCACGGGCGACGGCTATGTGGCGCGCTTTAACAATGATTCCGGCGGTTCCCCTCTCAGGCTGGACCGCACTAATTACGGCGTAGGGATTAAATCCAAATCCGGGCCGCTGCGCGATATTCCGTCCGTCTCGGTTAAGCATGAAGGCTATAACAGAACTGGGAACACCTATGCTACTTGGGTATCCGGGGGGGGAGATTTCCAAAGTGGTTTTCCTCTCAGGCGCTGGCATGGTTACGATAAGCCCGTCAACGAGCTCATGGGCCGGACTTCAGCTAACTTTACAGCCTCTCCTCTTAACTGGTTCCAATTAGCTTACGACGCGTCTTTCGAGAAGTTCGAAAATCAGGCAAGGGGCTATACGATCGGGGATTTCAAAGACGCGTATTATCCCGCGATGACCGCCGCGAACCAGAGCAAACCCCTGCACTTCATCCAGGACAGCACTTTGAACTCCAATTCTTTAAGGCTCTCCAAGACTTTTAAGAATTCTTCCCTGGCGGCCGGCTACGGGATGTCTGTGCTTTCCCAGGATTCTTTCGCTACCAAACAGACAGACAATAACTATAAAAAAGGCGAGATAGCCACCAATAACTTCTTTCTCAGCGGCAAGTGCCTGGCTATCCCCTCCGTAGAGACAGAAGCTTATGTGAAAACCGCAAACAGGTGGAATAATTCTACCCGGTACGCCGCCGGTTTGTTTAACGACCCAACCAACAAGGAATCTTTGGACCTGAAACTGACTTCCATTAAGTCTGCGGAGTATGGATTTAACGCCACGCTGCGGCCCGCCGGTTCTAAAAACAGCCTTGGCGCCGGCTGGAAGCATGAAACAAAGAAACGCGGCTTCCTTCTGGGTACCAATGCCGGCGTGAGCATCCCTTCCCAGAGAATCCTTTATAAAGCGGATTCCGAATCCGATACTGTCTTCCTGAAAGGCGCTATGCGGCCTGTAGACGGCCTGGTTTTACACCTGACCCCTTCCTATCAGAAAGCGGCTAAGGTGGGTACCGTGGCAGAGGCGCAGGAAGCTCTTAATGTCAAGACGGATGCCAGTTATGTAACTGCGGGCGGCAAGGTGCTGGGTTTTTATTACAGCTATAGCCGCACCCGCAATACCGGGCTTGATTATACAGCTATGACCGGGGCGGTAACTAATAATACCATGTCGCAAAACATTCACAATGTGCTGCATTCTGCCGGCGCTTCCCTGAGCGCGGCTTTTACCGCCAAAACCAACTCATCCGTCAGCGTAGACTGGAACCAGAGCGACTTTCAGAACTTCTATAATACCAGCAATAAACGCCGCTATGAAACAGCGCTCTTGTTCACTAACCACGGTAAGTCCAAGTCCCTGATCAACACGACCACCCTTGCCATGGATACCGACTGGCAGGTGAAAGAGAACCTGAAGCTGACTGGCGGCTACGCGCTCAGCCGCTCCGAGGGGGATATCGCCAGCGGCCTTATCGCCACCGAGCTGGCTTCCACTAACGACGGCGCCGTAGATAATTATCTGCACGTTCTTTCCGTCGGCGCGGATTACGCCTACGCCAGGGACGTCTCTATCAAGGGCCGGTACGCCTTTGACCGTTACCAGGACAAACAGTATTCTTCCCTGTCCGGTAGCGGCCACACGCTGACCGCCTCGCTGGCCTATAAGTTCTAAAAGGCCGCATAACAGACCGGCTGTCAGGATAGGCCCGCGGCTTTAACTAAAGTTGCGGGCCTGTTTTTTCGCCGCGGCCCGCATGTATATTTGAGTTCCCTGAAATGCAAATAGTGCGGGCAGCATTTTCTAATCCAAGAATGAGCCTGAAATCACTCGTCGTGGTTCCGTCGTGAATTTATAGCCGGTCCTCCTTTCTGGAACAGGTTTAATGCCACCAGGACAAGCATTTTACGCAGCTGGAACTCTATTCCGGCAGGCTCCCGGCGGATATAAAGGGCTCTTCGCTGCCCGAGCTGGCCAGCCCGATGTTCAAGGCCGGCGTCAACTGCATAGGCTGCCATTACCAGGACAAATCCGAGGCCGGCGGCTACAGCGGCCATACCCAGAAAGCCTCGGAGCAGGCCTGCTCGAAATGCCATGGCGAGAAGTTCAAGGGGACCTGGGGCCATGTGAAGGACGATGTTAGGAACTCTCTGAAGCAGCTGGCTGCCAAGATAGAAGCTGCGAAGGGCGAACTGGCCAAGTCCTCCAAGCCGGAGGTCGAGCTTAAAAAAGCGCGCCTGTCACTGGCCCACGCCTTCAGGCTGGAGCAGTTCCTGTCGGCGGCTCACGGCGAGCACAATGTATACCTCGCCTCCCTGATCATGCGCGAAGCCGACCGCGCGCTGGGCGAAACCGGCCGCGCCCTTGCCGTCGAACTGACCGATATCTCGGCCGAGCCGCTTCTTTCCGGTTCCTATTGCGCCACCCAGTGCCACCAGGCGGTGGGCGTGAAGGTCCCGCCGGAAACCGTCAAGGTCCCGGCCTCCAACGGCATAGCGGCCATCTCCGGCAAAACAATGCCGCATAAGGCCCACGCCGAAATGATGGGCTGCGTGAAATGTCACGATATAGGCGGGCATAAAAAGGTTCCGCTCAGGAAAGATTATAAAGAAACCTGCAAAGGCTGCCATCAGTAGCAGACTTTAGCCTGGAGGGGCAGCGGATGCGACGAAAAATCCTCCAAACCGCTGCCCTATTCATTTTGCGGCCAAACCCGCCGTTTTGATATAATTGTGGTGCAGTACTTTCCTAAATTCCCCGGTTCCGGCGCCTGAATAAGACTTGCTTGCTTAAGGAATGTAGCGATGAAACTTATAAAGCCCCTCTCTTCAATAAAATTCTTCTTTGTTCTTTCGGGCCTGATGCTGGCGGCATTCATAATAGGCGGCGTGGTTCCCCAGGGCGAGTCCCACCAGGCTTACCAGGAGATGTTCGGCCCCATAGGCGGCAACTGGGTCGTTTATTTACGGTTCAATAATGTTTTCTCCAGTTTCTGGTTCCTGGCCCTGATGGCCGGCGGCTTCCTGAACATGCTGGCCTGCACCGTAAGGCAGTGGAAAGTTCTTAAACTGCGCCCCGGGGTTTTCCTGAGCCATCTCGGGATTATGCTGATGTTTGTGGGAGGCGCGGTGCACGGTATATTCTCGGTACGCGGAACCCTGGCCCTGGAAACCGGGCAGACCGAGAGCGAATTCGCGGGCGACGCCGGAACCCCGGTGGCCATGCCCTTTTCGGTACAGCTCAAAGATTTCAATATAGTCTATTATGATCAGGAGAAGCACTTTATCCACGCACTTAAAAAGCGCGAAGACCCCGGACATGAAGGCGGGGAAGACCTCCTGGAATCGGTGGAAGTTCAGCCGGGCACTGAGGCTCATTTTAAATCAGAGGCGGCCGACATCACGGTGCTTAAGTTCTATCCCAGCTTCACAATAGGCGATGCCGGCCCGGTGAGCTTAAGCGAGGACAGGGAAAACCCCGCCCTCGCGGTGAAGATAGCCGGCTCCAAAGCCGCCAAGCCCAGTTATCTTTTTGCCAACCATCCCGATTTTCACGGAGTGTCCGACACCGGCGGGGTGCGGTATGTCTACGAATACAGGCCCGGCAGGGTAAAGCAGTTCGAGAGCCGCCTGGCCTTTCTTGAGGACGGGGTTGAGAAGTTTGAGAAGCTTATAAATGTGAATTCGCCGGCCAGCTTCAAAGGCTATAGGCTTTACCAGTCAGGTTACGACCCGAAGAACCTTAGTTTTTCCAGCATCCAGATTTCTAAAGACCCCAGTGTAATTTTCATCTACTCCGGTTTTGCCGCGCTGATGCTTGGGCTTACCATGGAGTTCTGGAAGGAGATGAAATAATGGAAATATCACTTAAAGCTTCTTTTGTTTTTTACGCGGTGGCTATGGCGGCTACGCTGACCGGTTTTCTTTTCAGCATGCCCGGGAAATTCAGATACTCTATCTTCGCGCTCTTCGCCGGTTTTCTTTCCAGCACCTATCATATAGGCGCGCGCTGGTATATTGCCGGCCGGGCGCCGCTCTCCAACCAGTACGAATCCATGGTTTTCCTGGTGTGGGCCTTTGTAGGCGCCTATTTGCTGTTCTGGCATTTTTCCGCTGTAGAAAAAGCCGGGAAAGGGCATAAGCACGCGGCCGTCCCCGGGCGCGCTATTGAGTGGCTGGCCCCCTGGACAGCCCTGGTCGCTGTGCTAAGCCTGGGCGGAGCTTCCTTCCTTGAATCTGATATCTCACCGCTGGTCCCGGCGCTGCAGTCCAACTGGCTGCTTATCCATGTCAGCACCGTTATGACCGGTTACGGCGCTCTGCTGCTTTCTTTTCTCGGGGCCGCGGTTTATTCTTTCATGGGCAAGTTAAAGCATGATGAGAAGAAAATTAGCCTTGAATCTCTTGTTTACCGGGCCTGCCTGGTGGGTTTCTGGCTGCTTACCCTGGGAATAATCACCGGCGCGGTCTGGGCCAACTCGGCCTGGGGCTCTTACTGGTCCTGGGACCCTAAAGAAACCTGGTCTTTGATAACCTGGCTTTATTACGCGGTGGCTATTCATTTGCGCAGGACCAAGGGCTGGAAAGACAAGAAGTTCGCCGGCCTTATGCTGTGGGGCTTTGTCCTGGTTATGTTCACCTATTTCGGAGTCAATTACCTGATGTCCGGCCTGCACAGTTATGGCAGAAGCTAAGATCTAAGAAGTACTATTCACCGGAGGAACTTATGCGCCGTAATATTTATTTTGCCGTGGTTTTCGCGGTCTGCGGCTTTGCGGTAATGACTTTCCTGCGGGCCAAAGACAAAGCCGTGGATCCTGCCCGGGAAGCCGGTCACTCGGAAGCTATGATGCCCGCTGCCGCGCAGGAGACCGTGACCGGCAAAGTGGCCGAGACCATGGATTCCGGCGGATACACTTATATCAGGCTGGCCCAGGGGACGGAATCAGTCTGGGTGGCTACGGCCCAGCGCAAGGTGAAAGTAGGCGAAGAAGTTTATTTTGCCGGCGGCATAGTAATGAACGACTTCCGCAGCAAGACCCTGAACCGGACTTTTAAAAAGATCATATTCTCGGACGGCAGCGCACAGGGCGGGCATATGGCCCAGGCAGCCCAGATTGCGGCTTCCCATGGAAAAGTCTCCGGCCAGCTCTCCGTCAGGATCTCCAAAGCCGAAGGTAAGGACGGTTATACCGTCGCCGAAATCTTCAGCAAGCGGAAAGAACTGGACGGCAAGACAGTTTCCGTCAGGGGGAAAGTGGTAAAGGTGTCCACGGAGATCATGGACCGCAACTGGGTGCATATCCAGGACGGTTCCGGCGACGCTAAAGCCGCCACTCACGACCTGCTGGCCACCACCTCCGAAGTAGTTAAAGTGGGCGAGACCGTGATTGCCCGCGGCACCGTTGCCAAAGATAAAGATTTCGGCTCCGGCTACAGCTACGCAGTTATCCTGGGGAAAACCGCGTTCAAGCGCTGATACAATGGGCGATATTCCTGATTTTTCGGCGATCTCTTCCTTCTGCGTAAGGCTGGCTTTCGGCTTTACGCTACTGGCCCTGGCTACGGGGATATTCTTTGTCTTCAACCGGATAGAAAAAGTTTTTAAAGCCGCGCTGGCTTTTCTGGGAGGCGCGGTTATCCTCCAGGCGGCGGCTTTCATAGCGCTGACCCTTTATTTCTGGATCGTCCCCGAGAATTTATATATCACCCCGCTCAATACGCCGCGGGGGATGGTTCTGGCGCTCGGCCTTTGCGTAAACGCCCTGCTGCTGCTGCTTGAGCTGCGCAGGGGTACCGGCCTTACTTTTGTTTTCGTCCTGCCCTGGAGCCTGATCGCGCTGGCGTTCCCGCTTTTTACCGCGGTTCCCGGACTTGAAGCTTTCTCGTCTCAGGCCAGGAGCGGCCTTTCAGCCCTGCATAATGTCCTGTTCATAGTTTCCTACGCCCTGTTCATAAACGCTTTCGGGGCTAGTTCCTCCCTGCTGCTTTCGGACAGGGAGCTCAGAACCCGCAAATCCCATGACGCGGCTTTCGCTCTGCCTTCCATAGGCGACATGGATAAACTTATCTGGCGGCTGGTGGAAATAGGTTTCCCTCTTTTTCTGACCGGCTTTGTAATTGCCAGCGTGCAGCTTTACGTAAAGTATTCCCGCCTGCCCGGCTCCGACGTTAAAGAACTTGGGGCGCTGGCCACCCTGGCCGTTTACGGCCTGTACCTGGCGCTCCGGAAGTACGGAGACTGGCGCGGGACCAAGGCCGCCTGGGCGAATGTGGCCGGTTTTATCCTTATAGCCGCAACCCTGGTGCTGTCTAGCCGGGTAATCGCTTATCATAAATTCTTCTGAGCAATACTAAACAATGGAACTAGTTCTTGTCGGCCTTTCTCATAAAACCTGTACCGTGGAAACACGGGAGGCTTTCAGCATAAGCCCCGAGCGCAAGCGCCTGCTGCTCAGGGCTCTGGCCAGCGGCAAGCTGGCGGCGGAAGAGCTGGTTTGGGTTTCCACCTGTAACCGCGTGGACCTTTACGCCGTGGGAAAAAAGAAAGACTGCGAAACGGCCCTGATAGGGTTCTTAAGCGACCAGTCCCAGTACGACGACAATAAGTCTTCAGGCGGACATTTGTACAGCAAGACCGGCAAAGAGGCCATGGACCATCTGCTCAATGTGGCCTGCGGCCTGGACTCGATGGTGGTGGGGGAGAACGAGATCCTGGGCCAGCTTAAAGATTCCTACTACGGGGCCAAAAGCGCGGGAACCACCGGCCGCCTGACCAATACCCTTTTTCAGCGCGCTATAGGCGTGGGCAAGCATGTGCGCGCGAATACCAAGATAAGCCAGGGCGGCCGCTCGGTGGCTTTTGTGGCCGTGCAGTACGCCGGCCGCATCTTCGGCGACCTGGACAAAGCCAAGGTGCTGCTGTTGGGCGCCGGCGAGATGGCCGAAGCCGCCGCCTCGGCCTTCGCTGAAAAGAAAGCCGCCCTTACTGTTATCAACCGTACCCGGGCCAAAGGCCAGGAGCTGGCGGCTAAGTTTTCGGCGCAGAGCGTACCCTGGGAGAACCTCGAGACCGCCCTCTCCGAAGCCGACGTGGTCCTGGTTTCCACCTCTTCTTCCGAGCCCGTAATAACCAAAGACGGGATGAAGAAGATAATGGCGCTGCGCCACGGCAACCCTATTTTCCTGGTGGACATTTCGGTGCCCCGCAATATCCAGCCCGAGGTGGGCAGCCTTTCCAATGTTTACCTTTACAATATCGACGACCTGGAGCGGATAGTGGCCGAGAATTTGGCCCAGCTCTCGGAGGAAATAAAGAAGGCGCAGGGCATAATAGACGCCAAGAGCGCGGAGATCTGGGAGAAGTTCTCGCAGGATTCCTCCGTGGACCCCGCGGTTTTTACCGAGCCCCTGAGGATAGGGACCCGCGGCTCCCGCCTGGCCCTGGCGCAGACTAATATCATTTGCGACCTGGTGAGGAAAGAGGGCGTAGAGATAAGCCAGAAGATCATAAAGACCAGCGGCGACATTTTTTTGACCGATCCGGTGGAGAAGCTTATAGCCGCGGACGGTAAAGGCCTTTTTGTAAAAGAAATAGAGCGAGACCTCCTGGACGGCGGGATAAAGCTGGCCATGCATTCCCTTAAAGACCTGCCCGGCGACCTGGCCGAAGGCCTGAGGATAGGGGCTTATTTAAAGCGCGAGGATCCGCGCGACGCTATTATTACCCGCACCGGCTGCAGCCTGGCGGATTTGCCTCCCGGGGCGAAGATCGCCACCGGCTCTTCCCGGAGGCGCTTCCAGATAGCCAGGCTCAAGCCCGGCGCTGTGTTCTGCCCCCTGCGCGGCAATATGGACACCCGCCTGGCCAAGCTGGACCGCGGCGAGTGCGACGCAATAGTGGTGGCTTACGCCGCCCTGAAGCGCCTGGGCCTTGAAAACAGGATCACCCAGGTTTTTACCGCCGATGAAGTTGTTCCGGCCCCCGGCCAGGGAATTATAGCCGTAGAGGCCGCCACGGCCGACCTGCAGACCATGCGCCTGGTCCGCCGGCTGGACCATGCCCGCACGCGCATCTGCGCCGAATGCGAAAGACTTTTCCTAGCTACCCTCGGAGGCGGCTGCGCCACCCCGCTGGGCGCCCACGCCGAGCTTACCGAAGAAGGCCTGCTCTTTCGGGTTTTCTGGTGCTCTCCGGACGGCAGGCAGAAACTTAATTTAGAGACCTACATCGATTGTTCCAAGATGACAGAATCTATTACGGACCTGGTTGCCAGGATAAAACAGCTTGTTTAATATTTTCAGCCGCCGTCACGGTGACAGCGGAGCACTAAGGGGGTGCCTTGTCCGTTAACGTAAACTGCGCCTGCGGCGCGGCCTATAATCTTAAAGACGAATACGCCGGTTCCTCGCTGGCCTGCCCCAAGTGCGGCGCAGGCATAGAGGTCCCCGCACTTCCTCCCGCTCCCCCGGTGCACGCCCAGGAAGGCGACCCCGCCTTCGCCCGCGATAAATTCCTGCTTAACCAGAAGCATATGGCTATCCGCGAGAAATACGGCGTGGCGGACGAAGCCGGCGCCCCGCTTATGTACGTAGAGCGGCCCCGCTATATCTTTCTCAATGTGCTCGCAATCTTCGCCGGGATCTTCGCCGGACTGCTTAATTTTTTCGGCTCGGCCGCAGTGCGGGCCGTCCTTAAAAGCGGCGGCGGGGACCCTTTACTCCTTGTTTTTTTATCATTCTGGGCCGTTTTCGGCGCTATCCCCGTAATTTATTTTACGGCGGCGCTGCTGGCTAAAAAGCGCCATATCACCGTCTATCGCGATGAAAGCAAGGCCGAGATCCTGCTTACTATACTGCAGGACAGCAAGATACAGATACTGACCGCCGCTTTCACCGTGCTGGACACGCAGAGCGCCCCGGTGGTAAGGCTGGTAAAAAAGCGCCTCCATAATATCTTCCGCAAACGCTGGTACTGCCAGGACAGCAGCGGAACTTCCCGCTTTATAGCTAAAGAGGACTCGATGATCCTGTCCATACTCCGCCGTTTCCTGGGGAGTTTCTTCGGACTGCTCCGCACCGACTTCATAATATATAACCGGGCCGGGAACATGGTGGGCGAGTTTAACCGCAAGCTGACTATACTTGACCGCTATGTGCTGGATCTGTCTTCAGATTCCCTGCGCTCTATGGACCGGCGCATCTCCCTGGCCCTGGGCATAATGCTGGACACCGGGGAGAAGCGCTGATGCCTGAGCCTCCCAGGAAGATAACTCCGGATATGCTGGCCGAGGACCCTTTCAGGCCTTCCCGGATAGATTTTGAGAAAGGGATGTCGGCCACGCCGGTATTTGCGCTGGCGCTTATAGCCGCCAATATCCTGGCTTTCGCCTGGGAGCTTAAGGCGGGCGCGCTTAAAAGCAAGGCGGCTATAATAGCCGCCGGGGCTATTTACGGGGAAAAGGTGTTTTCCGGCCAGAGCTGGCGCCTGGCCACGGGGATGTTCCTGCACGGCGGCTACGGCCACCTTTTAGGCAACTGCCTGGCGCTTTATGTGCTGGGCCTGGCCTCCGAGCGCGCGTGGGGCCGTATGCGCGCCCTTTATATCTACTTTTTCAGCGGCCTGGCCGCTTCTTTTGTAAGCGCCTTTATGCAGCCCAAGCCGGCAGTAGGCGCTTCCGGTGCCATCTTCGGGCTGATGGGCGCTGCTATAGTTTTCTTCTACCGCTACCGCGGCTCTTTCCACGTGCGGGACCGGCGCATAGGCGCCGCTCTGCTGGGCTGGGGGGCTTTCCAGCTTCTGATGGGCGTACTTACCCCCTATGTGGACAACTGGGCCCATTTCGGCGGCCTGGCTGCCGGCATCATCTTCGGTTTCACCCTGCCCTCCTGCCTTTTCGAAGATAAAGCCTCAGTTAAGGCCTGAGCAGGCCGCCCGCAGCTTGCTCACCCAGAGCGCCATTTCAACCAAATCCAGGTCTGTTATCTCGGGGAAGCTTCCGGCCGCGGCCAGGGACCGCACCGTGGCGCCTTTTCCCTCAAACCTGATAATGGCTATTACCGCGCCCCCGTACCTTACTTCGTAAGCCGGCGCGCAGCTGCTGTAAAAGTCCGGCCATTTAAGAGAGCGGTAGATATACGCTGTAAGCGCGCCCGTTTTGCGCGCGCGGTAGCTTTCAGTAACCCATTCTTTAACATTCCATTTCATAAACCCCCCTGTCCCCTGCGTCATTAACTTCATATAGCATAGCAGACGAGCCCGACAAGGGGCTGTCGGGTTGCGGGGCAAGATTATTAAGACTCAGGAGGGGTGGGATTTTATACAATTTACCTAAAGGGCCGGTTATTGATAGCAAGCCCCGCCACGGAGGTTAAATGTTTAAACTGTTCCTGTCATTTTGTATTTTTATCTTCCCTTCGGTCCTTTCAGCCTCCGAACAAAGCAAAGACTTGGTAATGAACGCCCTGGTCAAAGAACTTGACCGCTCGTTTTCCGGGCTTAAAAAAGCGGAAAAAGTCCCGCTTTACTATCTCGGCTATGAGCTGACAAAATCCAAAGTCGGGTATCTCTCCTCCAAACTGGGGGCCCTGGACTATGAAACCGGATTTGAGACCAGCAAGCTGGATATAGACCTGCGCATAAACAATATGGAGCTGGATAATACCCACCAGGTAAAAGGCGGGGCGGCCTGGCAGAACTACGCGGAGACGGCGGACCTGCCCGTGGCGCTTGAAGGCAATGAGGACGCGCTCCGGGCACGCATCTGGGAATACACCGATAAAGTCTACAAGAAAGCGCAGGAGAGTTTTACCAAGGTTAAGATGAACAAGGCCGTGACCGCGGCCGAGGACGATCCCTCCCCCGACTTCTCCCCGGCCGCCGCCGAGGTTTTTTACGAAACCGTAACCCTCCCGGCCCCGGACAAGGCCGCCTGGAGCGCGCGCCTGAAAAAACATTCCGCCCGCCTGGCCGGCTATCCGTATATTTACGATTCCGGTGCGACCTTAAGTTACGAGAACGAGAACCGCTACCTGGTTAACAGCGAAGGGACGAGGATAAAAACCGGGAACAA
Organism: Elusimicrobia bacterium CG1_02_56_21; assembly: GCA_001871115.1. Lineage (GTDB taxonomy): Bacteria > Elusimicrobiota > Elusimicrobia > Elusimicrobiales > UBA9959 > UBA9959. The sequence continues at coordinate 42,376 of MNUR01000085.1, read as the reverse complement.
TTATCTGACGCTTAATTATTTTCTTACCAGCCGCACCACCGACGGCATGGAGATAAGCCGCGGCGAGCAATATGCCGCGGACTCATTCGCCGGCCTGCCCTCGGAGGAAAAGGTCAATGCCGATATCGACCGCTCCATCGCGGAATTAAAGGCGCTTAAGGACGCCCCCGTTGTTGAGCCTTACAGCGGGCCGGCCATCTTAAAAGCCCGCGCGGCCGCCGTTTATTTCCACGAGATCATAGGCCACCGCCTGGAAGGGCACCGCCAGAAGCTTGAAGATTCCGGCCAGACCTTCGCCAAGAAAGTGGGGCAGAAAGTGACCTCGGACATTATTACTCTCTACGACGACCCTGCTATCAGGGATTTCCGCGGCATCCCGCTGCGCGGTTTCTACCGTTACGACGACGAAGGCGTTAAAGCCCAGCGCGCCAGCCTGGTAGAGAACGGCGTGCTGAAAGGGTTCCTGATGAACCGCTCTCCGATACGCGGCTTCCCGGCTTCCAACGGCCACGGCCGGCGTTCTTCCGGGCTTCCTACGGTGTCGCGGATGGGCAACCTCAGGATGACGGCCTCCGTCACCAGCACCTACCCGGAGCTGCACAAGCAGCTTATTGAGGAATGCGTAAAGCAGGGCAAGCCTTTCGGCCTGGTTTTTGAGGATATCTCCGGCGGCTTCACTAATACCGGCAGGGGGTCGGGCCAGTCTTTCAAGGTTCTGCCTCTCCTGGTCTACAGGGTTTACACCGACGGCCGCCCGGACCAGCTGGTGCGCGGCGTGGATATTGTGGGTACGCCTATAACCAGCTTCGCCAAGATAGCCGCCGCGGCCGACGACGACGCGGTGTTCAACGGAACCTGCGGCGCGGAATCCGGCTGGGTCCCCGTTTCGGCCATTTCTCCCAGCGTGCTGATAACCGAGATGGAGGTTGAGAAATCCCAGAAATCCCAGCAGAAACCGCCGGTGCTGGAACCGCCGGCGCGCGCCCCCAGGGCGGCCAAATAAGGACAAGGCCATGAAAAAAACAATAATGCTCTCTTTAGCCCTGGCCGCTGCGCCCTGCGCGGCCCGCGTAAACGCGGCTCCCCCGGCCGGAGATAAAGTTTTTGCCGCAATGAAGGACGAAATGTCCCGCTCTATGGAAAAGCTGAATATGGACAATTTGGGCAAGCCATATTTCCTGTCCTATCATATCGGTGACGGGCATTCTTTCAGCGTTTCGGCCGGCTTCGGAGCCGTAGAGGCGCTGAACTCCGTGGATTACCGCCGCCTTAAGGTGGACCTGCGCACCGGCAGCCCCAAATTCGACAATAGCCATTACGCCCCTATTTCCTGGGAAGGCTACCGGACGGAAACGGATTGGTCTGTTTCACTCGAAGACGACTATGACGCGCTGCGCTTCGCAGTGTGGTCGGCTACCGATAAAGCCTATAAAAAAGCTCTTGAGACCCTGTCCAAGAAAAAAGCGTTCGTGGAATCCAAGAACATGGCCGAGCTCTACGAAGACATGGCGCCGCAGGCCCCGTCTGAACTGTACCGGGCTTTCAAGGCCGAGCGCCTGGATGAAGAAGTCTGGCGGGAAAACGTCCGCAAGGTTTCCGCGGTCTTCCTTAAATACCCGGAGGTGAAGTATTCCTCGGTGCGTTTGAACTTTAATTCCGGCGGGGTTCGCTATCTTAACAGCGAAGGTTCGGCCTACAGCCAGCCTTCCTGCGCCGGGGCCGTGTCCATAGCGGCCGCCGGCTACGCCAGGGACGGGTTCAGGCTCAGGTCTTCCCGCACCGACGACTTCTGCCTGGCCAAGGACGCTCCCGCCCTGGAGAAGCTTCTGGCCGAGGCGGACTTGCTGGGGCAGGACCTGACCCGGATGAGCAAGTCGGAACCGGTAAAGGCTTATATAGGCCCGGTGCTGTTTGAAAAAGACGCCGCGGGCAAGTTTTTCGAGACCCTGCTGGTGAATAATGCGGCCAATCCGCGCGAGGTCTGGACCGAGAAGAACCGCTGGTCCAACGACACCGTTTTCCGCAGGGCGGGGGAACTTATCGAGCGCCTCGGGATGCGCGTTACCTCGCCTTTTATCAATGTCGTGGATGACCCTTCCGCCCGCTATTATGAGGGCGTGCCGCTGTCCGGCTTCTATGAGGCGGACGAAGAAGGCGTGCCGGCGCAGAAAATAAACCTGGTCACGAAGGGCAAGCTGACCGATTATTATATGTCGAGGGCGGCTACCCGTGATTTTAAGAAATCCAACGGCCACGGCCGGGCTTCTTTCAGCGAATATCCCGCCGGCTCTCCTTCCAATGTTTTTATCCTGCCGGAAGACAATCCGGCCAGGGTAGTCTCCCTGACGGAACTTAAGAAAAAGTTCCTGGACCTTTGCCGGGAGGTTGAACTTGAATACTGCATAAGGCTCGACGGTCTGGGCGACCTCGCCGGCCCTTTCACCGCCTATAAGGTATACCTGGACGGCCGGGAGGAACCGGTGCACGGCATAGAGTTCACCGGAACCAGCCTGCGGGCCCTGCGCGACATAACGGCGGTCTCAAAAGAGGCTTATGTTTATAATCTGGCCTGGACCACGCCCGGGACCATAGTTACGCCTTCTATTCTGGTCAGCGAGATGGAAATAAAGAAGACCGAGGTTAAGCCCGAGAAGAAGCCGTACCTGGAGCACCCGTATTTTACGAAGTAGCCCGGCTCGGCGGCCGCTCCCGCTTCAGCAGGTTGATTATTTATGCGCATCACCGTGCCGAAACTTAAGATTACCGCCGCAGCCGCGCTTTGCCTGCTGGCTTCTTACTCGGCGGCCCTTCCGGTTAAAGAGAAGTCCGACGTTTTTAAATCCTATTATACTGAAGAATACCTGGCTTTCAAGAAGCGCATAATGGGCGAGTTTAAAAAAGCCGGCCCCGGCCGGTTCAGCGAATTTGTTAAGAATGCCAGGGTGCCCAGGGACAAAGCGGGGGACGAGAACCATAAAGTTATGGCTTTCACCTTCGACGCCTGCGGGGGGCGCAGCGACGGCTACAATATGAAGCTGATAGAGTATTTGCGCCGCGAGCAGATCCCGGCTACTCTTTTTGTGACCGGGGTCTGGATAGAGAAGAACAAGGAAGTGTTCGCGGAGCTGGCAGCGGACCCGCTTTTTGAAATAGAGAACCATGGCCTCAGGCACCGCCTTTGCTCTACTGAGGGCAAAACCGTATACGGGGTACGCGCAACCAGGGACCTCGGCGGGGTTATTGACGAGATGGAACTGGGCGCGCGTTATATATACGAACTTACCGGCCGCCGCCCTATTTTCTTCCGCTCCGCCACGGCTTATACCGACGAGCTCTCGCTGAGGGTGGCGGGGCGCATAGGCATGGAAGTAGTAAGCTACGATATTCTGGCCGGTGACGCCAACCGCTTCTCCGCTAAAAAGATGAGCCGCAATATTCTTAAAGGCGCCCGGCACGGCGCCGTGGTCATAATGCATTTTAACCATCCCGAATGGCCGAACAGGGAAGCCCTGGAACTGGCCGTGCCCGAATTGCGCAGGCGCGGCTATAACTTTATAAAGCTGGACGGCTTTTCACTCAGGTAAACCGGCGCCCGCCGGAAATATTTTTCTCCTTTGACCCCGCCCCCCTTGACAAGTCAAGAAACGGCTGTTATACTCGATACGTAGTCTTGTTCTTTTTGGTGCGCCGTCGGTGCGGTTGGCGGGTTTCGGGTCGGTCCCGGCCCCGGCGCTTTTTCCCCGGTCCGTGTCCGCCCCCAGGGCGCTGCGGCTGCCCGGGGCCCGGTCGGCGGTCCGTCCGGCGGGTGGCCTGGTCCCGGGGCGGTTTGCGTCTCTGGTCTCCAGCCTCCCCCAGTGTGCGCTGTGCAGTACCGGCCATTGTGCCAAATGAAGAGCCCCCGTTTTCGGGGGCTCTCGTTTTTTGCGCCCGGCCTTCCGGTTCAGCTAAGGGACGAGGCGCAATGGGCGCATTTTACGGCCTTAAGCGGTATTGTGGAAAGGCAGAGCGGGCATTCTTTGGTGACAGGCGCCGCGGCCGCGGCAGGCGCCTCGAAGCGCTTTTTTATCTTATCGATCTGGCTGATCATCAGAAATAGCGCGCCGCCCACTATCAGGAAGCTGATTACGGTGTTAAGGAAAACCCCGTAGTTTACAGTTACGGCCCCTGCTTTCTGTGCCTCGGCCAGGCTGGGATAAATGCCGCCGGAGAGGTTAACGTAGAGGTTGGTGAAATCCACCCCGCCAAGCAGTTTCCCGATGGGCGGCATTATTATGTCGTTGACCAGTGAGGACACTATTTTGCCGAAGGCCGCGCCTATTATTACGCCGACGGCCATGTCCACCACATTGCCGCGTATTATAAACTGTTTAAAGTCCTTGAACATTTTCGCCTTTATTTCCCCGGCTTAATAATTAACTATTATCGACATCGCAGTTATAGTGTCGGTCTTGTCGAAACCCGCGGCGGGGCTGTTTGCGTATTTCCAGAGGTAAGATGTTTTAAGTGAGAAATGGCTGTTGATATTGGAAATCAGCGAGGTCTCTGAGGTTATGCGGTAGCCGCCGGCGTCCTGCATATTGCCCAGATATTCAAAATTCTGGCCGGCATTGGCCGTGGGTGAGAGCGTGCGGGTGTACCTGACATAGCCGCGGTAGGTTCCGAAAGACTGGTTATTGGAGCCGATCCGGTCTTCAAAGATATAACCGCCGCCGGCCTCAAGTGAAAGTTTATCATTAGGCAGGTCCAGCAAATTGCGGCCTAAACCGACAGCCAGGTCATAGCGGTCCAGGATACCGGCAAAGCGGTTCTTGTCCCAGCCCAGCTTCTCGAAGGTATAGTTTTTATCCGAAACCTTCTGGCTGACCTTGGCAGAAGCGTTGTACTGCTCAGCGGTCACTACTTTTTCGCTTTCCGTGCCCAGGCCGCCTGCGGCCACTTCCAGCGCGGATTTTTCACCGTTGTAATTGAAAAGATTCCTGGCGGCCAGGGTGGAGGTCTTGGAGTTCCCTGAGGTCTGAACATATGAAAGTTCGGAAGCGTCTTTCCACTTTTTAGGCGCGGGGGCCTCCTGCGCTATGGCGGAAGAAGCGAGAGAGATTAAAATAGCGCAGCTTAATAGTTTTTTCATAGTTGATTTCCTGTTTTCCTTACTCAATTATATAAAAGTCGCCAAGGCAGCGCTTCTTTTTTTAAACTCGATGCCCTTAGCGGGGTAATATCTTATAATTACATATAGAATGGGGAAAACCGTAAAAGCCGGGCCTGTGCTGGAGGGGGATAAAACCCTTAAGTTCCCGCACGCCCTTTTAATAAGCGCCTCGGCAGGATCGGGCAAAACCTATACCCTCACCCGGCGCTATGTGCAGTTCCTCCTTTCCGAGAAAGTCCCCGGCAACGACCTTACCGGTATACTAGCGGTCACTTTTACAAATAACGCCGCTAAAGAAATGAAAGCCCGCATTCTGGCCTGGCTTAAAGAGCTGGCGCTGGATAAGAACTGCCGGAAAATGGACGAGACCCTTCAACTGGTCTCCCTTTCCCGGGAAGAGGCCCATAAGCGCGCCGGCGAGCTTGTAGACCGGGTAATAGCCAACTATTCGGATTTCCATATACAGACCATAGACAGCTTCCTGGCGCGTATTATGAGCGCTTCCGTAGACGAGCTTAAACTGCCCCTCAAAGCCGAGATCACAATGGCCTATGACGTGCTTATAGACCTGGCGCTTTATTCAATGTTCTCGAAGATAGGCAAGAGCGAGCTGCCGGCCGGGACGGTGGATAAGTTCCTGGCGGTTTTGCCCAAGACCGGCTCTTATCCGTGGAACCCGGCCCAGCGGGTTAAAGATAATTTTAATAATTTTTTAAACCAGGAAGGGAAAACCACCGGGTTTATAAAAAGTTCCCCCGGGGACCATGAAGCCCTGCTCAAAGTAAAGTTCAAGGCCGCGCTAAAGCATACAGAGAGCCTTATAAAACATTTCGGGGAAGAATACGTTAAAGAGAAAGCCGCCGCAGCCATAGAGGCCGCTAATTTAACGGATTTCCTGGCCGCTTACAGTTTTACCTTCGGCGTTTTTAACGGCGTTAAGAAGGGCAAGTTCCCCGCGGGCTGGGAAAAAGACATAGCCCATTTAAGCGATCTGGTGATAGAGCTGACCGAGCTGAACGCCGTGGCTTATTATCATCCTTATGTAGGCATCTACGACCTCTTCAAGACCGAGCTTGAAAAAGTAAAGCGCGGCAAGACCGATGTTATACATATTAATGATATAGCCAAGAAGCTCGCGGCCTACATTAAAGAAGAGAATGTGCCTGAGGTCTACCTAAAACTAGGCGAGCGCATCTCCCACTTCCTTATTGACGAATTCCAGGACACCAACCGCCTGCAATGGGACGTGATCCGCCCGCTGGTGGAAGAAGGTCTCTCCGGGAGCGGTTCCCTGTTCGTGGTGGGGGATATTAAACAGGCTATTTATATGTTCCGCAACGCGGATTACAAGATAATGCGGGACCTGCTGGATAAAGCCGAGGGAAAAAAAGAAGAAGCCGCCAATATCAGCCTGGAATCGCTGGATAATGAGCTTAAATACGTGAACCTGCCGGTTAATTACCGCTCGGATGGCGAGGTTCTTGCCTACGTGGACAGGATTTTCAAGGATAAGCTTAAGAATATTCCCGGCCTGATAGGCGAAGATATTACCGAGCTGACCACCTATAAGCAGAGCGTGCAGGCAGACCGGGTTAAAGACGGTTATGTTAAGACCGGAGTTCTGGAGCTGGAAGACCTGGCCGACCCGGCCGGGCAGAAAGAATGGCTGCTGGACGCGGTTAAAAGCGCCGCGGAGCGTTACCCGCTGGGCGAGATAGCTATTTTAGTGGGCAAGAATAAGCGCATAGAGCCGGTGGTGGAATGGCTGACCGAGGCCAAGATCCCTGTGGCTTCGCTTAGTTCCCTGGATATCCGTAAGCGCAAAGTGGTGGCCGAGCTGGTGAGCTACCTTAAGTTCCTGGAAACCCCTTCGGACGATCTTTCTTTCGCTGATTTCATTGCCGGTGACATTTTCAACAGGCTTACCGGCCTAGAACGCGCCGAGGTGAACGCATTTATCTTAGAGGCCCGCGCTAAAGACCGGAGCGCCCTGCTTTACGCCGAATTCCGCAATCATCCCAAGTACGGCGCTTACTGGGAGGATTATCTTAACGATAGTTTCCGCAAAGTGGGCTATCTTCCGCTCTACGAGCTGGTCTCTCTGGTCTACGCCAAGTTCGAGCTGTTCGAGAATTTCCCCGAGGAGTCGGCTTTCCTTTCCCGCTTCCTTGACGCTGCCTGCACTCTGGAGGCCGGGGGCGTTGCCAGCCCGCGCTCATTTATTGAGTACGCCTCCGGCGCCGACGAGGATAAAGCTAAGGTTTTTACCATAGCCCTGCCCGAGTATATAGACGCGGTGCGGGTAATGACTTTCCACAAGAGCAAGGGCCTGGGGTTTTCGGTGGTGATAAATTTGATGTACGAAGAGAAGGGGCAAAGCGACCCTATGTATTTTGAGGAAAAAGACGGCGCTATTAATGTTTATCACATCACCAAAGCCGCGGCCGAGAATTGTGTTAATCTGGGGTGCGTATATAAAAACTATAAGACAGATTCCAATGTGCAGGACCTGAACTTGCTCTATGTGGTGAGCACCCGCGCCAGGCACGAGCTTTACAATTTGATTCTCCGCAAAGCCCGCAAGAGCGAAGCCAAAACAGCCAAACTCCTGGATCTATTCGAGAAATATGAGCAGGGCAGGCCCGCCGCCCGTAAGCCCGGGCGCCGCAAGCCTTCGGCCCCGGTAAAAATAATCTCGGGCGAAGCCCGCCCCGAGCGGCGCTTCGAAGCCCAGAAGCCTACCTATAACAGTTTCTTCGGGACCGCCGAGGGGGAACTGGTTCACAATATCCTGGCCCGCTTCATAGAACTCCCTGCCGGTCTGCAGCCGGCCCTCGAAGCCGCCTACGAAGACCTCGCCCCCGGTTTCCCTTTCAAGTTCGATAAAGCCAAGGTGGTTGGCGGCCTGCTGTCTTTCCTGCAAAGCCCCGCCGCCGCCCCTTTATTTGACACCGCGCCGGGCCGCGAAGTCTTGACAGAAGCCGAATTTATAGACAAAACCGGCTCCCTCTTCCGCATGGACCGCGTCCTCGTAGACCCTGCCTCCGTCACCGTCATCGACTTCAAAACCGGCCAGGAAAACACCGCCAAGCACACCGCCCAGATGAAGAACTACCTCTCCATAATAGCGGAAGTATACAAAAAGCCTGCTAAAGGGTTATTGGCTTATGTTGATAAGGTGACACACAACTTAATTGCAGCCGGTAAGGCGTAGGGCTAAGAATCGCTGTTGACTATTTGATTATCCGCCAAGTCGCGTCAAACCGCCGGGACTCCCCGGCGGTTTTGTTTTGGGAAAGGGGGCGCGCTGGCTATTTTGCGGCTGCGGTCCCGGCAGCTAGCAGGCCTTCGGAGCAGACGCCGTAGATAAGCCTGGTGGTGTCCCTGTTGGTGCAGTAGAAAACGTAGCCGCCGTGCGTTTCGCGGTGTTCCGCTGTGCGGGCGCCGGGTTCGGCAAGCGCGCCGCATTTTTCGCCGTAGGCGTCTGCCAGCTTCTTTACCTCGGGCGGTATGGCCGAGGCGTCATATTCTTTATCGAAGGCGCTAGGGTAAAGCCCGTAGGTGAAAACCAGCCCGGAAAAATTGGCGTGCGTTCCCTCCACCTGTTCCAGTATTTCGGCCAGCCGGAAGGACATTACCCGGCGGTATACTTCGCCGCCCAGGGTGTACAGGTCGTCGGTGCCGGAGCCGGTGGTATATTTTCTTACGGTCCCGCCCTCGAGGGGCCCCGAGATTATGGGCTCTATCCAGCTGGGTTTAATATTCCTGTAGCGGGTGGTGATCCCTTCAAGGCTTCTGCCGAGCGGTTGTATGGCCGGGGCGGCCGGGGCGGGCAGCGTTTTGCTCGCGGCCGTAAAGGGCGGCGTTTCTGGCGCGGCGGCTAATGGCGCGGCAGGGGGATTTATAATACTGCCGGGCTTCTGCGCCATGTGAATTAAGGCCATGCCCAGGCCGGCCGCCAGCAGCGCGGCAAACAGGAAACGGAAGTATTTTCCTAAGCACCTGATAGGGAGACACATAACATAATTGCCGGGTTCAGGCGGCTATCGCTATAGCGGCGGCGCTGGCTGCTGTTGTGCGCAGGCGGTAGCGTTTGGCTTTGGCTGCTGCGGGGTCCTGTGGCCGGGGTGTTTCACTACCAGGGCGGCCAGGAACAGCAGCGAGGCCAGCAGTAAACCGCCGCAGAAAGCGTAGATCCAGTACGGCATGAAGCGCACCGGGGCGGTAGAGGCGGAAAAATGCTCGGCAAGCGCGGCTACGAGCTGGGCCGACCTCAGGTACGCCGCGGGATTTTTGGGTTTTAGCTGCATGGTTCCTACCCAGTCCTGTATGGACACCTGGAAGATACCGCCGTCCTCCAGCTTAACGGAGCCCAGCAGCTGCTCGTGTTTGACGCCCAGTTTGTCCAGCGCGGCTTTTAACGCTTCCGTGGCCGTTTCCTCAGAAACTCCGAAAAGGATATGGCCTTTGGTGACTAGCCAGAAGACAAGGATTATGCCCAGGTACAGTATGATGTTTATTATAGCCAGCGAGGTGGCTGAGCCCAGCAGTTTAAGGCCGTTTATGAGCTGCGGCAGGAAGCACAGGGCGATAAGGGCCAACAGCCATCTTCCCGAATAGATAGTTACGCGCCTGCTCAGCAGGCCGCGCAACCCCACATAGGTCAAACCAGTCCCGGCCAGGGCCAGGACTATGAATATTACGAGAAGTGTAAGCATGCAATGTCTTCTCCTTGGGAATTAAAACAGCTTATCCTGCCGGGCGGCGCGTGGAACACGTTTAGTATAGTAGCCGGGTCACAGCGGCGCAAGGGGTATGGTAAATGCGGCAGGCAACTTCCGTATTACTTCAACTGAGTCCCTGCCGCGTCCCAGCAATTCCTTCAGCGCGCGCCGCTCCCCGGCCTTTGCCATTTCTCCACCTTAAGCTTACCCGAGGAGGATTTTATCATATTACGCCGCTATTTAAGCGGTCAATGTGCTTGAACCTTGAACGTAAGCAGCAGCCTATTCCGACAGACCGTCACACAAATGCTCTGATTTGTTAAGATGTATTATATTTGGAATGCCGGCGTATTCGCCGCGCGGGTAAACTGCAGGATATCAAGCAAGGACGCTCTATAATTTATGAAACCCAGAGAACATACAAATTATCCCGGCTTGCCCGGAGGCGTGGTTAAACCCGGCGGCGGTCATGCCGTCAAAGCGGTTCTCCTGGCCTTTTGTTCTTTTGCCGCTCTTATCCTGTTCAGCCCGGTTTTATGGGCGCAGGAGTCCAGGATAGTGGCCAGGGACGCCAGGGGCGATATTTATTTTGTCTCCAGCCGGTATAATAACCGCAATGAATATCTGCATATTTCCAAGATGGGGCTGGACGGGAATATGGTCTGGCAGGGGAATTACGACAGAGGTACGGACCTTAAACCCGTCGGCATGGTGGCTCATTCCGGGGGGCTGGTGATCCTGGCTGCCACCAGGGCCGGGAAGGAGCGCTCCTTCTCGCTGATATATTATTCATTTGATAATTTCCTCCTCCGCGAAGTTATCGGCGACACTCCCGGGGCCGCTCCCGTGGCCCTGGCCGCGGATAAACAGGACAATATCTATGTGGCTCTTACAGTTAAAAGGGCTAACCAGGCCAGGGCCGAGCTCTGGAAATACGACCGTAACGGCGCTTTCTTCTGGAGCGCGGTATATGAAACTCTCAACAACGCTTACGCCCAGGACGTGCAGACGCTTTACAACGGGGAGATCACCTTCGGAGTCACCCAGTCCGGCGGTCCCAACTCATTCGGTGAGTATGAGCCTCTGACGCTGACCTATAACGCTTACGGGTCGCGCCTGCGCTGAAGTCTGCATGAGGACAAACTATATGAAAAAAATACACTTTCTTTCCGGCAGCCTTGTAATAGCCCGCAGCTTAGCGGTAGCCGCCCTGCTTCTTGCGGCTTCGGTCCCGGCTTCGGCTGGGGGGACTTTTGTGATGGCCACCGTAACCGCTCCGTTTACCCTGGACCCCTCCGGGGACATGGACCGCCAGGGTTCTATGATCGCGCTCAATATTTACGAGCCGCTCGTAGCTTTTGCCGGCAAATCCCCGGACTCCGGCTTTGTGCCGGTGCTCAGCACCGAGGTTCCCACAAAGGACAACGGCCTGCTCTCCAAAGACGGACTAACTTATACTTTCCCTGTTCGTAAAGGCGTAAAGTTCCATGACGGAACGCCGCTTACCGCCGGCGAAGCCGCCTACTCCCTGCAGAGGGCCATTATAACCAGCGACAACAGCCTGTTCGTAAAACCCATCCTGGGGCTCAACTCCATACGCGGCAAGGACGGCGCTTTCGCTGTCTCTTACTCCGATATCGCCAAAGCTGTAAAGGCGGACGAAGACAAGCTTGTAATCACGCTCAAAGAACCCTACCAGCCTTTCCTGTCTTTGCTGGCGTCAAAGCCGATGATTATCTCCCGGGCCTGGGCAGCCGCCAACGGTGAATGGGACGGGACTCAAGCTACGTGGAAGAAACACTTCGGAGTAAAAGCCAATAAGTCGGGGCTTCGGGCCAAGGCCAACGGTACAGGGCCATTCAGGCTGGATACCGTAGACCAGAAGACGGGACGCGTGACGCTTGTTAAGAACGAGGACTATTGGGGAGCGCGGGCCAAACTGGAACGCCTGATTTTCACCCCGATGGAAAAGGAGACCACGCGGCTCTCCATGCTGGAGATGGGGGATGTGGATTACGCCGACCTTTCCCGTTCCTGTCTGAACGACCTCGCCGACATGAAGAATCTCACCGTCAAGGAAGGCCCTGCCAGCCAGGCCGTAACGGTTTTTATTTACAAGTTCAAGGTAGCCCCGAAGGATAATCCGTTCATCGGCAGCGGCAAGCTGGACGGCAAGGGGATCCCTGCCGATTTCTTCTCGGATAAAGACGTGCGCAAGGCATTCGCGTACTCCCTGGATTATGAAAAGATCCTGCTGGAGGTGGCGCGCTACAAGGCCCAGCGCATTACCAGCCCCATACCGCGCCCCGGAGCGCCGGCCGTGTCTCCTTATGTTTATAACCACGCCAAGGCGGAGCAGCATTTTAAGAAAGCGTTCGGCGGCAAGCTTTGGGAGTCCGGGTTCGAACTCAGTGTCCCTTTCGTGCAGGGCGACGATCTCAGCCAGCAGCTCTGGGAAAAGGTAGCCGAGGCATTCGCTAAAATAAACCCCAGGTTCGTCCTGAAGCCTGCCCCGCGTACGCTGGAGGATTTTATAGCCAACGGTGAAAATCTGGCGCTCCAGATGCCATTGAACTGGACCAGCTATGCGCCGGCTTACCCGGATAATTACAATTACGCGTATGTTATGCTCTATAGCGAAGGGCCCATGTCCAAGTACACCGGGTATTCCAGCAAGGAGATAGACAAGCTATGCGAGGAGACCCTGCTTACGCCCGCCGATAAACGGGAAAAGCTGTTCGCACGGATGGATGAGATATACGCGGAGGACGCGCCGTTCATCCTGCTGTACTCTGCCAATAAATTCATGGCCTTCCGCAAGGGCATCACCGGTACGCAGTCCGACAACTGGCTGTACTACAGCAACGGTTATATGGATTTCTCCAAGGTTGATAAGCCCTGACCGCCGGCGCGGAATTAGTAAAAGATAGGGGATATTATATGTCAATGAACAATGCGGATAAAAAAGACAAGCCGGACCTGCTCAGGCAGATGGCCAGCGTGGTCAGCCATGAAATACGCAACCCTTTGGCTATCATCTCCAACTCGCTTTATTTTATTAAGACCAGGCTGGCCGCGGGCGGGGCGGCTGTAGACCCCAAGGTCACCAAGCATATGGGCATAATAGAGGGCGAGGTAAAGCGCAGTAATGATGTTATGGAGGAGATCCTGGCTTTCACCCGCACGCGTGAGCTGATCCTCGCGCCGGCCCATATGAACGCCGGCATTGACGACCTGGCCGGGTCGTACCCGCTGCCGCCCGGAATCACCCTTAAAACGGCTCCCGACGCGGGAGATCCGCGCGTAATTGTTGATATTGAGGCAGTGCGCTACGCGCTGCGCTGTGTGATGGCCAATGCGGTCCAGGCCATGCCGGAAGGCGGAACAGTAACACTGGAATGCACTCATGACGATAAGACGGGGTATTTATCCGTTACCGACAGCGGCCCCGGGCTGCCTGACGGCGACGGAGAAAAGGCCTTCGAGCCTTTCTTTACCACCAGGCCGCGCGGCATAGGGCTGGGCCTTACTATAGCGCGCAAATACTTTGAGCAGCATGGCGGAACCGCCAAAGCGGAAAACGCCCCCGGCGGCGGCGCTAAAATTACCGTGTCCCTGCCGCTGGTCAAATAGGTCAGCTGATCTTGGCCCCTTAAGCACAGTGCAGATGCCCAGTACTCAGGCCGCCTACGGGTGGCTTTTTGTTTTGGTAAAATATCGCTGTGGAAAACAATGTCTTCGTGGTTACTTCGCCTCCTGCTTTCTTGGTATATATTTGTTCAATAAGTCTAAGAGCCCGTCGGTAAACTTTATCGGCTGCAACTTTGTGGTTATCCCTTTCGGCTTTGTGATAAACCTGGTAGTGGGCAGGTATGACGCTTCCCTGGTTCTGGAGGCGGTGCGGATAACCGGCCTGGTTACGGCCGTTATGATGGTGATGGGCTCGCTGTTCCCGGCCTTCTTTAAGCGCATAGGCGCCCTGACCGCGGCCGCGACTAAAACCGCCGGGGAAACCCGGCGGCTCTGTTTCTAAAGGATTGTAAAAGGTAGAATTTAGAGCCGGGTCCGGTATTTCCCGGAATTCTTTTCTTAAAAATGACTAAGGCGTAAAACTGATGGAATCTTACCTGGCGCAGGCCTTCGCGCTCTGGGGCTCGCCCGATTTCCAGGCCTGGCTGAGCCCTTTGCGTACCTTGGGCAGCATAAGCGCTATGTTCTGGATGCTGGCGCGCCTGGCTAATTTGCTCGTAGCCGCGCTCAGGCGCGTTTTATTCGAGGAGATCAGCACCCTGCTGAGCATCCTTTACTATCTAGTCCTCTCTTCTGTTTACGCCGCGATGATTTTTAATACGGCCGTGCAGGGGCAGTGGCACCCCTCTTTGCTCTGGCGTGAGGTCTGCGGCTTTGGTTTTATGTATGTCATGCTGGGAGTCACTTTTACAGACCGCCGCACCAGGAAGCTCAAGCCACATACACCGGTCGCTTTCCTGTTCGGGGTCTGCGCTTATCTCTTCCTGGCCAGGGCTCCGTCTTTTGCGCGTTATCCTGCCCTGCTGGAATTCCACCGCGTACTGGAGCTATTCGCTTCAGGCGGCTGGGGTTATCTGATGACGGCGCTGACCGCGCTGGTCATGCTCTGGTCTCTGTTTTATATGACCGTCTCCGGGCTGGCTTTCGGGCTGAGCCCGCTACTGTACCGGCTGCGCATTATAAAAGCGCTGCCCGTGCGCTTTGATTTCAGCAAGCCCGGCAGCCGCGCGGCAGCGCCTTCACTGGCCCGCTCGTGGTTTCTGCTGACCCTTTTGGTAGGCGGGGCCGGCCTGCTTGCTTTTTTGTGGCCCAAAGTGCGCGCGGCAGGAGAGGCCGCGGCACCGGCGCTGCAGAGCCGGGCCCAGTCCCCGGAGGCGGCCGCTGCCGCGGGTAAACTCGGGCGCGTCCTGCCTGCGGTATCTTTTGCGGCAGTCAGCGCTTTGCCCCGCGGCGGAGCCATAGCGGACCTGGCTGTTCCCGTTTTTCAGGGTCTGCTCTCCGCTCCCGGCGAGGCAGACCGCTGGCTTGCGGCCGCGGCCCTGGACAGGCTGGACCCGGGGTTCCGTATTTCCGAGGGCGAACTTTTCCGTTCCGCTACGGTTGCGGCCCTGTCCTGTTCCTGGAAGAGATGGCCCTTCAGAGTTCTGATGGTTTCGCTGCCGGGCGATGAACCGGAGAAGACCCGCACCTACTGGATAGCCGACGACCGCGGAGTGCATTTTACAGGAGTAGGCCCGGGGGAGCTGAGCGAGGTGGCGGGTTCCACTGTTTGCGCCGTGGCCGCTTACGGCTCCGGGAGCGGCTCACTGCTGCTTGGTTTCACCGAAGCCCCGCAGACTTTGGGCGGGGCTGTGCAGCTCTGGCTTTCTGCTTATGACCCGGAGCATCGCGAAGTAATAGCCGCTGCGCGCGCGGGGAGCAACGCTTCAGGTGATTTTGCCCTTTCCTCGGCGCGGTCCGGGGTGATCTGGACTGACGCGCCGGTTAGTTCCGCTGCCGCGGGCTGCCTCAGGGATTGCGGCAAAATCCTTGGCGTACAGGTTCTGTCCCTGGCTACCGAGTCCCTCGCCGAATACCGAGGCGCAATGGTGGAGGACGGCGCTATAAAGATAGTTCCGCTTCCGGACCGGACCTATGAGCGCAGCGGGCTGAAGCAAAACTACAAATCCCTGCCGGCCTTTGAACAAGCTTTCCATTTTGACCCGGTGGCCGGTTTCCTGAACCGCTGGTACCGCCTGGCCAGGCTGGCCGATGGCCAAACTTGCGTGAGCGTAGCGCTGGACCCGGCTTTGCCGGGCCTGGAAGAGGCGGCTGCCTGGGCCTGCGGCCGCTAAGAAATGCTATTAGGAGTGTTTCTGCGGCCGTTGTCTGGTTTTTGTCTCTGAGGCTGAAATCAGGGGAAGGCTTACGGATTTTTCCTGCGCTGAAAAATGGTTTGGTTTTTGTTATCATACCGGTATGAGGGTAAACCCATGACGAAAGCGGGGAATTCAACAGTTCTTGTAGTGGACGATGATAAGAATGTCTGCGACTTGATCAGCTCTACCCTGGTTGGCCAGGGCTATAAGACCGCAGTTGCCGGCAACGGGAAAGAAGCGCTGGACTACCTCAGAGGTTCCGCCCTGCCCCCGGGTCTTATCCTGCTGGACCTGATGATGCCGGTAATGACCGGTTGGGAATTCAGGAAAGTTCAGCAGGAAGACCCCGGGTTGGCCGCTATCCCCGTGGCTATTATTACCGGCATGCCCGGTATGGACGGGAAGGCTTCGGCTATCGGGGCCGTGGACGTGCTCTATAAGCCCTCGCGCGTGGAAGAGTTAACCTCGCTGGTCTCCCGCTTCTGCCGGCACTAGGAGCCTGTCCGACATTAGGCTTTCATGACGAAATTGTCTATTTTGGAGCCGAGCCGAAGCGCAGGACAAAAGCGGCAATTGCAGGCGAAATTGCCTATGTCGGACAGGCTCCCAGGTCAGCCCCGGTATTAAAATCAATGAAGATTTCGGGATTATTATTTTTTTTCTGTCTTGCGCTTTGCCCGGCCGGCGCGGCCGGAGCCGAGGCCTGGACGGTAAAGATGAAAGCCGTAAAAGGCAGGGAGGCCTATTCCCATACGCAGAAGATAAATTTGGGGGAACAGGCAGACTTTTCCGGCAAGCCGCAAATGCGAGGCGGCGGTCCCGCGCGCGAAATAATTTTTAACTCCTTCCTCAATCCTGAGGAAGACGGCCTGTACAGGCTGGATTACCAGGTGGAGGTCACCGGCCGGCAGCGGGCCAGGCCGCCTTTCCAGGCTGCGGGCAAGATCCTGCTTCGCCCGGGCAAGCCTGTGCTGGCCGCCGCAGCCGGAGGCTGGAAATTTATACTCGAGCTCCAGGGTGAAGCCGGGGAGAAAAGCCGGGGGCAAAGGTCCGGAAGTATAGAAACCAGCCTTAAGTGCGGAAGAGATTCTTATCCGGCAAGCTTCGTCTACCTGCCAGACGAGCAGTACAGCGCCGTGCTTTACACCGAGAAATACGAGACTGTGCGCAAGTTTATGGTAGGCCTCCTTCCCAAAAGTTCAGGGATAGACGGAACTTTCCTGCTGCAGTATACCCTGCTTCTTAAAGAGGGTTCTGAAACCCTTGCCGGCGGGCAGGGAGAACTTATTCTTGCGCCGGGGGACGGAAAACATAAAGCGTCCGCGGGTAAAGGCTGCGTTTTTACGGCCAGGGCCCTGCGTTAAAGGGAAAGTTTTTGAAAAGGAAAAAATATCATGACTGGGAAAAACGGGCTTGTTTTCGGTTTTATCCTGGACGGGAAGGGCCCGGTTACCACCGCCAAGTTCATGGCAATGGCGGCCCGGAGAGGGAAGATGCGGGAGGTAGCTGAAAGGACAGCGCGCTATATAGAGGATATAGATTCAGCGCGGGACCGCGCTTTCATAAGCCAGGAAGAACTTAATAATAAATTGTCCCGGTATATGAGCAAAACAATGTGACTGCTTTCTGTAGCGGCGGCTGTCTTCCTGCCGCCGGGGCTTATAACCGGCCTGCCGGGCATAAACGCGGGCGGAATCCCCGGCGCGGAAAATAAAATGGCTTTCAGCGCCGTGACTGCGATGCTCGTAATTATTGCCGGGTAAGAAATCTGGATGTTCAAGCGGAGAAAGATGTTTTAAGGAATAGGGCGGGGATTTGTTTATCCCCGGCTAAATAAAGAAGGCCGCCATTGGCGGCCTTCTTTTATTGCAGGGCTGATTTTATTTGTAGAACTTGTAGGTGACCTTGCCGTTGTGCCGGCCGTAGTCCGGGTGGGCGTTAAGCCCGAGGCCCATCATGACCGCTACTGAAACCTCGCCGAAAGCCGGGCCTATTTCCCGGACCTCGGCTTTTACGCATTTGCCGGTGGCAACTACGCAGACTTCCGCTTTTTTGCGGAGCAGTTCCCTGTGATTCCTGGGGACTACTACATAGGGAACTTCTATTGCGTTTACCTTTCCTGTGGCGGTTTCATCCTGATGAGAATCGTCCTTCCAGGCGGTTTCAAAGCCGTTTTTCCTCTGATATTCAACCCAGGGTTTCTTGTCGGCTGCGCTTAGTTTTTGTCCGTCTGAACAGACATTTGTCCGGGCTGTGGTTACGGTATAGAACGGCGCCGACTTGTCGCTGATAAACTGTCCGTCCAGCGCGTCCTCGGAACCGGGGACCATCTCAGGGACAGGTTCGGCCATTACGGCATTGCTGCCCTGGATGTCTTTCAGGCTCAAGCCGATGAGTTCGAAGGAAAATACCGGGGCCGTTATCATTGCCGCAGCGAGGAAAATAAGTGGTTTCATATAGTAACCCTCCGCATCTGTCTAGCCGTAATAATAGGATAGGCCGAAACCGGAATAAAATTCAGGGTACAATGGGAATAAATGAAATAGGCCCAATGGCCCGTGGATTGTTGGCGGTCAGCCGCTAGGGCCGGGAGGGGCTTTGGAAGTAGGCGTTATATTTGTCGTTTATGCCGGCCAGGTCTGTTACTACCAGCGGGTCCTGCTTTCCGTCGAAGAAAATAAAGCCGTAGCTGCAGTCTTTTTCTGTGAGGGTTATCCGGGAGCCGTCGTTTTTTACGAAGACCAGGTTTCCGGGTACCGCCGCAACTATCCTGGTCCCTTTCTTCCTGAGTTCGAGCAAGGCTTTGTGCATATTTGAGTCCGACTCGTTGAGAGATGCGGGTTTATAGACGCGGAGGCAGACGGGGCCGCGGAATTCCGCCGCGGCCCGCTTTTTTGCAGCCCGCGCATAGAGAGCTTCGGCGCTGCCGGCCGATTTCTCCTTGGCCCCGGCAAGGGAGGAAAGCCCGGCGCCGCTGCCGGACCCGGCCGCCGCGGCGCTTATTGAGCCGGTATTACGGGAGAATTTCGCCTGGCCATAAGAGCCGCGGGCGGCGGCTATGGTTGCGGGCGCCTGCGCTTTGTTTTCAAGTTCACCGTAAAGGCGCCCGGCGGGCGCGGCGGGTTCTTCTGCGGTCCGGGGGGGAGAGGCTTTCTCTGTTTTATGCATCGGCATGGCCGCGCTGAAAGACTCCTGCCGCAGCTGCGCGGTTTGTTCAGGATTTTTCCCCAGGTTCAATACTACCAGGACCCCGGCGGCTGCCGCGGAAAGAGCCAGCACCGGCCTGAGCCAGGGATAGGCGGCCTGCTTACCGCGCCTTCCCAGTACTTGCCCTTTCAAAGAAAGAGGAACCGGCTCCATAGCGTGCTGCTTTATTACGGCAGAGAGGCGGCCAAGCTGTTTCAGCTCCGCTCTGCATTCAGGGCAGACGGCAAGATGGTTTTCCAGCGCGGAGCACTCGTCCTCCGGCAGTTCGCCGTCGAGGAAGGCGGAAATATTTTCTCTGCAGGTTTTATGATCCATGATCGTTCAGTACTGCGTTCATCTTAAGTCTCAGGGCTTCGCGCGCCCTGGAAATGCCAGATTTCACCGTGCCCAGCGGCTTCTCCGTTATTTCTGCTATCTCGGCATAGGAGCGGCCGTCAATTTCCCGCAAGATCAGCATTGCCCGTTCTTCCGGGTTCAGCTGAGCCATAGCCGCTTCAAGAGCTTCTTTTTCTTCCTGCTTCTCTATGGCCGTTCCGGCCGGTTCTTCCGGGCTCTTAACCTGGAGCGCCGGCGTTTCGTCGCCGTCGCTCCCCCAGTCCAGGGACAGGGTCTTCCATAAAGACCTGCGCTTCTCTCCCCGCACCCGGTTCTTCCAGACATTCATTGTGATGCGGTACAGCCAGGTCCCGGCGGCCGAGTGTTCGCGCAGATTCCCAAGCCCCCGCACCGCTTTTATGAAAGCGTCCTGGGCTATATCCTGGGCGTCGCTCTTATTGCCGCTCAGCCTGAGCGCCAGGTTGTAGACCATGGGCGAGTATTTCTCAAAAAGCTCTTCAATATCCAAAGCAGCCTCCAGCGGCCTCTGATAAAAGACACCGGCAGGCTAAAAAGGTTCCAGGATTTTCAGGCATTGGGGATTCCGGCAAAAAGTTTAGCAAAATGGCGGACCAGCGGGAATTCAGGCACTGGCCGCTTGGAGGCTATTTATCTTCGGAGATATTAGAGAGGTCGCGGAACAGCATGTACAGCCCGTACAGGAAAAGCGATATGCAGCCTACCGTGACGGCAAGGAACCAGCCCAGGGACTGCGCTATGCCCGCCAGCCCTGGTTCCGTCTGGAACGGAACTTTGTCCAGAGTATTAAGGTATTTATATACCTGGTAGAGGCCGCCGCCGAAGCCGAAGATGGTGGCCGCGAACGGTATTGCTTTTCCATGTAGGAAAGAAGCGAACTCGTCTTCCGGCATTGAGGAGCTTGTAAAACCGGCGCGCAGGCCGGGGGTCTCTGTTCCGGGGCCGCGGTTTATCCCCCTGTTCAGGCCCGGAGTTCCGGGTTCTGCCGCGGCGCGGGAGGCCGCTAATTCTTTCAGCCGGGGTATCTCCCCGCTGTCCAGCCAGAAACCGCCGCAGGCGGCGCATTTGTCCGCCTGGAGCAGCGGATCAGCCAGGCCGCCGCGGCGCATCTTTGCCCCGCAGCGCGGACAATCAAGGTCTGATGGTCCGGGGTTTATAAGGGAGAGCTCCGCCGCGTCGCCGACGCCGGCGCGCAGTACGGCCTGCAGTTCTCCGGCGTCCAGCCAGACGCCGCGGCAATGCAGGCATTGGTCCAGGGCGACGCCGCCGGGGCCTTCCGCCGCTGTGAGTGGTTTATCTCCGCATCTGGGACAATTATTCATAGTTTATCTCCGTATAATAACATTTTGCCGCTGCTTCTTAAACTGCCGGAAATCGGGCCGCCTGGCAGGCGCTGCGCGGCCTGTATAACTTTGCCGGCAAAAGAAATTGTGGAACTTTTTCGGAACTTCGGTGTCTAACCCGGGACGGTCGCGGAAGGAGGCTATATGAAACCCCAGGTTCTTATAAGAAAAATTACGGCGATGCTGCTGCTGGCGCTGGTTCCGGCAGCAAGTTCCCAGGTTCAGGACCTGGGCGAAGGCTCAATGCAGGTGGTTGGGAACGGTCAGCGCATTTTGCCCTTAAAACATACCGAGGTAAAGGCTGAGATCTCCGGCTTCGTGGCCGAAGTCAGCGTTACTCAGGTCTTCTCCAACCCTGCAGATAAGCCGATAGAGGCTGTCTATGTATTCCCGCTGCCCGAGAATTCAGCTGTTAACGAGATGACGCTGACAGTGGCGGACAGGATAATAAAAGGACAGATAAAGAAGCGGGAGGAGGCCAGGCAGATCTACGAGCGGGCCAAAGCGGCGGGCCGGACAGCGGCGCTGCTGGACCAGGAGCGGCCTAATATCTTCACGCAGTCCGTGGCTAATATTCCTCCCGGCCACGAAATAAGGGTAACCCTTAAATATATACAAAATCTGGATTATGACCACGGCGTTTATAAGTTTTCTTTTCCTATGACTGTGGGGCCGCGGTATATACCGGGTCAGGCCGGGAGTAAAAGCGGGACCGGCCGGTCCGGGGATACCGGCATAGTAGGCGACGCTTCGCGCATAACGCCTCCCGTTGTTCACCCCGGGCGGCGCTCGGGCCGGGATATCTCCGTAGATGTTAAGCTGAAAGCGGGGATAGCCATTAAGAACCTCCGGAGTACTTCTCACGAGATAAAGGTCAGGAATATCGGGGCAGCCGCGGCCGAAGTCGGACTGGATCCTGAGGACCGCATTCCGAACAAGGATTTTCTTCTCACTTACGAGCCTGCCGGTAAAGCCGTGGACGCCGCGGTACTGGCGCATAAGGACGGGAGGGAAGGCTATCTTACGCTGATGGTGCAGCCGAGCGCGGACTTCCCGCTTTCCCAGGTGACGCCCAAAGAACTTGTTTTCGCCCTGGACGTTTCCGGTTCTATGGGAGGGTTCCCGCTTGAGACGGCCAAGGAAACGGCGCTGCGCTGCCTCGCCGGAATGAACCCCGGAGATACTTTCCAGATCTTCACCTTCGCCTCGGGAAATAAACTCCACTTCACCCGGCCGCTTACTAATACCCCGGAGAATATAGCGCTGGGCCGCTCCGTCATAAGCAGTATCACGGGCGGAGGCGGGACCGAGATGCTGGACGCTCTGCGCCAGGTCCTGGAGTTCCCGAAAGACTCTGAGCGGATGCGGATAGTGCTCTTTATGACCGACGGTTATATAGGTAATGAGGGTCAAATACTTTCTTTCTTAAAAGAGCATCTCAATAACAGCCGCATTTTCCCGCTGGGAGTGGGCTCCTCCCCGAACAGGTATTTGCTCGGGGAAATGGCGGTACTGGGCAAAGGTACGGTGCAGTATGTGCGGCAGGACGAAAAACCCGCCAGGCTGGAAAAGATGATAGAGCGGTTCTACGACAGGATAGCCAAGCCGGTGCTGACCGACCTTGCCGTGGACTGGAACGGGCTTGATGTAATGGACGCCTCCCCGGCAGTTATGCGGGACCTGTTCGCGGGCCAGCCGGTGTTTATCCACGCTAGGTATAAAAAAAGCGGCAGCGGTCCGGTTATGCTGCGGGGCAAGCTCCGTGGCAAGCCCTGGAAGATGGCGGTCAAGGTGGAACTGCCGGAAAGAGAAACCGGCAATTCAGCCATGGGGCCGCTTTGGGCCCGTGCTCGGATAACCGAACTTGGCCGGGCTATGTACGGCAAAGAGGACGCGGACGCCAGGGAAAAAATAATACAGCTGGCCCTGGAGCATAACCTGGTAACGGAGTATACCTCGTTCGTGGCGGTGGACCAGAGTACTCACTCGGCAGGACAGGCGCCCCTGCTTGTGCCCGTAGAGAGCGAGCTGCCGGAAGGAACCAGGTACGAGGGGTTTTTCGGCGGATCCGGGAGCGGTCTGGCTTCAGCGGCCTCCGTGCGCGGAAGTTTTGAGCAGGCCAAGTTCTCATCACAGGCAGCTCCGGGCAGGGCGAAGAACAGAGCTTACTTTGGCCGGAGCGAGGTTTTGACCCCGGCCGTTGAAAGTGAGAAAAAGAAGGAGGCTGCGCCCGCTGCTAATGGAGAAAACCGGGTGGCTTGGCTTGCCGGGGAACTGCTGGCGGCCCCTTCAATGCGTCTGGCCAGGCAGCTGGTTTCGCTGCAGGACGGTTCCGGCGCCTTTGTTGAGCCCGGCGGCGCGCAGGCTTCCCTTACCCACCAGGCCCTGGCCCTGCTCGCCCTGGCCAAGGCAAGGTCTTTATTCGGGGCGCACCTGGACAGCGCTCTGCAAAAAGCCTGGACCTACCTGCGGAGCAGAACCCCCGCAGGCCCGGGCTGCAAACTGGCCGTGACCAATGCGCTAAAGGGCGGGCCTTATATGGGCAGGTCTGATATCCGCGGCGAACTGGAGTCGCTGTCGGACATTCTGGGAGAGCTTAAATAGAAAGTTTCGGGCGTGAAAAAAGCGGCGGAACCTGTCAAAATGCTTAGAAACCGCCGGGGCATCCCGGCGGTTTCTAAGCTAGCGACACCCGATGACGTCTGTCGGCGTGCTGAGGGGTAGTGTTAAAACGGATATTTTTTAATTTTCAGAGCCTTCCATGTTTCTAAATCGGTTTGCCGGAAGTCGCGTGAGCTTTCGGGATAATTAATCTCAATACAACGGGGACTGCAATAGTAGTTACAATTGCAACTATCACGATTATAGAAAACATGTTTTCTATGATTGGCGGCAGAGGATTGGGATGTGAAAACAGTCCGGCGCGAAGTGCGATGTCGGCAATAATCAGTTCAACTGCCCCTCTGGCAGTCATTGCGGTGCTTATCGCCAGGGATTCCCTGCGGGAAAACCCCATCAGTAAAGCCGGAACTCCGGCCCCTACGAGTTTACTGAAAAAAGCGATGAATATTATCAGAAACAGGAAGAAAGGGACGGCGGTCAAAGCTGACATGTTCAGATGAAGCCTATTGATGCGAAGAAGACAGGCGCAAAAAATCCCAGGGTAATCCCTGAAATTTTATTTGTTACATCTGCATAGGTTTTCTTATCGATTGTGCGTCGCTGAAAGAACAATCCCGCGGCAAATGCGCCCAGGATAAAGTGCATGCCCAGGAGTTCCGCAAGCAATGCAAGACAGAGAGCTATTACCAGAAGAAAGTTCAGTTCAAACTCGTCGAGCCTTAGTTTCTTTATAAAACCGCCAAGCCATTGCACAACATAATGGCCGATCAGGAATATCAGAATAAAGAAGAGCAGGGCTTTCCCGATCAACTAGGTCAGGGCCATGATGCCCGGCGGCTCCCCTGTCTTTATCAGCGCGGTAAGAATCGCAAGCAATATCAGGCTCAGGATGTCATCAAATATAGCGGCCGATATGATGACTTGTCCGAACCGCGATTCAAGTTTCTTCAGATCCATCAGGGTCCGGACAGCAACCGGCACGGCTGTGACGGCAAGGGCAGTTCCTACGAACACGCACTGGGCAACGCGGTAGTCAGATGCCGGAAGAAACAGCCAGGTAATCGCGGCGCCCAGCGTAAAAGGAACAACCATCCCTGATATTGCTACGGTAAACGCTTTCTTGGACGATTCAGCTATCTTCTCGGGCCTCATTTCCAGCCCGCCCAGAAGCATGATAAAGAATATTCCCAGATCTGTAATCGCGGTAAAAACATTGTTTTCAGACAGACCGGATAAAATAGGAAAGGTGTCCGGGAAATGCTGGACAACAACCCCAGCAATACTCCTCCGACCAATTCTCCTACCAGCGCAGGTTGGTTAATACGGATAGCTAATTCACCAAATGTCCTGGTGACAACCAGAAGTATGAGTAAAATATAGAGAATTTCCATGAAATATCGCGTTTCAACAACTGGGACCCCGGGTCGTTCCGCCAATTCGGACCCGCCTTTTCCCTGGGTTTATCAGGCTTCTTCTATAACCATGGTCTTGGCTAGCTTATCGCCCAGCCTTATGCCTTTATCGTTTGCTAAAACCAGGATAAATTCCAGGATAACAGCGAAAATATTAATTATTGGGATTATGAACATGAACTGCCTGAGGAGAGAATCGACATAAGTGCATCTCTGTCCTGTGGCCGGGTTTATCACCCTTAATCCCATAATCTTCTTTCCTATGCTCCTGTTGTCGAGCCCCGCGAAGTCGATGCCGTCTTTAAATAAGGAATAAGCCAGGGTGACCAGGCCGCCTACGCGCGCCATGCCGGAAAGATAAAATACATACCAGATAGGCAGCATTACTAGCATGTCCAATAGTACTGCGGCTACCCGGTTCATTATGCCGGCCTTGGCGTATTGTATCTCCCCGGCGGTCCCGGGTTCCCGCGTTGTTTCTACTGGTATATCCGTCTCGGTCATTTTATCTCCCCTTTATCCCGGTGAACGCTGTATTATGGTATTAAATAGCCGCGCCGGTTTCAACCGGGCTTATTACTTAGCGGCAAGAATCCGGGAGCTTTCTGGTCTGGGCCTAAAGTCGGACCGTGCCTGGTCCTTTAGGCCCCTGTGCTTTGCCGGTTTGGGTTGTAGGATATATTCGTGAAATGCTTTAAAAGAACATTAACCGGCGGTCTGGCTGCGGCCGCGCTGTTTATTGTTGCTGCCGACGCCGCTGAATTTCCATTTAACCGGGCCGGCGCCCTGGTTTCTCCGGCAGCTTGCAGAGAGGCGGGGGATATCCAGGTCCCGCTTGCCCGCTCTGCCGCCGCAGGCGCGCATGTTTATGATTTTAAATCTTTGTACAACAGCCTTGGCTATCCTTCCCCCGGTTATTTCGGAGCTACCGAGGACGAAGTGATGGACCTCACCACCTATACCAGCAAAGAAGATACTTTTTACGGAGAGATAAACGGCTATCTGCGCTTTTATCCAGCCCCTTATGAATGGTACGGGACCGGCCCGGAGGACGCAAAGGTCATAGTGGAGCATATAGACAGAGTATTCAACAGGGCGCCGGTTATTCCCGGGGATATTATATTGTTCCGCGGCCTGGGCCTGGGCTGGCACGGAAATAAGCCTTTCAAGGCTGGCGAAGAATTTACAGACAAGGGTTATGTTTCCACCTCCGTCTCCTACAGCGTGGCGCGCTATTTTGCGCTGGAGACGGGGGACGAAGAAAAACCCTCCCGCCGGGCTGTTTTCGCCGTTTATTTCACCCGACCTTCAGAGAAAGCTATTCTGGTGGACCAGGGAGAGGAAGAAGTTATGCTGCCCCGCGGCCGCAAGTTCAGGGTAATGTCCGGGAAGGAGGCGGTAAAGGCATACGATCTTTATTTGGTGCAGGCCTGCGCCTCTGCCTGCGAGACCCAGCTTCGCGCGGATGTCGGTGATTTTTGGAACAAGTTCAGAGTGCAGGACTAAAATCACTGCTCCGGCCCTTAACCGCCCAACCGGGCGGTTTCTTTTTCCCTCTTCCATAAGCCGCTTAAAAAGGTAGAATTCAATTCTGTACGGTAAAGGCCGGCAAATTTTCGCGCGCGGAATTAATTACCGTATTAAATAGTGAGCGGGGCGGGGCCCTGGAGAAAAAAATGAATAAAAAAACGCTAGGAATTGTTTCTATTGCGGGTTTGCTTGTGCTGGGCGGGTTTTATTATCTTGGCGCGCAGATGGGCGGCCAGGGAATGGGACAGGGCCAGATGCAGGGGCAAAGGCAGATGCAGGGCGGGATGAACCGGCCCCAGATGGGGATGCTGCGCGGAGGGATGGCGGGAGGCTCGGCCATGGCAGCTTATGATAAATTTATCTACGTGCTCTCCGGCCAGACGCTTTACAAAGTGAATCCCGTCACAATGAAGACGGAAAAAGAACTTTCTTTCGGCAACAGGGGGCCCCGCGGCGGCGGTCAGGGCAGGCCGGCCCCCATGCCTGGCGAAGACGAATAAGAGTTTTTTAGCCAGAGCCGGCGGTGAAAATTCCAGCTAACCCGGTTGCGGGGCTGTCAGTATTGAGCGCAGGCTGCTTGCTATGAGGTTGCGGAAGCAGCGCCCGCCGCCGCAGAGTTACCGGCGCACAAGATATGATTATATTCCCGCGCCGGTAGATGCGGCAGGGAGAATTAAAGGATATATTCGCAACAGGACGGAGATGAAGAGATTTTCCGGTTTGGTTTTAATTCTATTATTCGCGGCCGCCGCTATGGCCGCCGATGACCCTTACCGGGCATTAGCGCGGAAACTTTCCGCGCCGGCCGGGAAAAGGCTGAAGAAAGTGGCTATACTCCCGTTCGGCTGCGCCGAAAGCACCGGAACTTCCAAAGAGGGAAATGTGCTTACCGCCCGCCTTACCACCGAACTGGTAAACCTGCATAAATTCACCATTATCGACCGCGGCCAGTTCTATAAGATCCTCGAAGTTCTTTCTTTCAGGCCCGAGGCCGGGGCCAGCCCCGACATTATACGCACCCTGGAAAAAAAGCTCGGTATTGACGCTATTATAGCCGGAATGTCTTCGGACCTGGGGGACGGCAGCGTGGAGCTGAACGCCTGGCTTATTAAAGCGGAGGACGGTTCTGCCGCAGCGGCCGGCCGGGCCGTGATAAGCCGGGATTGGGCCCCGGAAAGTGCCGAGCCCCCTGCCGAGGGGCCTCCCGCACTGCGCGCAACGCTCCGAGCCCTGGCAAAACAAAATGGCAGGGCGGCCGGAACTCCGGAATGGGCAGAATTCCTGAAAATAAAGGCCGCCAGCCTGGCTACCAGGCTTTCTATAACGGCTCTGGGCGGCAGCGAAAAGATAGCTGACGCGGAAATAGAAGCGTGGAAAATTTCCCCGTCCGAGCAGGTGAGCAGCGTTTATTACCTCTGCTCCGCGGCCAGCTGTGACAAGATGGGGATAAAAGGCGAAGGCTATTTTAAAGCTTATTATTCCGACGGTTTCGTAGTGCAGATAGACGAGACCGGGGATGTGCTGGATTGCTATTACCCGGAGAAATCCATAGCAAGGGCCAAGATGCGCCAACTGGCAAAAACGCGTCAGGGGCAGAATATGGCAGTTTCCCCGGAATGGAGCAAGTTCCAGCAAGTGATGGATTTTAAGTACTTCCCGGTACCGGATAAGAGGGATCCAGATTCCCTCAGGAGCGAGATAGACCGCTGGAAAACCGGCACCGATGAAGAGGTTACCGGGGACTATTCCAGGGAAACCGAGGACGCCGCGGATTTTTACGGGGTGGTTTTTTCCGATGGATTTTCTCTTGTTTTTGACGGGCCAACCGGAGCAATAACCAGCTGTCAGTACGAAGTTCCTGAAAAAGCGGAATAAAAGGCCGCGTTCGATCCGATACCCCTTGTCCGTCTGCTGCGCGTAGCGCTTGTTAAGGCGGGGCCATTGGCCAGGCGGATTCGCCTGCTATAATATAGTAGATGAGTCCTGAACAAACCTTAAAAAATCGCTGGGGCTACGATACCTTTAAACCCCTGCAGAAAGAGGCCGTAGAGGCGGCGCTGGCTGGGCGCGATTGCCTTGTGGTACTGCCTACCGGCGGAGGCAAAAGTCTTTGCTACCAGATGCCTGCGGCCATGGGCAGGGGCCTGGTCCTGGTGGTCTCGCCTCTTATAGCCCTGATGGACGACCAGGTGGCCGCCGCCCGCGAAGCCGGCCTCGCCGCAGACGCCCTCCACTCCAATTTAAAAGCAGCGCCTAAAAGAGAAGCCTACCAGAACCTTGTAAACGGAACTACCGAACTCCTTTATGTAAGTCCCGAGCGCCTGCTCACCGGGGACCTGTATGAAATAATCGGGCCCCGCCTGATCCTGGCGGCCGTGGACGAGGCGCATTGCGTTTCCCACTGGGGTCATGAGTTCCGCCCCGAGTACCGCCGCCTGACCGAGGCGCTGGACCAGTTCCCGAAAGCCGCCCGGATGGCCCTTACTGCTACGGCTACGCCCGTGGTACAGGCCGATATCCGCTCCCAGCTGGCTCTGCGCGACCCGGAAATACTTATAGGCCACCCGGACCGGCCTAACCTTATTTACCGCGCTTTCCCGCGCCGGGACCAGTTTAAGCAGGTCCTGGAGGTTGTGCGCCGCCACCCCGGTGAGGGGGGGATAGTTTACGCCCAGACCCGCAAAGACGTGGAGCGCCTGGCCGCCAATCTTAAGAAAGAAGGGGTTTCCAGCGCTCCCTACCACGCCGGGCTTAACGCCGAGGCCCGCCGCCAGGCCCAGGACGATTTTGTTAACGAGCGCCTTGACGTTATTGTGGCTACCATAGCTTTCGGCATGGGCATAGACCGCTCAAATGTGCGTTATGTTGTGCACGCTAACACCCCGCGCTCTGTAGAGCATTACCAGCAGGAGAGCGGCCGCGCCGGGCGCGACGGCCTGCCTGCCGAATGCGCTCTGTTCTTTTCGGCCGCGGACCTGGCTACGCACCGCTGGATGGCAAAAAAAGACGTAACACTTTCCCCGGAGCGCGAGCGCGCCCTGGAAAAACAATTGCGGGATATAGGCCGCTACGCGGTGGCCCCGGTCTGCCGCCATAGCCAGCTGGCCGAGCATTTCAGCGCGCCTTATCCCGTGGGTGAAAGAACCGAAGACGGCTGCGGCGCCTGCGATGTCTGCCTTGGGGAAACCAAAGGGCTCTCTGAAGAAGAGGCCCTCCTGACGGCCAAGAAAGTTTTAAGCGCCGCCTGGCGCGCCGAGGGCCGCTACGGAACCGGCTATGTTGTAAATTTGCTCCTTGGCCGGCCTAATGACCGCATCACCGGCAATGGCCACGATCTGCTTAAAGTTTTCGGTATCCTTAAAGAAGCGGGGGAACCGGCGGTGCGCTCCTGGATAGACCAGCTTATTGTACAGGACTATCTTGAGGTGACCGAGGAGAGCGAATACCCGCTGCTCCGGATAACTCCCGAGGGCCGCGCTCTCTGCCAGGACAAGGGCTCGGTGCGGCTCGGTCTGCCCGTGCCGCCAAAGGCCGGCAAGAAGAAATCCGCTGCGCTCAAGAAAGCCGAAAAGGCCGGGGTCTCTTTCCTGGAGGCCGATAATGAATTGTTCGATAAGCTGCGCGCCCTGCGCCGCGCGGTGGCGGACAAAAAAGGGGTTCCTCCTTATGTTATCTGCCATGACAGCGTGCTCCTGGAAATGGCTTCCAGCAAGCCGAAGACCATAGACGATTTGCGCGGGATGAAAGGCATAGGTGAAAAACGCCTTGAGAAATACGGCCAGCTTTTCCTGGACGCTATAGCCGGCAAAGTTGAAGAGGCTCCTGAATAGCCCGATATTCAATCTTGCCCTAATCTCTATTATAAAACATTTGCGATTGCCCCTTGACAAGTCAAGGAGAGTCTGTTATACTCGTTATGTAGTCTTGATCTCTTTAATTGCGTCGGCGGTGTAGTAGAGATGGTCTCGGTGTTCTGTTCGGGTCCGCGGGGTTCTGCCCCCGGCCAACGACGCGGTTTCCCCCGGTTCGCGGCCAGTCCGGTGTCTGCGTCTTGCAACGCGGTTTTGCTGTGGCTGCAGTGGCGCGTTTTTCGGGGTGTTCTCCGGTCCGTCTCCCGCCTATTGGGCGGCGCGGTTGCCGGGGTCCTGGTTCGGCGGTCCGCCTGCGGCGGTCGGCTCCCGGGTGGGTGTTCCGGTCTTGGTGAGTGCGCTTTGCGCCTCTTGTTCCCCGGTTCGCTCCTGATGCGGTCGCGGTTGCGGTAAAATGTGGTCTGGCCTGTGCGCCAATTGAAGAGCCCCCGTTTTCGGGGGCTCTCAATTTTTGGGGGAATACGGTTGGCTGCCGATGTTTTAAAGATGTAGAATTTTTATAGGGGTTAATAACTATAGCCGAATAAGGTAATTTATGAAATGGATAACAAGATCTCACGTGCATGTGGACAGGGTGGCTTGCCCCTGGCTTATTGAAAGGTTCGTGGACTCGGAGGCCGATATTATTTTCGCCGCCGACAGCCTGGTGGAAAAGACAGCCAGGGAGGAGAACGCTATTCCTTTCGACATTGAGGACGCCGAACTCGGGCACCACGGCGACGACTGCACTTTCCGTGCTATCATCAATAAATACGAACTTACCGACCCTGTTCTGCTCAGGATGGCGGAAATAGTTAACGCGGCCGATACCGGGGACTTCAAGGCCCATCCTTACGCCGCCGGTCTGGAGGCGCTGGCGCGCGGTTTCTCGGTGATGTACCCTGACGACAATGAAAACCTGGAGTGGCAGTTCCCCGTCTATGACGCCCTTTACGCGGCGCTAAAATGCGAAGAGAAAAAGGTGGTAATATGAAATTCTGCTGGTGCACTATCGGGGTTAAGGACATGGACGCTTCGGTGAAATTCTATCAGGAGATAGTGGGGCTGCATATCAGCAGGAGGTTCGCGGCCGGGCCGGGGCTGGAGATCTGCTTTATGGGCGACGGTGAAACCAAAGTCGAACTTATCTGCGGCCCGAATTATAAGCCCCCGGCCGACCCGGAAGGCCTCTCTTTGGGTTTCGAGACCAAGTCCGTGGATGAAATGATAACTTTCATAGCGGGAAAAGGCCTGGCGGTCGCCAAGGGGCCTTTTCAGCCTAATCCGCATATTAAGTTCTTCTATGTTAAAGACCCTGACGGCGTAAATATCCAGTTTGTGGAGAATATGTAGCGCTACCGCCGCTTAAGGGGGGGCGGCATTCGTGCCGCCCTTTTTGTTTTAAAATAAGCCGGGCATGTGGTAGGATAATATATAGCAGGGAGAGTTATGCGCTTTTCTTCCGGATCTGCCGGGCAAGCCAGTTGTCTGCCGTTTACCCCTGAATATTTACAGATTTTAATGAAATATCCCGCCCGCAGCTTTAAACTTCTCGCAACCGCTCTTCTCGCGGGATTCCTCGCTTTCTCCCTCCTTGCCGGGTCTTCGGCGGAGACGCCCGCCCCCGGGTCCTATGTCAACGATTCCGCCGGTGTCCTGGATCCGGGAACGGCCGGGAAACTGAACTCTATCCTGGCGGACCTGGACGCCAAGGCCAATGCCCAGGTGGCGGTTCTGGTGGTAAAAGACCTGGGCGGCCTGGATATTGAAACTTATGCCGTGAAGACTTATAAGGAATGGGGGATAGGCGACAAAAAGACCAGCCGCGGGGTTCTGCTTCTGGTGGCGGTGGCTGATCATAAAGCCCGGATCGAAGTAGGCTACGGCCTGGAGGGGATACTTCCGGACGGGCTTACCGGGGCTATACAGGATAAGTACATAATTCCTTATTTCAAGACCGGCGATTATTCTTCCGGCATTTCCCAGGGCTCTCTGGCTCTCGCCTCCGTTATAGCCGAGGACAGCGGCGTCACTCTTTCTGCAGGGTATGAGCGGGGCGGGCGGCGCCGTACCGCCCCGATGACCCGGGGTCAGAAAATTCTTTCGGTCCTGATGCTGATAGGTTTTGTAATATTCGCTATCCGCCATCCTTATCTCGCGTTTTTCCTTATACAGACCATGGCCAGGGGCGGCGGCGGCGGTTTTGGCGGCGGCGGCTTCGGCGGCTTTGGCGGCGGGTCTTCGGGCGGCGGCGGAAGTTCCAGGGGCTGGTAGGAGGGAATAATGGCTAAAATGACACCTGAAATTTTAACGGAAGAACTTAAGACCATCTGCGGAGAAAATCTCTGCTCCGTGGTCTTGTACGGTTCCGCGGTAGCCGGGGACAGCGTAAAAACCTCCGACTATAATGTGCTGGTAGTACTGAAACAGGTAGACGCGGGCGGGCTGCTGGCCCTTACCGGGCTGTGCTCCCGCTGGGACAAGGACGGGAACCCCGCTCCCCTGGTTTTCGCCAGGGAGACCATGCTGCGTTCGGCGGACGTGTTCCCGGTTGAATTTTCGGACATCATGCAGACGCATAAAACCCTCTACGGGGAAGACCCTTTTACCGGGATGGAAATAGACGCGGCCCATCTCCGGCTGGAACTGGAGCATGAACTTAAAAGCAAGATCATCCTTCTGAGGGAAAGGTTCCTGGTTACGAAAGGCGCTCCCAAGGAAGTGGACAAACTGATGGTTTCCTCTATTTCGGCTTTCCTGACCCTGTTCAAAGCGGCGCTCAGGCTTTACGGAGAGACGCCTCCAGCTAAAAAAATGGAAGTTCTGCCGCTGCTTTCCAAATATATAAAATTCGACGAGGAAATATTCGCCGTAGTCTGGGAACTGAAAGAAGGAAATAAGCACCAGGGCCTCACTTCACAGCAGATCTTCAGCCGCTACCTTACGGCGGCCCAGGGCTTTGCGAATGAAGTCGATCTTTGGCTGCAGAAAACGGGAAAATAGCGGGAGAGAGTAATATCTAAGGAGAAAATAATGAAAAAAGGGATACTGATTGTTTTAGGAGTGGTTTTAGGCTTGGTACTGATAATGGGAATGTGGGCGGCTTCAGGCTACAATAAGCTTGTGAGCACATCCGAAGCCGTGCCCGCGGCCTGGAGCCAGGTAGAGACGGTTCTCCAGCGGCGCTATGACCTGGTCCCCAATTTGGTAAATACCGTAAAGGGCTACGCCAGGCATGAAAAAGAACTTCTGACCGAAGTGACAAAGCTGAGAAGCCAGTGGGGCGCGGCCAAGACCCAGAGCGAGAAAGTGTCCGCCGCGAACGGGATGGAATCCGCTTTAGGCAGGCTGATGGTAGTGGTGGAAAAATACCCCGATCTTAAAGCCAACCAGAACTTTATAAGGCTGCAGGACGAGCTTGCCGGGACCGAGAACAGGATCTCCGTGGAAAGAATGCGCTATAACGCCACGGTAAACGCCTACAATGTAGTGGTCAGGCGCTTCCCCACTAATATCCTGGCAGGAATGTTCGACTTTAAAAAGTCCGGGGATTATTTCAAGAGCGAGGGCGAAGCCAAGCAGGCCCCTAAAGTTAACTTCTGACCTTAAGAGACCGTCAATCCCGGGCGCCAGTACTAAGGGCGCCCGGTTTTCTTGGGCCCGGAGGGGGCGGCAGGGGCCGGGGCAGGAGGGCCTGTTCCCCGGGCGGTTTAGCGGTTTATTTGCCAATAGGCCGTTTTCGGACGGCAGGGCGGCACGACGGAGCCGCTTTTTTTTATTTTTTGGGGCGGGCGGGATTTGTTAAGATATAGTGTCCCGGGCCCAGAACTCTTTCATATCTGACCGGCGAGTTTTGACTAGAAAAGGCGCCAGCGCTTTTTAAAGCCCGGATGTTTTAATAATGTAAGCACACAGAGGATACTATTATGTCTAAGAAACCTATAAGAATACCGGCGGAAAAATATCAGAACCTTAGCGGGAATTCCGTGGTACTGCAGTATAAGATCGTTCATGACTCCGTAACCGTCACGTACACGGATCACTCGGTTTACATCTATACCAACCAGAGCGCCGGGCGCCTTAACGTGAAAAAGATGAAAGACCTCGCGCTCGCCGGTAAAGGTCTGGGGACTTTTATCGAAGCCAACGTAAAAGAGAACTTTTCCCGGAAGATAAGGTAGCAGCGCGGGAGTCAAGCTGATGAAGGACACTATCTTCATCTATAGCGACGGCGCGTGCTCCGGAAATCCCGGGCCGGGCGGCTGGGCCTCGGTGACCATCTTCCCCGAAGGCGCTGTCCGCGAATGCGGCGGCGGGGAAAATCCTACCACCAATAACCGTATGGAGATGCTGGGGGCCATAGTGGCCCTGAGCGCCGTACAGGACCGGCCCGAGCCGGTAAAACTTTATACCGATTCAGCCCTCCTTATAAACGGGATCACAAAATGGGTCCGGGGCTGGAAGCTCAGGGGTTGGGTTACGGCGGCCGGGAAGCCGGTGGTTAACCGCGATCTCTGGGAGCGCCTGGACTCGCTGGCCCAGGGCCGCAAGCGCCGGCTTTCCTGGAAGCATGTAAAGGGCCACGCCGGCCATGAGATAAACGAGCGCTGTGACATTATAGCGGTGGCTTTCTCCAAGGGGACCAGGCCCGGGCTCTACGAGGGCCCCGCGGTAGGCTGCGGCTATTCCCTGCTTGAGCCGGAAGGCGGGCAGCTGCGGGAGCCGGACCAGCCCGGCAAATCCTCCTCGTCATTTTCCAAACCAAAAACCAAAGGCGGCTATTATATCAGCCTTGTAGGCGGCTGCCTTGAGCGCCATACCACCTGGCCGGCCTGCCAGGCGCGGGTGCACGGAGTTTCCGGGGCCCGGTTTAAGAAAGTAGCGTCCCTGGAGGAAGAACAGGCTTCCCTCGCACTGTGGGGCGCCTCCTGAGAGCGGCCGCAGCGGGCGTGAATGTATACTTTGATACACTGGCCGGCAGCGGCCTTTTTTTTTGTTGAACTGGGCGTCAAAAAAACTATATAGTTTAGTGACCTGACCGGGGTAGGGCCCGGCGCCGGGGTAGTAATAGTTTCGGGGGGAATAAAAATACAATGCACTTCGTTAGCGGCTTTTGAGGCCGGTGTATTCTGTTATTTGGGGGGAAAAATGCAAAAAGAAAATCCGGGTTATTATAACGATGTCGAGCTGGACAGGGGCGTCCAGCTGACTGCGGTTTCTTACGACCAGACCCAGCGGGCAATGGTCATAGCCGGCAGGGCCACTGTAGGCGGCAAGCCGGTTATCGCCGAAATTTCAGGCATAGCCACCGCCAGGGGAGAGGACGGCACGGTTAATATGTGGCTTCCCGCTTTCCGTTTCAAAGGGCGCAACGGGAACATGAACCGCGCTCCGGGCCTGAACGCGGTGGCGACGCTGTCTCCCCGCCAGGGAGCTATAGAAACGGCTAAAGCCATAGCCGCCTGCGTTAATAAGCATGCTACGGCTTATAAGGCCACTATCAGCGGAACCCGGAGGAAAGCGCTGGTAAACATAGTTTTCACCGGCAAGAACTGCGTCCTGGTCTAAGACCGGGAGAGCGGCATTAAAATCCTGAAATTACGGATAACCGGAGCGCTCCGCGGGTACGGGGCGCAACCTTAATGAGCAGTCCGGGGTTCTTTCCGCCGGTGTCAATTATAAGAGCCTCAACGATTTCTCAGCCGGCTGCCTGTTGAACGCCTTCCTGGGCCCGGCTCATAGCGAATATACCTTCTCGGGCGCCAGGTTGCTGGTGCAGCTGACGGCCGGTGTTTCATTCTGAGGTTCTTTCAGCTGCTGCAGTAAACGGTATGCCCTCCGATAGATAATAAGATAAAATTCCACATGGGATCATTGAACGCTTTTCTGGAAAAAGGCAGCTCTTTTGTCTGGGGCGCGCCGCTCATCATCCTTCTTTTCGGGACCCATCTTTATCTGACTTTCAGGCTTGGCCTGATCCAGCGCTATTTGCCTAAAGCGATTAAACTTTCATTCAGCCGCAAAAAAGAGGGCGAGGGGGAGATCTCCCACTTCGCCGCCCTTATGACCTCGCTGGCCGCCACTATAGGCACGGGCAATATTGTGGGCGTTGCCACGGCGGTAGCCGCCGGCGGCCCCGGGGCCGTGCTCTGGATGTGGCTGACCGGGGTATTCGGCATAGCCACCAAGTACGCCGAAGCCCTGCTCTCCGTAAAATACCGCGTAGTGGCCCCGGACGGGGAAATTACGGGCGGGCCTATGTACGTGCTTGAAAGAGGGCTGAACGCTAAATGGCTGGGAGTGACCTTCGCTTTTTTTACAGCTATCGCCGCTTTCGGCATAGGCAATATGGTGCAGGCGAATTCTATTTCCCATATGCTTAAAGATACCTTCGGCCTTTCCACCTGGGTAAGCGGGGCGGCGCTGACAGGACTTACGGCTTTTGTCATTTTGGGCGGGATAAAATCTATCGCTAAAGTCTGCGAAAAACTCGTGCCCCTGATGGCGGTTCTTTACGTGCTGGGCTGCGCGCTCATCCTGCTTCTGAACTTTGATAAATTGCCGGGAACTATCAGCCTGATACTTTCCTCGGCTTTCACCGGGCATGCCGCAATAGGCGGTTTTATGGGGGCCGGGGTAAAAGAAGTGATGCGCTACGGTATAGCGCGTGGTCTTTTTTCCAACGAATCCGGCCTGGGCTCGGCCCCGATAGTAGCCGCCGCGGCGCAGACCAGGAACCCCGTCAGGCAGGCTTTGGTCTCTTCCACCGGTACTTTCTGGGATACCGTGGTGGTCTGCCTGATGACGGGTTTGGTAATAGTAAGCGCCGGGGACTGGCAGAGCGGGCTTAAAGGCGCGGCCCTTACTAAAAGCGCTTTTTCCCATATTCCCTATGCCGGCCCGGCAGTGCTCAGCTTCGGGCTGCTGACATTTGTTTTCTCCACCATACTCGGCTGGGAATATTACGGCGAGAAAGCCGCGGAATATCTTTTAGGCGTGAAAGTTATAAAACCTTACCGGTATCTGTGGATAGCGGCTGTAATGACAGGCTCCGTTGCCGCCCTCCCGGCCGTCTGGAATTTTGCCGACATCTTTAACGGCCTTATGGCCGTGCCTAACCTTGTTTCGCTGCTGCTGCTTGCGCCTGTAGCAGCCGCCGAGACCAGGAAATACATAAGCGAAACGGATTAGCCCTTTACCCATGACAAAAGAAAAAATAGACGAGCTTTTTGCTAAAGAAGAGAAGGCCGGGGAGCAGAAGGTCAACATTATCCGCCTGTCCGCTATCGCGGCTTTCTTCGCGGATGAAATGTTCAACTACTATTTCCTGGGCGCCGTAGAGCCGGGCATACACCTGCGCACCGTCTGGACCCTGGTAGTGTGGGAAGCTTTCGCCTTCGGAGCCTGGCGGCATGTTAACCTGAAAGGAGCCTATGCCAGGTGGATGAAGTACGCCTCTACCGGGGTGGACGTCCTTTTTTTGACCTTCATAATAATAGCGCTTGAGGCCAACAGCGGCCCGCTGATCTCGCTTTATTATCTTCTGATAGCCCAGTCCGCCCTCCGCTACAGCAGGCGCGCAATATTTGCCGTAACCGGGCTTTCAGCTGCCGGCTATGCCGCGGTCTGGTGGTTCTCTTTCGGCAATTCGCGGATACATCCGGTTTCCACCTACGCGGCGGTAATCCATGTTCTCGCCATGCTGGTCATGGGAGTTATAGTCGGCTATGTGGTAAGAAAGATGCGCGGCCTGGTGCTTAAATTCGCGGACAGCCTTGTAAAAAGAGAACTGGCCGAGAACGCCCTGCTGCGCTACGTTTCGCACCAGGTGGCGCGCCAGATACTGGATTCCCCGGACGGCGGCGCTATAATGCGGGAAGGCCGGCGCACGCATGTTGCCATACTTTTTTCCGATATCAGGGGCTTTACACCTATGTCGGAGTCTATGGACCCCGAAGCCCTTCTTAAATTGCTCAATGCCTATTTCCGCCGGATGGTGGATATTGTGTTCAAACATAACGGGACCCTGGATAAATTCGTGGGTGACGCCCTGATCGTGGTCTTTAACGACCCTTTCGACCAGCCCGACGCCGAAAAGCGCGCGGTAACCTGCGCGGCCGAGATGCAGAAAGAGATAGCGCTGTTTAATAAAGAACAGGAAGCCGCCGGGGGGAAAACCCTGGGGGTGGGGATAGGGGTTCACTGCGGCCAGGTGATAGCGGGCAATGTGGGCTCGGAATCCAGGATGGATTATACGGTAATGGGAGATACGGTTAATTTTACCGCGCGGCTGCAGGGTAAAGCCCCGGCCGGGGCGGTTTATGTTTCCTCGGCGGTCAAAGAAAAAACGCAGGCGGATTTCTCCTACCGCAGCCTGGGCCAAATGGAATTCAAAGGCTACAGCCTGCCGGCCGAGATCCACGAACTGAATTGAGGGAAAGGACCCGGGAGAGTTTTTTTCAGCGAGAACCAAGGCCCGGCTTCGGTCATGGTTGCGCGGGGAGGTAAGCGCGAGGGCCTGATCAGCTGAAAGTCAAAGCCGCGTCAATACAAGCCGTTTAATCATTATGCATCAACAAATATCACACTTTGGCTTGTTTTTACCGGAAAGCATGCATTTGAGCAAAATATGAGATTTTTCTGATCTTGTCCTGAGTAAAAATACCTATAACATACAATTAGCCTCCGGTAAAGTTCCGGGCCGGAGGGTAAATTAGCGGCGCCGAATCCGTTTACAGCGCGGGGATTCGAGCTTTTTATCGCGCCTTGCCGGCATGGCCTTTCTTTCAGCTTTGCCCGACTTAAACACTGTGTTGCTGCACTGAAGAAAGCAAATATGAATGATCTGAACCCCGGCGGCGGGCGTCCTTATTGTTGAAGATGATCCGGCTATGGCCGGGTTCCTTCTGCGCGCTCTTGAAGCAGCGGGCCGCGGCGTCCTGGCCGTAGGTACAGCTGAAGAAGGCCTGACCCTGGCTAAATCAGGAGCTTATGACATTGTCTTGACGGATATAAACCCGCCCGGCATGGCCGGTTTAGAGTTGCTGTCAAAAATAAAGATCCTGCTGCCTTCCTGCGATGTCATAATTATGACGGGCGGCCCTTCCCTGGAAAGCGCCGTAAAGGCCGTAAATTCCGGAGCTTACGATTTCCTTATAAAGCCGTTCTCGGCCGACGCCCTGTACTTCACGCTTAAGCGCTGCCTTGAAAAGCGCAGTCTTTCGGTTGAGCCGGCTGCCGAGAAGAATCTTGTGAAAAACGCCGTTCTCTTCAATAAGCCGCAGGGGCGCGTGGTGGTGACTGTTGAGGACACTCCAAAATGCGCGGATGTGCGGGTGGAGGACACCGGTCACGGGATACCCGCTGAAAAACTGCAGCCGGTCTGCGACCCGTCTTACCAGGTGGCTGATTACTTCACCCGGGAAATCGGCGGCCTCGGCCTGGCGATAATCAAGCAGGTGGCCGAGCCCACAAAGGGCGCATCGACATTTCCAGCGTGGCGGGCGAGGGCGGCGTCTTTACGCTGCTCCTGCCAAAAGAATGATGCGCGCCCGGAAGCACTATAAACCAGGGATGGCGGCATAGGGGCGGAAGCAAGCTGGTATGAGGCGGCAGAAAAATGAAAAAAATAAGACCTTAATGATAGTCGATGACGATAAAGATCTTGTAAAAGTTTTAACGCGGTTCGCAACCGGCATGCGCTGGCGCGTTATCGCGGCGAAAGACGGCACGGAAGCGATGCGCATACTCGGCACCGGAAAGCCCAACCTGATAATTCTGGATAGAAATATGCCGAAAATTAACGGCGATGAATTGCTGGGCTATATTAAGGGGGATCCGCACCTGCAGGGCGTTCCCGTCTTGATCATTACCGGAGATGCAGGGGGGCTGGATAAATCGTTAACGCGCGGCGTAGGTATTTTGGAGAAGCCTTTAAAAATAGAGGTGCTGGAAGCGCTGCTTACGGCTATGGGTCAATAAAGACGGCAAGGCGCCTGGCCCCGGCGCTTTTGCCTGCTTCCGGGCGGCCTCAGGGCGTTGGCGTAAACAATGATACTAGATATCCGAACGCTTATTTTTATCCTGGGCATCACGCATGTCCTGCAGTTCGCCGTATTCCTGCAGCAGTACGCGGCTAACAGGAGGGTGCGCGCTACCGGCTGGTGGCTGCTTTGGAGCTCCGCGGAGCTGGCGGCGTCCGCCTGCCTGTTCCTGCTTTGGCGCTCCGCGGAACTGCTGGCCCCGGGCGTCAACCCGGACATGTTCGCGCCCACGGCGCTGAATATCGCCGTCTACCTCGACGCCATCGTCGCCGGGCTGGCCTGGACCTTCGGTCTGGTCCTCCTGGCCAATCAGCGCCTGGGCGCGGAAGCCGGGGAAGCAATAAAAGAGCTTGAGCTGGTTTTTGACACCTGTCCCGACTCGGTGGCGATCTCAAGGATGAAGGACGGTTTGATAGAGAGGGTCAGCTCCGGCCTCACCGCCATAACCGGCTATGCCCGCGAAGAAGTGAAGGGGAAGACGGTCGGCGACATCAACTTGTGGGTTAATCCGGAAGAGCGCGGCAGATTTGTCGCGGAGCTCCAGGAAAGGGGGGCCGTAGCCGATTTCGAGGCCTGCTTCCGCCGCAAAGACGGCAGCCAGCTGACGGGGCTGGTCTCCGCCGGGCTTATCACGCTTAAAGACGAGCCGTATATTATCACCGTGATGCGCGACATCAGCGGCCGCAAGCTGGACGAGGCGGAGCGGGCGGAGCTGAAAGAGAAACTTCTGCAATCCCAGAAAATGGAGACCGTGGGCAGACTGGCCGGGGGCGTCGCGCACGATTTCAACAATCTTCTTACTGCTATCAACGGCAATGCCGGGTTCCTCTTGAAAGAGCTGCCCGGGAAGGGTCACATGCGGGCGGAAGTAGAAGATATCCTCGCCGCTGCCGCCCGCGCCGCAAAGCTGACCGGTCAGCTGCTGGCCTTCAGCCGCAAACAGATCCTTAAACCCCGGGTAATAGACCTCAACGCGTCCGTGGGCGGAGTAGTAAAAATGCTCCGCCGGCTGATAGGGGAGAATGTCCGGATAGAGACCAGGATGCCGGAGCGGGCCTGCCCGGTCCGGGTGGACCCGGGGCAGATGGACCAGGTGCTTATAAATCTTGCCGTCAACGCGCGGGACGCGATGCCGGACGGAGGAACCTTCACTCTGGAGACCCGGCTTGTGACCCCGGACGAGCGTTTTTCGCGGAGCCATCCGAATTTGCCGCCCGGGCAGCTGGTGTGCCTGCTCGTCCGGGATACCGGCTGCGGGTTTACGACCGAGGCCAGGGAGCATCTGTTTGAACCTTTCTTCACTACAAAACAGCTTGGGAAAGGCACCGGGATGGGGCTCTCCACCGTATTGGGTATCGTTAAACAGAGCGGGGGAGAAATCGAGCTGGAGAGCCCACGTGCCGGCGGTACGACTTTCAGGATCTATTTCCCGTATATTGAGGCTCCAATTCAGGCTATAGAGGATAAGGACAAAGCCGCTGATACGCCGTCGCGCGGGACCGAGACTATCCTGCTGGCCGAGGATGAAGAAAGCCTGCGGCGCCTGGGGGAACGGATGCTGCGCCTTAACGGCTATACGGTTATTTCAGCCGCCGACGGCGAGTCCGCCCTGGCGGCCGCCGAGCGCAACGGCAGGCCCGTGGACCTGCTGCTGACCGACGTGATGATGCCAGGCATGAGCGGCCGCGAGCTGGCGCGGGAAATGGCGCGGCGCGGGCTGGCTTCACGCACGCTTTACATGTCCGGGTATACCGACGACGCCATAGCCGAGCACGGCGTGCTGCAGCCGGGCATCGCTTTCATCTACAAGCCGTTCACGGTGGACGCCCTGGCCCTTAAGCTGCGCGAGGTGCTGGATGGCCCCGCCGACAGGGCTGAGG
Organism: Elusimicrobia bacterium CG1_02_56_21; assembly: GCA_001871115.1. Classification (GTDB taxonomy): domain Bacteria; phylum Elusimicrobiota; class Elusimicrobia; order Elusimicrobiales; family UBA9959; genus UBA9959. The sequence continues at coordinate 376 of MNUR01000085.1, read as the reverse complement.
CTTGATATTAATTATTGAACGAAACCGCTTCGCGGTAGTCCCGCAGCCTTAGCTTCCTATCGCTCCTGCCTCCCCGATAATTCCGGTTCTTCGTTCATCAATATTTCCGTATCACCATTTGCCTATACTGCCTCCGGGCGGCTCCAAGGGCGCGCCCTATCCCTTACTGCGGGGATAAACGAACCTCATTACTAGCGGCCAGATACCATGCCTAGGAGCCTGTCCGACATAAGCAATTTCGCCTGCAATTGTCCCTTTTGTCCTGCGCTTTCGCGCCGCTCAACTCACAACCTCCGTCGAGGGTGCTCGTCTCGCGGCGCTTCGGCTCGGCTCCAAAATAGACAATTTCGTCATGAAAGCCTTATGTCGGACAGGC
>MNUR01000079.1 GCA_001871115.1 Elusimicrobia bacterium CG1_02_56_21 | reverse complement strand
GTAAATCTCTTCAAGCCGCTCCCAGGGAATAAGGCCGCCCAGTTTTATCCAGCGGTTATCGGCGTTTAAACCGCCCCCAAGCGGGAAAAGCTCGGGGAACAAGGGCGGTGTTTTGCGGTCTTTGGGGCGATACATGGGCGGCTCCTGGCTGCGAAACTGCACGGTTTTTGATGGCTTGTACGCAAATTCCGTGCAGTTTTTAACCGGTATTACGCCTATATTTTCCCATTTTTACGACGAGACTTCAACCATAAAATGACTTTTTCAGCGGCCCCTACTTACCCGGAGGGGAAAAATAGACCATTTCCCTATCCGGGTCGTCAAAAATGCGCTCCATTACCGTACCTGGGTCAAGATTTTTGATTTTTGGCTTGATTTCATGAAAAACGTACCGTTTTCCTTTTTTGTCAGTATAGTTTACGGGTATCATAAAGCCGGTATGGCAGATATGACAGGGTTCGCGCACAGGGCAAACCGTATCTTGGGCATTATGTCTCTCAAGAAGGCGCACCTCTTTTGGCGAGAGTTCGTATTCGAAAGAGCACTCGGTGCATCTGGTTGTGTTAGAATTTCGAGTGTAAATTTGTAAGGAGCATGGGTATCTCGTAGAATTAGTTTACGAGAAAAATACCACGGAGGACACCCATGCTCACTAATAATCAGGTTATTGAAAAAATAGTTAACAGTCAAGTGCGGAAGCGCGTAAAGTCAGCTATTCAGCCGGAAAAGTTACAGAATATTTTAATACAAGAAATGAATACCGCCATCGCGACAGCCTTTAACGAGCGGCTTGAAGCCGAGCGCGACCTTGCCCTTGAACGCGACCAGTATCAGCGCGTTGCCGGTAGTGTGAAGCGCAATGGCTTCAAGCTCTTCACAATAGCCGGATTGTTTGGCCGGCTTGCCCTGCGGCGGCCGGTGGTGCGAAGCGGGGCGCTTGAGCTGCCGCTGGCAAAGGCCCTGAAATCCGCAGGCACGGCGATAAGGAATATTCTGGCGATCCGCTTCTGGCTGCGAGGCGCATCCACGCGGGCTGTTGCCGAAGAATTGAATTCCGCTATCGGGACAAAGCTTTCGCATTCGACAGTGTCAAAGCTTACAAACACCCTCGAGCCGGTGCTGCGCGAGTGGGAAACGCGGCCTATTCCCAAAGGCATAAAATACCTGTTTCTGGACGCCATCTATTTGCCGGTTCGCCGGCCAGGGTTTACCAGCAAGCAAGCGTTGCTGGTTGCCCTCGGCGTAACCGAGGAAGGAAGGCGTCACATCCTCGGCTTCTTACTGGGCGATAAAGAGTCATCAGATTCCTGGAAGGCTTTGGTGAAGGATCTGTTGGCTCGATGCCTGGACAGGCAGCAGCTCAGCCTTGTCATTTCCGACGAGCACAAAGGGATAGAAAGCGCGGTTAAAGACTTGCTGAACGTTCCCCACCAGTTATGCGTGGTTCACCTGCTTCGCAACGTGCGTGTGAAGGTGGCTGCGCCGCACAGGAAGGTCTTTATAGCTTGTTTCCGGGACATCTTCTGGGCTGAGGGGCGGGACGAAGCCAACCGCGCTCTGGGCGCACTGCAGGGCCGCTGGGGCGCGGCGTATCCCGGCGCCGTGGCGCTAGTCATACGCAGGTTTGAAGACTACATGCGGTTTCAAAAAGAGCCGGAACACTTGTGGACACTACTGCGGTCATCAAACCTGATAGAGCGGTTTAATCTGGAATTACGGCGGCGGATGAACAGCGCGGGAACGATGTATTCGGAGTTGAGGTTTTAAAGCTGACCTGGGCAGTTTCTTTGCCGCAGGAAGCGCGCTGGGCGAAACATCTTTGGAAGGAAAGGAATGTTCGGGAAAAGGACTTGGCGCTAGTTTAGGACTACGCCCAGGCTTCCCAATTTACACCCAGAAAGTTGACATGACCCGGCACAGTGACGGCAGGCGCCGGAGGAAGGGAAGCTTCGCGCAGGGTCTCCAGCGTCACGCTTTCAAGTTTATAGCCGGTCACTCCGGCCTGGACGGTGACGAGCAGTAAAAAAAGGAAAGGGAGCAGAAATTTAAACATTAACATTCCTCAAGCCGGCTGACTTCCACAATTATACTACTTCAAAAGCGCATATCAACTGGGAGGGCGCGCTGAAAAGCGCGCGGCGCGGGAACGCGCCATAATTCCAATGAGCCGCCGGCATATAGAACGGCGTATTAAATATTTGACTGATACTGCCGTTTTTTGTCTAATCAACAGAGGGGGATTAAAAAACAACATTGGCCGCCGACATCCGCCGGGACGCTGCGCCGCGGCGTCGCGCCTGATCCCACCAAGGGGAACTCATGGAACAGACAAATTACACTCCGATTGAAATCCTGCTGGTGGAGGACAATGAAGACGATATCATACTGACCACCCAGGCGTTAAAAAAAGGGAAGATAAAAAACAATCTGCATGTGGCTCAGGACGGCGTGGAGGCGCTTGCTTTCCTGCGCCGGGAAGGCAAATTTGCCGCGGCGGTCCGGCCCGACATGATACTGTCGGACCTGAACATGCCGAGAATGAACGGGCATGAACTGCTGGAAAAAATAAAAACCGATCCGCTGCTCGCGCCTATCCCGGTCATTATATTGACGACCTCCAGGGCCGAGGAGGACGTCGTTAAAACCTACGCGCATCACTCGAACTGCTTCATCCCCAAGCCGGTCTCTATGGAGGATTTCGAGAAGGTGATAAGGACGGTCGAGGACTTCTGGTTCATGATCGTGCGCCTGCCGCAGGAACCTAGCGGGAGAGATGCCCCGGAGGCCGCCGGCAGGCTGCGGAAGGAAAAGCAATGAGGAGGCCACTTACGCCCGCTCGGCCGATACCGGACGCGGGAACGCGCTGACAGTGCATGGGCTTAACAGCGATGATCGTTTCCAGACCATGCTAGACGGCATCAGGGTCAAGCCCATAACAGGCGACCTCTGTTCGCCGGGACTCCTCGCCGGATAAGCGAAGATCTGGATGTAAACCTACCTATAACCATGGTGAACCCGGAAGAACCGAGGCAGGGAAGCGGTGCATGAAGCTAAGGGACGTCTCAATAACCGTAAAGATCACTCTGCTCGTGATAGGAGTGACTTATCTTGCGCTCGCGCTGACGTTTGCCATGACGACCCTTCTTGACGCACGGGAATACCGCAGAGAGCTCGTGAAGGAAACCACGACCGCCGCCAGAATGGCGGCCGAATACTCGGTTGGAAGCCTTGCTTTCGGCTACAAGGAAGAGACCGAAGCGACAATAGCGAAGCTCTCGCTTTTAAGCGGCCTCAACTACGTCGCGGTATACGATAAGGCCGGGGATTTATTCGCCGCTCACTCAAATCCGGCGGCGGCCGGCAGGCCTCCGGGAAAAATACCCCCCCCCGGCGGGTCCTCGGCCGCCTTTACGCGGGATGAACTGGACGTCTGCGAGCCCATGCACTACAGGGGAACCCGTTTCGGCACGCTCTGCATGAACGTCTCCACCGCCTCCCTCCCCGGAAGGATTGCCGCCCGCGCGAAGCTGCTGGCCGCGCTGCTAGTCGGGATAAGCCTGCTGGCGTATTTCATCGCCTCCGGACTTCAGTCCCTGGTTTCAAAACCGCTGCTTATGCTGGCCGACTCCGCCTCGAGGCTTGCCGAGAGGCAGGACTATTCCCTTCGCACCGGGATAAGGCAGGGGGACGAGATAGGCAACCTGGCGGGAAGCTTCGACAAGATGATCGAAAGCCTCGAAAAAAGAAGCGGCGAGCGCGACGCCGCCATGGCCGCCCTGAGCCGGGCGCGCGATACTCTTGAGGAGAAGGTGGCGGAGCGTACGGTGGAACTGAGGAGCGCCAACAGGGAACTGGAGGCATTCACTTATTCGGCCTCCCACGACCTTCGGGCCCCGCTCAGGCGCCTGGACGGTTTCAGCGCGCTTCTGGAGGAGGGCTACGCGCGCGGGTTCGACGAGACGGGACGGAAGTACCTCTCAAGGATGCGCGCCGGCTGCCGCCAGATGGACGAGGTGATAAACAGCCTTCTGAAGCTTTCGCACATAAACCGCCGGGAGCTAACTATCAAGCCGGTGGACCTTACCGCCGTGGTCAAAGCCGTTGCCGGGCGGCTGAGGGAGATTGAGCCCGGACGCCGGGCGGATATCGTCGTAGCGGAAGGCCTCGCGGCGGCGGGCGACCCGGGCCTTCTGGAGGAAGCCGTTGAGAACCTTCTCAGCAACGCCTGGAAATTCACGGAGGGAACGGAGCGGGCCAGGATCGAGTTTGGCGAAACCGGGGCCAGAAAAGGGGGAAAGGCTTATTTCGTAAAGGACAACGGGGCCGGCTTCGACATGGCCTACGCGGGCAAGCTCTTCCAGCCTTTCCAGCGGCTTCATTCCTCCTCGGTATTCCCGGGGACTGGAATAGGGCTCAGCATCGTCCAGCGCATCATTGAGCGCCACGGAGGCAGGATCTGGGCCGAGGGAAAGGAAGGAGAGGGCGCGGTCTTTTATTTCATACTGGGCGCCGCGGCGGCCGGGGACAAAGAGGACGAACGGTGAAGAGCGGGAATAAAAGGGAAAGATGACCCGGAGTTTTTAGTTCTCAAAACGGAGGGACTTATGCTAAAACGGATATTCACCGCGTTTATTTTATTCACCTGCTCATCCCAGATCCTTGCCCAGGAGCCCGAAGCACTGAGGGAAATGCCGCTTGAAAGATTGCTTGAAATCGAGGTGATCAGCGCCTCAAAAGTCCCCGAGAAGCTGATAGAGGCGCCGGCGACCATGATGGTCCTCGGGGAGGACGAGATCGAGGAACGCGGCTACGAAACCCTGGAGGACGCTTTGCGGGATCTCCCCGGCTTCGATCTTGTCCATGTCAACGGGACCTGGCCGACGATATGGGCCCAGCGGGGCCTTTACGGGGACGAGAACAAGCGGACGCTGCTTTTGATCGACGGGATTGTCGAAAACAACATTTTGGAGGGTTCCGTTCTGGGTGGGCCCCAATATAGTCTTAACAATGTTAAGAGCATTGAAGTCATCTGGGGCCCCGCATCGGCGCTTTATGGCGCGAACGCATTCTCCGGGATCATTAATATCATCACAAAAAAAGGCGGCGCGATAAACGGCTTTAAATATGAAAAAGGGTACGGAACTTTCAACACCGGCTTTGATAAGTTCTTGTTCGGCATGGAAAAAAACGGCGTTGATCTGAGCCTGTCCGGCTCGCTTTTTAATACCGGCGGCCCTGTCTTCAGGGAAAGGCATCCCCGATATTCCAACAGTTACGTGAACAACGCGTATTCGCTTGTCAGCCGGGTCGGGTACAAGCATTTTACCCTCGGTTTCAGCAGGTTTGACCGTCCCATGGGCGAAGGACAGTTTTCAAATTCCCCTTCATACTACGGACTGCCGCCGTACGGCCACGGCGACGGGGAAGGCGCGGCGGGCGGGATGGCCCAGACGGACCTATACGGTGAAAAGCCTTCCCTCTGGCATTCGGTGACCCAGACAGCCTTCCTGAAGGTAGATTTCGGGATCACCGATTCGCTCGGCGTCAACGCCAAGGTCTATCACAGGATGAGCGAAATAGCCGACGACAGCTATGAATACGATTACATAGGTGGCGGGGTCTTCTCAAGGGATCCCTATCAGCATCGTTCATATCTCCTCGGCTCCGACCTCGACCTTCGCTTTTCCATCTCCGACAACCAGGACATTATCCTCGGCGGCCAGTATGAGTACAGCGATGTCGAAAGAGGCTACAGGGGCGCCGAAGTCTTCGGCAGTTCCGCAACTTTCATTGATAAGGTTTTATTGGGGGACGGGGACAGAAAATTTGATATTTACCAGAACCTCGCCGTCTATGGACAATACAGGCTGAGAACGGAACTTCCGGGTTCCGCCTGCTTCATAGCGGGATTAAGGCGCGATTACAACAGTAAATACGGCGAAACATTCAATCCGAGGGCCGGGGTGGTTTTGACGCCCTCCGAGTCCCTCACGATCAAGGGCCTGGTCGGAACCGCCTATCGCGCCCCGAACAGTTTTGAGCTGTTTACCAGAACAAATGTGCGGAAAGCGAACCCGGACCTCATGCCTGAGAAGGCCAAAACCGCCGAATTAGGTTTTATACTGCGTCTGGCGGAAAGTCTTCTTTTTGAGGCGAATTTATTTTATAACCGTTTTGCCGACATTATTGTGTCGAATGTCGAGACCGACGAGCTTATTCCCGGCAGCGATCCCGCCGAATACTACAAGCAAAACAAAAATATCGGCGACGCCACGGTAGAGGGGTTTGAATTGAAGCTTAACTCCCAGATCGGCAGGAAACTGAAGGCTTTCGCGAATTTTTCCCACCAGCGCGCGTCCCTGGATGACGGGACCCGGACCTACGATGTCCCCAATATCGCGACATTAAAGGGCAATATCGGGATCACCTTCTATTTAAAGGATATCCTATCCGTTTATCTCGCGGAAAACATCGTCGGCGGCCGATCGACCGCGCCGACCAACCCCGACAGGAAGATAGGCGGGTACGCCGTAACCAATCTTGCCGTTTCCACGTCCAAATTCTTTGACAACCGGATAAGCGCCCTTCTTGCCGTCAATAATTTATTCGATACCGCTTATTACGACCCGGGGATCCGCTCCGCAAACGGCGCTTATTACGGCACCCGCCACCTCCAGCCCGGCATGAACGGCTTTTTAAAATTACGGTTCCATTTTGATTGAACGCGGAAATCTGGCCGAATCATGCTAACACATTTCATTATTTGCGCGTGTGTAATCTTATCCGTCCCGGGGCATGCCCGCGCGAAAACCATGGAATACAAAGTCAAGGCGGAGATGCTGGAAAGGTTCGCCCTTTTTCTGGAATGGCCTGAATCGGCAAATATTGAAGATAAATCAAAACCCTTTGTAATAGCGGTTATAGGAAAACATCCTTCAGGCCTTGAACTTGAGAATGTTTTCTCGGGAAGGAAGATAAGAGACAAGGAGATAAGGATCCGTTACCTGTCAACCCCGGATGAAATTGAAGATTGTCATGTTCTTTTCATCTCCTCTTCTGAAAAAGAGCCGCTGCGCAGGATAATCGCCAGAACGAGGAACAAAGCCATCCTCACTGTTTCCGACACGGAAGGTTTCAGCGAAGAGGGCGTGTTGATCAATTTCTATCTGGAGAAAAAAAAGATCCGTTTTGAGATAAATGAAACCGCGGCTTATGAATCCGGATTTTATGTCAGTTACAAATTGCTTCAACTTGCCAGAATAGTAAAACCGCGTATCCGTCCGGCCGCCAGCCCCAACCCCGCCCGTAACAGCGGCCCCTGAAACGCTCCGGATTCAAGACGCCAGTTCGGGAATTTTCAGTGTAAAACGGAATTCCTAAAAACAGGCCCGGCTATTCTTTTACCTGCGGTATATATTTTCCGTAGCCGGCTTTTTCCATTTCTTCGAGAGGGTGAACTTGAGGGCGCGGAATTTATGCAGTAGCGCAGCCCGGTCGGGCCCGGCCCGTCAGGGAAGACATGGCCGAGGTGGGAGTCGCTGGACCTGAACCGCACCTCGGTGCGGGGCATTCCCAGCGAGTCATCCTTCTTCTCTTCTATGGTCTCCGGCTTGATAGGCCGGGTAAAACTGGGCCAGCCCGACCCCGAATCGAATTTATCTCCGGAGGCGAACAGCGCCTCCCCTGTTTCTATATCCACGTAGATCCCGGCCCGGTGATTGTCCCAGTACTCGTTCTTGAAAGGGGCTCGGTGCCGCATTTCTTCGTGACCTCGTACTGGAGCGGGTAAGCTCTTTATTTCTCTCTTCCATTGCTTTAGTCTCCTTCGGCGCTCCGGGGGAGCAGGCTTGAAGAAAGAAGAACGCCAGGACAAAGACGGAACGCCTCATGCCTTCCCCACTCCCCGGCAGGCCACCAGGTCCGCCCCAGCCAGAGGAAGTCGGGGGTGATCACGGTCCCCGCCTTGACCGGAGAGGTAATCGTTATCAGTTTGACGGAGTCTATGGCGGCGAAGAGTTTTTCTTTCGGGATGGGCCCGGAACTGCGCACCGGTAGCATTTTTGAGCTCCAGGCCGCGCGTCAGGACGGAGGTGGTAAGCGTGCGCACCGGGGCCTCTATCTCCTGCCTCGCATCGAGGTTGCCGCAAATGCAAACTGGAAATGAAGCCTGTCGCCGTTATTCTTAATGATAAAGAACTTGTCCGGCTCCTAACCCACCTGGGCTTGCCGGCTGAATTCCCGAAGTTCATGCCAGCCCCGAAAGAATGCAGCCCGCCGGACGAGGATTGCCAGCTGGACCCGCGTGTGG
>MNUR01000139.1:32240-32308 GCA_001871115.1 Elusimicrobia bacterium CG1_02_56_21 | reverse complement strand
AAGGGGGGGCCCCGCCATAATTCCCCAAGGCGGGGGGAAACCACGCAACGGTTTCCATCTTCCAGGGT
>MNUR01000139.1:0-32234 GCA_001871115.1 Elusimicrobia bacterium CG1_02_56_21 | reverse complement strand
GCCAATACCTCAGCCACCCCTCCATAAAAAAATAAATCCAGTACGCACGAGATACCTGGCGGAGACCGTGGGGACAGGGTTAGCAAAACCGTCATTGAGCCCGCCGCTTGCATAAGCGCGGCGGGCGAATACCGAGTGAGGCCACGGTGTGACCGAACGTATTTTGCGTTCCTGTCCCCACGGTAGGCCGCCAAGACTGGGCGGAGAACGTTCGGGCCGGGTTAGCAAAAGCCCCTCGGAAGGCGAGGCTTACGTGAGCGCCGAGCCTGGGTGGCCGAAGGCCACTGCAGTGAGCGGCAGGCGCGCGCACGGTGCGCGCGACGCCGGTTTTGCGTTCCGGCCCGGACGGTGCCGCCCAAAAGGGCAAAGAACTAAATAAGTGTCAGCGCTTTGTCCAGGCGTTTTAGGGATTCTTCTTTCCCTATATACTCTATCATCCTGAAGAGGGTAGGGCCCTCGGCGCGGCCGGAGAGGGCTACGCGCACGGGGTGGAAGACCTGGCCGGCTTTATAGCCGTTGGCCTTGGCGAAGGCGCGGGTTGCGGCTTCTACAGGAGCTTCTTTAAACTCTGCGAGGGCGGCGTAAGCTTCTTTTATCCCGTTAAGTATTTTCGTGACTTCCGGGGCCTTAAGCGTCTTTTCCACCGCCTCGGGGTTGTATACCGGGTCTTTAAAGAAGAACTCTATTTTACCGGGCAGTTCGGCCAATAGTTTACACTTCTCCTGTTCCAGGGCCACTATGTCGAGTAGCGGGATTTTGCTGGCGGAGGGATCCAGGCCGGATTCCTTTATAAACGGCATGGAGAAGGCCAGCATATCTTCCCTGGAAAGCAGCCGGATATATTCGCCGTTCATCCAGGCCAGTTTAACCGGGTCGAAGATGGCCGGGCTTTTCTGGCAGCCTTTAAGGTCAAATTTTTCCTCTAGTTCCCCCTTCTTGAATATCTGCTGGCTGTCGGTAGTGGACCAGCCCAGCAGTGCCAGGTAATTCTTCATGGTTTCAGGCAAGTAGCCCTGTTTGCGGTATTCACCTACGCTGGTAGCCCCGTGCCGCTTGGAGAGGCGGGTTCCGTCCGGGCCGAGGATCATTGAAAGGTGGGCGAACTCCGGCAGAGCCCAGCTCAGGGCATTGTAGAGGCAGATCTGCAGCGGGGTATTGGAAATATGGTCGTCTCCCCTTATAACGTGTGAGATCTCCATCAGGTGGTCGTCCACCACGCAGGCGAAATTATAGGCGGGATAGCCGGAGGTTTTGAGCATGACGAAATCGGAGAGCAGCTTGTTCTCGAACTTGACATCCTTGTGTATCGAGTCGTGCCAGCCGGTAAAGCCGGTGTCCGGCATGCGGAAGCGAACAACCGACTTCCGGCCCCGGGCCTCAAATTCTTTCTTCTGCTCTTCCGTAAGGTTCCGGCAGCGGCCTCCGTAAATGAGGGGGCGCTTCTCCAGCTGGGCTTTCTTGCGCGTCTCGTCGAGTTCCTCGGGAGTACAATAGCAGCGGTAGGCCCGGCCTTCAGCTATCAGCCCGTCGGCATATTTACGGTATATCCCCTGCGACTCGCGCACGCTCTGCACGTAAGGCCCGTGGGCCCCTTTCTCCGTGCCGTCAGCCATAACGCCTTCGTCCCAGGCCAGGCCCAGCCAGCGCATGCTCTCGTAAATAGACTTAACCGACTCCTGGGTGGAGCGGTCCTCGTCGGTATCCTCAATGCGGAGGATAAAGGTTCCGGAGCTTTTCCTGGCATAAAGGTAGTTAAAAAGAGCTGTCCTGGCGCCGCCGATATGAAGGTGTCCGGTGGGTGAAGGTGCAAATCTTACGCGCATATATTATCCTTTTGAGGGCGCGGTAACCGCGCCGCCGATACCTATAGTAGCAAAATTAAAAGTTCTTGCCGCTAAGCGGCTGAACGGGAAAAGAACTGAAATGCCCGCCCGGGCTCTGCGGCAGCGGTCACTTTTGAGACTCTGCCAGCAGCTCCCTGGCGTGTTTAAGGCCTAGCTCCGAAGACTGTTTTTTACCGCCCAGCATCCGTGCTATTTCCCGCTCCCTGGCGGCCGGGTCAAGCCGGTTCACCGCGGCGGCGGAAACCCCGCTCTTCACGGCTTTCTCCACAAAAAAGTGCGCTTCACCGAAAGACGCTACCTGGGCCAGGTGGGTTATACAGAAGATCTGTTTATCGGCAGCGAGCCTGGCCAGCTTCTCGCCTACCAGCCGCCCGGTCACCGCGCCTACCCCGGCGTCCACCTCGTCAAAAACCTGGGCGCCTATCCGGTCCGCGCGCGACAGCGCGGTCTTGAGCGCAAGCATAATGCGCGCCATCTCGCCCCCGGAAGCGGTATAGCGCAGAGGGCGCAGAGGGTAGCCCGGGTTGGCCGTAAAAAGATATTCCACGGAATCTCCGCCGGAAGAATGTATATCCGACCCGTCATAAGAGGCGTCCACCGCAAAACGGACCTCCTTGAACCCGAGGCCCTGGGCCTCTTTAAGTATCTCGTCCGAAAGCTTTTTGGCCGCGGCCGCGCGCCTGTCATGCAGGGCCTCAGCCGCTTTTTCGAGTTTTCCGCGGGCTGCCGCTAATTTTTTCTCAAGTTCTGAACGGTCGAGCGTAAGATCGTCGAGGCTGGCTACCTTTGTCCGCAGTTCGCCGGCCCTGGCCAGCACGGCGGGAATGTCGGCGCCGTATTTCTTTTTAAGGATCTTGAATTTTTCAAGGCGCGAAAGGCAGCGGTCCACTTCGGACGGATTGGAATGCACGCCTTTCCCGTAGGAGCGGAGTTCGCCTGAAAGGTCCCGCAGCTCTATCGACGCCGAGGCCAGCCTCGCCGTCAAGCGTTCGGCCGACGGGTCGATAGCCGACAGCGCCCTTATTTTTTCCAAGGCCTTTTCGGTATCCCCCGCGGCGTTATCAACAAGACCATGGGTTTCTCCGGACAGAGTAAAAAGTTTTTCAGAATTCTTAAGGCGCGGCCAGAGAGCTTCAAGCTCCTCCTCCTCTCCTTCTTTTAAATCAGCTGCTTCTATCTCGGCCAGCTGGAAGCGGTAAAGGTCCAGCAGGCGGCCCCGCTCGTCCTCGGACATAGAAACCGCGTTAAGGCTTTCTTCCAGGGCCTGGGCCGCGGCCCAGGCCCCTTCAACCGCCTTAGTTTCTTTCTCCAGCTTGCCGTAAGCGTCCAGCAATTGGCGCTGGGTTTCAGGCTTAAGCAGGCTCTGATGCTCGTTCTGGCCGTGAAAATCCACAAGAAAACCGCCTATTTCAGAAAGCTGCGCCAGCGTGGCGGAAGTCCCGTTTATAGCCGCCCGGGTCCGCCCTTTGGGGTCTGCCTGGCGGCGGATAGCCACCAAGCCCTGCTTTACTCCCCAGCGATCGGCCAGACCGGAGGGAAGGTTTTCCGTCAAGAACTCCCCCTCCACCTCGGCGGAAGGAGCGCCGGGCCTGAGAATATCGGAGCCGGAACGCTCACCCAGCAGAAAGCCCAGCGCGGAAATTATTATTGACTTGCCGGCCCCGGTCTCCCCGGTGAAGATATTGAGCCCGGGCTCCGGCTTCAGCTCCAGCGCCTCAATGACGGCAAAATTTTTTATTGAAAGTTTCTTCAGCATGTCCCTATTCTCTCAGTTCCCATTGCTTTGCGGGCGGCCGGGGTTTGCTTCGCGAACTCTTTGGGGAAAGGGGGCCCCGGCATAATTTCCCCGGCGGGGGGAAACCGCGCAACGGTTTCCTTCTTCCGGGGTTCGCGGGGCAAAATCCCTGACAGGCCCCGCTTCCCCTATCTCTCTCCCCAGCTCAGTTTCCGGCGAAGGATGTCAAAATAGGAAAAGCCCGCCGGAGCCAGCATTTCAAAACTGCGGGGATGCCTGCGTACCGCTACGAAGTCTCCCGGCTCCAGGGGGAAATTTTCCTGGCCGTCTATGGCGAGCGACATAGCCTGCGGACCTGGACGCCCTCCCAGCACCGACACTTTAAGCTCCTCTTTGGCGGAAAGCACTATAGGACGGTGGGTCAGGGTATGCGGGCAGATGGGGGAAAGAAGGAAAACCTCCAGCTCAGGCATCACTATCGGCCCGGAAGCCGCCAGGCTGTAGGCGGTAGAACCGCTGGGAGTGGAAATTATAAGCCCGTCCCCGAAGTACTCCGAAAGGAACTGGCATCCGAATGAAGCCCGCAGCGTAAAAGCGCGCGCCTCCGGGCTGCGGATCACGCAGTCATTGAGCGCGGGTAGAGGGCCGAAAATAGTTTTGCGCCCGCGGGTCACGCTGACCGAGAGCAGGCTGCGCTTTATTTTCCTGAACCCGCCGGCCAGAAAAAGGCCGGCGCTCTTGAGAAACTCCTTCTGTTCTATCCCGCTGAGGAACCCCAGCCCCCCCGCGTTTATACCCAGGACGGGCATGCCGCGCTTTATAACATGCCTGGCGGCGTAAAGCACCGTGCCGTCGCCGCCTACGGCCACGGCTGCATCGGCGGTTTTTAAATCGGCACAGGCGTCGTTGACGCAGATCCTGAGAACCTTCGCTCCGCCCAGTTTCAGCCGCCGCTCTATAGCGGCAGCGTAATCCAGGGCTTTGCGCCTTTCAGAATTATAAAAAAGGACTACGCTTTTTATTTTTTTCATAATTCACTTCGCTGACGGTTTTTTTTGCGCTATCTTCGCCCAGGTATCCTTAAGAGTAACCGTGCGGTTGAACACCGGGGCGCCCGGCCCGGAATCCTTGGGATCGGCAAAGAAGTAGCCGAGCCTTTCAAACTGCACCCGCGTTCCGGCGGCGGCGTCCTTCAATGCCGGCTCGCAATAAGCGCTGTCTATGACCTCAAGAGAACCGGGGTTCATGTTCTCTTTATAATCATGACCTTCCTCTACGTCGTCCGGGTCGCGCTTGGTGAACAGCGCATCATAGAGCCGCACCCGGGCAGGGAAAGCGTGAGCGGCCGAAACCCAGTGAATAGTTCCCTTTATCTTACGGCCGTCGGGAGCATCCCCTCCGCGCGTGGCCGGGTCATAGGTGCAATGCACTTCCGTTACATTCCCGGCGGCGTCCTTTACCACACTTCCGCATCTTACTATATAAGCCGAGCGGAGGCGCACCTCCTGGCCGGGGGTCATACGGAAAAACTTCGGGGGCGGAACTTCCTTAAAGTCGTCCTGCTCTATATAAAGTTCCCGGGAAAAAGGGACCTTGCGGGTTCCGGCTTCGGGGTCGCCGGGGTTATTGACGGCCTCCATCTCCTCCACCTGGTCCTGCGGATAATTATCGATGACTATCTTAAGCGGCCGGAGTACCGCCATAAAGCGAGGCGCGGTCCTGTTCAGTTCATTGCGTATGGCGTTCTCAAGCACCCAGATATCCACTATGCTGTTGAACCTGGCTACGCCGATATCGGCACAAAAAGCGCGGATCGAAGAGGCTGTATAACCCCTGCGGCGCAAACCGGAAATAGTCGGCATCCGGGGATCGTCCCAGCCGCTGACATGGTTATCCCTCACCAGTTCGAGCAGTTTGCGCTTGCTGAGCACGGTATTGCTGAGGTTCAGGCGCGCGAACTCTATCTGCTGCGGATGGTAGATACCCAGCGCGTCCAGGAACCAGTCGTAAAGCGGGCGGTGATTCTCAAATTCCAGCGTGCAGATAGAGTGGGTTACCCGCTCTATTGAATCCTCAAGGCCGTGCGCCCAGTCGTACATAGGATAGATGCACCAAGCCTTGCCCTGCCGGTGATGGTCGGCGTGAAGTATCCGGTACATTACCGGGTCCCGCATGGTCAGGTTGGGATGGGCCATGTCTATCTTGGCGCGCAGAACGCAGGAGCCGTCCGGCAGCTCGCCTTTGCGCATGCGCTCGAACAGAGCGGCGTTTTCCTCTATGGAGCGGCTGCGGAAAGGGCTGTCTTTGCCGGGTTCGGAGGGGGTTCCGCGGTGACGGCGCATCTCTTCCGGAGTAAGGTCGCAGACATAGGCTTTCCCGTCTTTAACCAGCTTCATGGCCCAGTCATACATTGCCTGGAAATAGTCGGAAGCGAAAAGGATACGGTCCTCAAAATCACCGCCCAGCCATTTCACGTCCTCTACTATGGAATCCACGTATTCCTGCTCTTCCTTTGAAGGGTTGGTATCGTCGAAGCGGAGGTTGAATTTGCCTTTATAGTCCCTGGCGAGACCGGAATTAAGGCAGATGGACTTGGCGTGGCCTATATGCAGGTAACCGTTGGGTTCCGGCGGAAAGCGGGTATGCACGCGCCCCCCGAACTTGCCTGAAGCGAGGTCGGCATCTATAATTTCACGTATAAAATTGGATTTAGGTTCCGGAATTTCCATATAAAATTATAACAATTTAATTTCAGGAAACATAAAGCGATTGTCTGCAATTCCCCTTAAGATCAAATTGCAGGAAACGTAAGCGCTTTTATCTTCAGTCCCCCCGCCTTCTTCCCCTCCCGTAGGAGCAATTCCTGATATTTCCAGGAGCTATGCTCATCGAGCGGCCAGAAACCGGCCGGGTCTTCATTATCTCGATTAAGGGTTTATGTCTCTTTGGGGAGGCTTCAGTGCCTGAAGTGGCGGATGCCGGCGAAGAGCATGGCGGCGTTCTTGGAGTCGCAGAGCCGGACGCAGTCTTCGTCATCCTGCCAGCCGCCGGGCTGTATTACGGCGCTTATCCCGCCGGCCAGGGCCGCCTGCAGGGTTTTAAGCGGCAGGGCCGCGTCGGCGGCCATTACCAGCGGGCCGGAACCCGGCAGGATAGACCGCTTGTCCCGCATCTTCCACTGGGCGCTTCTTACCGCGTCGTAACTGGAACTCTCGGAAGCGCTGAGGGCCACGGTGCTCTGCCCTTCGGAAAAGGCTACGGAATAGGTTTTAGCGTACTTGACGGTTTTCCAGGCCAGGAGCAGCGACCGCATTTCGGCCTCCGAAGGCTTGCGCCTGGTGACGCAGGAAGGTTCGGTTACAAAAAGCCTGTTGTCCTTGGCCTCTATAAGGACCCCGCCGGACACGGAACGCAGCTCCACCTCATAAGGGGACAGTACCGGGGCCGAAAGGGACAGAACCCGCAGACCTTGTTTGGCCCTCAATATTTTAAGCGCCTCCGGGCTGTAACCCGGGGCTACCACGCTCTCTATAAAAGTTTCGGCAAGCACTTCCGCTGTTTCAGTCTCTACCTGGCGGTTAAAAGCTGCGGTTCCGCCGACCGCACCGGCCGGGTCGCTCATTAAAGCTCCCCGCAGGCTTTCCGCCTGGGTGGGAGAGGCGCAGACCCCCACGGGCCTGTCGTGCTTTGAAATAGCGCAGACAGACTCTTCGAATTCAAGAGCCAGCTCGAAAGCGGCGTCAAGATCAAGATAATGGTTAAGGTTAAGTCCCGGTCCGGAAAGGATCCTGGCGGCGTTGAGACCGCGCGGACGGGCGCCGCTGAGGGCGTAAAAAGCGGCTTTCTGGTGACGGTTCTCTCCGTATTCCAGGTCGGAAACTTTCTTAAGGCTCATCACAACTTCGTCGCCCAGCAGGTTCCCGGTTTCGGAAAGATACTGCGCTACCGTAGCGTCATAAGCGGCCTGGTACTGCCAGGCTTTGGCTGCCAGCTGTTTTTTCATCTCCGGTTCCAGGCCGCCGTCTTCCTTAAGAGAGCGCAGCACAGGCCCGTAGTCCGCCGGGCTGGAAACTGTTATCACGTTCTCAAAATCCCGGGCCGCGGCCCGCAGCACGGCTGAGTTGGCCTGGTCCAGGTAATTAGAAAGCTCTCCTATGGCAAAATCGTCCTGTTCCACTATGCTGGCTATAGGGTAGAGATTGGCGGCCACCACATAAAACCGCGGCAGCTCAACGCCGTTCCCGGAAATAGCGGGAAAGCGCCCCGATAGAGACTTAAGAACGCCGTAGGGCACCGGCGGAGAATAGCGGACCTCTTCAGCCTCTATACCGGCTTCCGACAGGAGTTTACAGGTAGAACCAGAGGCGTAAATAGCAAAGCCCAGCGCCTCAAGGCCCCTGGAGAAATCCTCCACTCCCGTCTTGTCATAAACGCTTAGATAGGCTGTTTTATCCATAAGAGTCAAAGGTCACTAATTAAAGGCCCTGAGAATTAACAAGCAGGAGCGGGATAAATAAATCTTTTCTATTTCTCCTGCCCGGTATCCCCCCTGCCGGTCAATTTTATAAATTCTTCTTCCGAGAGGATCGGCACGCCGAGTTTTTTGGCTTTCTCGTATTTGGAGCCCGGGGCCGTACCTGCCACCACATAAGAAGTTTTAGCCGAAACGGAAGAAGTTTCCTTCCCCCCCAGTTCGCGCACCAGGGCCTGGGCCTTGCCGCGGGTCATAATGCTCAGCTCCCCGGTGAAAACAAAGGTCTTTCCGGCAAGGACGCCTCCCGCTCTGCTATTCTCCGGCTCATCCATCCTCAGGCCGGCTCCACCCAGTTCCTCAACCATAGCCCGTGTGGCCCCGGCTTTAAAAAATTCGGTCACGGCTTCTGCGATAACGGGCCCTATCTCTCCGATCCGGGCCAGGTGCTCCGGGGACGAGTCCATGAAAGCGCGCATGGTCTTAAAATGATGAGCAAGCACCCTGGCGTTCTTCTCCCCTATATGCCTGATGCCCAGCGCGTAGATCAGGCGGGAGAGAGGCTGCGCCTTGCTTTTGTCTATCTGCGAAAGCAGGTTATCGGCTTTCTTGTCCTTAAAAAGTTCAAGCCCCAGCAGGTCCTGCCTTTTCAGGCGGTAAATGTCGGGGAAGCCTTTTACGAGGCCTTTGTCCACAAGCTGGTCCGCAGAGGATACTCCGAAGCCGTCGATATTCATAGCTTCCCGGGACGCAAAATGCAGCAGGGCTCTTTTGAACTGCACCGGGCAGGAAGGATTAACGCAGCGCAGAGCCACTTCCTGTTCGTCCCTGAAAAGCTCCGAACCGCAGGACGGGCAGGACTTTGGCGGGATTATTTCTTTTTCCGCTCCGGTCCGGCCCCCCGGTACGACTTTCAGGACTTTGGGAATGACTTCTCCGGCGCGCTCAATAACCACCTTGTCCCCGACCTTCAGGCCGAGGCGCTCTATCTCGTCGAAATTATGCAGAGTGGCGCTGGAGATGGTGACCCCGCCGCATTTTACCGGCTCCAGTACCGCCACCGGGGTTATGGCCCCGGTACGGCCTACGGAAAATTCAACGTTCTTTATTGCAGTTATAACCTGCTGGGCGGGATACTTAAAAGCTATGGCCCAGCGCGGGCTCTTTGAGGTGAACCCGAGCAGCCTCCGCTGCCTGAGAGAATCCACTTTTATAACCAGCCCGTCTATTTCATAAGGCAGGGCAAAGCGTTTTTCAGCATATTCGGCGTACAAGGCCCGAACTTCTTCGGCACTGCGGCAGGTCCGGTTCCCGAGGGTGGAGATATTAAAGCCCAGGCTCCTGCAGATATTCAGGTATTCCCAATGCGAGTCCGGCTCCACCATTCCCTCAAGGTATCCGTACGAATGGGCTATGAATTTCAGGCGGCGCCCGGCGGTGACGGCCGGGTCCTTCTGCCTGAGCGAGCCGGCAGCGGCGTTCCTGGGATTAACGAAGGGCTCCTCGCCGGCGGCGAGCGAATCTTCGCGGATAAGTTCAAAATCCTTTTTATCCATATAGACCTCGCCGCGCGCTTCAAAAAGCGCCGGGGCGTGGCTCAGGTCCAGCTTAATAGGCACGGACCTGATCGCGCGCACGTTAAGAGTAACGTCCTCGCCGGTCTGCCCGTCGCCGCGGGTGGAGGCCCTGGCCAGGCGCCCTTTTTCGTACTCTATCGAGCAGGAAAGGCCGTCTATCTTGGCTTCCACTACCATTTCAAAAGGTTCTTCCTTAAGGCCCTTCTTTACGCGCCCATACCACTCCAGAAACTCTTCGGGGGAGTAGCAGTTATCCAGGGAAAGCATGGGGATGCGGTGCGGAACCGGGGCGAATGTGTTCGCCCGCTCGCCGCCTACGCGGCGGGTTGGAGAATCGTCGGAAGCTAATTCCGGGTGGGCGGCTTCCAGCGCCTTAAGGCGGGCCATCAGCGCGTCGAACTCGGCGTCGCTGATCTCGGGAGAGTCCGAGACGTAATAAAGGCGCTCATGCCGCCTTAGTTCGGCTCTGAGCGCCTCTATTTCAAAGCAAGGATCCCGCTTGGGTTTCATTTGACTAAATTGTTTTGCCGGGCAATACCATCCAGCACCCCGTTAACGAACTTGCCCGATTTCTCGGTGGAATATTTTTTAGCCAGTTCTATGGCCTCGTCAATAATTACAGCCACGGGCGCGTCAGAGAGTATCATCATCTCGCAGACGGCCATGCGCAGTATGGAGCGGTCTATAGCCGGCATACGGTCCATCTCCCAGTTAAGGCTGGTTTTCTTGATTATATCGTCGATTTTAGCGATGTTTGAAACGGTGGTGGAATAAAGGGTTTTATAGAAGTCGAAGACTCTCGCCTCCGTGGCGAAATCTTCCATCTGAAAACTGGCAAGTACGGATGCCGGCTGCAACTTGGCTACGTCGGAGCTGTAAAGCGACTGCAGGCAGTTTTCCCTGGCTAATCTTCTTTTACTCATAGTTAAAGACCTTCTTAATATATCATACAAAATTTGCGGCGGGTGATGGGAAGAGAGAACCGGTGTTCCCTGTGCAAAATAAATTAAGCCGGCGCAATTCAGCTTTCCCCGGTCCGGCCTCAGGCTGTTTCCGCCCAGGAACTTTAAATGCCACCCCTATTGGCTTTACACCGCTTTCTTTTGTAGACTTTCCTTGAAAGCAAAACTGCGGTTTGGAGATTCAAGATGGCATTAACGCCTTTAATTATTATTATCGTTGTACTTCTTTTCGCCAGCATCAAAGTTCTTAATGAATATGAGCGCGGCGTCACTCTCACTTTCGGCCGCTTTACCGGGGTAAAAGGCCCGGGGCTTATAGTTCTTATTCCCGGAGTGCAGCAGTTATTCCGGATGAGCACGCGCGTAGTAGTCCTCGACGTGCCCCCCCAGGACGTCATTACCCGGGATAATATCTCGGTAAAAGTTAACGCCGTTATTTATTTCCGGGTGGTAAACCCCCAGGCCGCCGTACTGAACGTTGAAAACTTCATGTACGCCACCAGCCAGCTCGCCCAGACCACGCTGCGCAGCGTGCTCGGCCAGCAGGAGCTCGACGACCTGCTCGCCAACCGCGACAAGATAAACAAAAACCTCCAGGAAATACTCGACCTGCACACCGAGCCCTGGGGCATAAAGATCTCCAGCGTAGAGGTCAAGAACGTGGACCTGCCGCAGGAAATGCAGCGCGCTATAGCCAAGCAGGCCGAAGCGGAGCGCGAGCGCCGCGCAAAGGTCATTCACGCCGAAGGTGAATTCCAGGCGGCCCAGAAGCTTTCCGACGCGGCGGCCATCATGGCCGTTAACCCCGCGGCTATACAGCTGCGCTACCTGCAGACCCTTACAGAGATATCCACGGAGAACAACTCCACGATCATCTTCCCCGTGCCCATGGACCTTGTAAAAATGTTCCTGGATACACGCAAGGCTTAACACAGGCTGATTGGCTGCGCCGGCCCGGTTTAAACCCGGGCCGGTTCTATTTGAAGCAGGCGAGTTACCTTCTCCCCGGCCCGGGAACTGATATGCCAGGACTTTACATACATGTCCCCTTCTGCAGAAGGAAATGCGGCTACTGCGACTTCGCTTCCGAAGCCGGGAAAGAAGACCGGATAGACAGCTACCTTGAGGCGCTCTCAGGCGAAGCCGCGGCCTATACAGGCCTGACGGGAACTTTCGACACCCTTTATATAGGAGGAGGAACCCCCAGCCTGCTCTCTCCCGGGCAGTTGAAAGAACTTCTTTCAGCAGTTTCAAAGCTGACCGGCCCTGTGGAAAAACTGAAGGAAAGCACCTTTGAGGCCAACCCGGAAAGCCTGGACGGAGAAAAAGCCGCCCTGCTTAAAAAAACCGGGATGAACCGAATAAGCCTGGGCCTGCAGGCCGGCCAGGACAAGCTGCTCAAAACCCTGGGCAGGATAGCTATGAAGAGCGATTTCCTGGCCGCCTTTAATACCCTGCGGACAGCGGGCTTCACCAATATAAACGCCGACCTGATGTGCGGCCTGCCGGGCCAGACGGCCGGGGATTTTACCGCGGGTTTGGACTGGCTTTTAAAGCTTCGTCCCGAACATATTTCGCTTTACGCGCTTGAAGTTCACGGCAATACCCCTTTCAGCGCGGCCGGGGTCAGGGAAGAGCCCGAAGCGGCGGCGGAAATGTACGAAGCCGCGGCTATAATGCTTAAGCGCGCCGGCCTTGAGCGCTACGAGATCTCAAATTTTTCACGCCCGGGAAAGGAAGCAATCCACAACCTCAACTACTGGGAACAGGGGGACTACCTCGGGCTTGGAACAGGCGCCGCCTCCTATATTGACGGTGAACGCAGGGCGAATACCGCCGACACCGCCGGCTATATAAAGGCCGGCCTGGCCGGGCTGGCAATCCCCTGCCAGTACAGGGAAACCCTCCCGGGCCGGAAGAAAAAAGCCGAAAGAATAATGCTGGGCCTGCGCAAAACCGCGGGAATTGAACTGCCGGACGATATATTTATAGAATTTAACGAAGAGATCTCCCGGCTGACGGCGGCGGGACTTCTTGAAAAGACCGGCAACCGAATAAAGATCAAAGAAGACCGCCTTTATATCTCCAACGCCGTTTTCCGCGAATTTGTTTAAGGAACTAAAACTACCTCCCGGACAGGCCGCAAAGATTAATACAATAGATATCAGCGCGGCCTCTGGAAAAAGGGCACCATGCTTAGCAAAGTTTACAATGTAACCTTCACGCCCCCCGCGCCTAAGGCCGGGACAGACAAGATTCAGGCCCGCTCGGAAGAGATGTCCGGGAAGATCTCCAGGCTCACCGCCATACTCGAGGAGCTTAAGTGAATATTCGGAACCTCTGGATACGCAAAGACAGGGAGCAGTATTTCCTGACCGGGGTGATCATCGCCTGCGCCATAGGGGGGTTCGTTTCCTCCTACTGGCACTTCACCGACCGGATAACCGTCCGCCAGAATATAAAAATAATAAAAAAAGAAACCACAAAACCGCAGCAGAGGAAACTCAGGGACCTGCAGTACACTCCTGCCAGGCGGCGCGTGGGCAAAAAGCAGTATTACAAACTGGATGAGGACACAAAACCCTCCGTGCCTAAACTTGGGGAAGATGAAACCGACTAAACACCAGGGTGCCTGGGCGCTTATCTTTTTTTTGTCGCTGGCCGTGGCCGGAGCCTTCTGCCCCTCCCCCGTCTTTTGCCAGGCAAACACCCGGGCTGAAGAGCAATCTTTTGACTATAACCCGGACGCAGGAGAAACGCCGAAGATTCAGCAATTCGCCGCGGAAACCACTTATGAGGACGCCGTCCTGGTTAATCACCCTATATACGGCGCTATTATGTTCTCAAAATACCGCTGGAAGAGCTGGGTTACACGCTCCCTCTACCTTACCCTTATAAATATCGCCCTTATCGCCGTCATGCTCTCGCTTTCTAAAAACGAGGAGTACAACCTGATAGTAGCCTATGTCCTTTCAGGAGCCAGCTTCGCTCTTTCCATCTGGACCTTCTTTTGCGCCATCCTTATAATGATGCTCCATTCCAACGCCTGGGTCTACGTGCTGCCTATTTCCGCCGCCACCTGCGGGGCCGGCTATATAGTGCTGATGAAAATAAAAAAATCAGACATCTCGCTTACGGAACTTAAGGAATCCTTTAAAAAGATGGGAGCGGCCTCCAATGAGGACCTCCGCCTTGTCTCCGTGCAGGGAACCCCGGGCGACTGGCCGGACCAGGACTTTATCAAATATCAGTAAGGCAGTTCGCCCCGGGAAAGAAAAGAGCCGCGATAAACGCGGCTCTTTTCTTTATTGCTGTTCCCTGCCCCGGCAGGTTTCCGTTGCCGTCCGCCGGGCTGGTGCCCGGTCAGAATTGCAGCCAGACCCCGAAACGGTGAATGCTGCCCAGATCACCGAAAGGCAGGAAGGCGTAATCTACCCCCAGGCCCTGCACCTTTATCCCGAAACCGAGGCTGAGCCCGACTTCAGGCCCGAGGTTGGCCGTGTCGTAGCCGATTTTATAACCGCCGCGCAGCGCCAGGGCTTTACGGAACCAGTACTCTGCGCCCAGCGACGGGTAGAATTTTTCATCCTGGAGATATTCATTGATTTCAAGAGCCACATTAAGTTTTTCAGAAGCCCTGTAAAGGGCTCCGGCGCGCAGGCTGACAGGCAGCGGGTCCGACTCGTCCACAAACTTCATCTTGGTTCCAAGGTTCTGTATAACCATGGACAAATTTATCTTTTCGGTGGCGCGGTAGACGGCCCCGGCGTCGACCGCCACCGCGAAAGCGGTCCTGGTGTCTATCCCGGAGCGGATGAATTTAAGAGCAAAACCGCCGTCCAGGCGGGGCATGGAATCAGGCGCTATATCTTTTGCGGCGTAGGCCAGGGTTATGGCCATGTCGTTGGCGTCAAAACTTCCCAGTTCGGGGACGGCTCCTACGGAGTCCGTCAAACCCCTCTTCTCAATGCCGCCGACCGTCATGAAGGTAGCCCCGAAGCCGAACCTGTTCCCGCCCGCCTTGCCCGCATAAGAGAAGTTGGCCATCCTTGCGTCCTGAAGATAGGTGGTGAAGTCCAGAGCGGCTTCCTGAGTTTCGAATTGCGCCAGGCCTGCCGGGTTTACAAAAACCGCGCCTGAATCGTCAGCCAGCGCGCTGAAGGCCCCGGCCATGGAAAGCGCTCTAGGGCTCATGGCCGTCTTTAGGAACGGCGCTGCTGTAGTTCCCGCCCCGGAAGCGTAAGCCCCCGCCGGAACGCACAGCGCCAGCATTGAGAATAATATTTTCTTCATAAGTTACCTCTTAATAAAACCATTGGTCCCGCTGCGTTAATCCCGGATCACCGAGCCTACTTGATTATCGCCATCTTATGCGCTTTAGCGCCCAACTTCTTCCCGTTCACGTAGGTAAGCATGAAATACACGCCTGAAGCGCAGTCCTGGTTGGTGTCATTCCGGCCGTCCCACTCGGAGTAGTAGATCTGGTTAGCGGCGCGCACACCTTCGTCTATGGTACGCACTTTCTCGCCCGCCAGATTATATATTACGAACTTCAGGTTTCCCGATTTGCCCGCCGGCAGGTTGTACTTTATAACCGTACCGGTAGTAGGATACGGATTAGATATCCCTGACGACCCGATATCCCCGCTCAATGAAACGCTCTTGCTCTTGAGGCTGAACGGGTTTGGCATGTTATAAACCTCGAACGCGGAACTGAACGCCGGCATACCGGTGGGCGGGTTGGCGGTGAATACCGCGAACCGCCCGGTCTGCGAGGTTCCGGCTGCCGACGGGACATAGCGCCCGTTGACCACCGCGCTCATTTTAAAGTGCTTACGTCCCAGCGGCGTGGTGACAGAACCCGTCCCCTCGTAGGCGTTAGTAAGGCCGCCTACGTCCACGGACACAACTCCCGTCATCGGGTCTACGGTATAGTCCCCTGGGATCTCTATCCAGGAGCCCGTCTCTTCATCGTACTGGTAGATGCGCAGGCCCCGGCTGTCCGAGCCCCTTTCTTTGTCATACTTAAGCGTAAGCGTAAAAGGCTTATTGGCCGAGGCGTTGGAGAGGCTCATATTGTATATTTCAGAGGCCATCAGGCTCTGTATAGCGTCAGACACGCTCAGGTTGCCTTTATCTGTTTTCACCGTGCGCACGGAAGGCAGAGCGCTGAAGAAGCCGCCCACAAGGTTAGAATAGTCTACCGTACCTGTGGTGGCGGTGGAGTAGGAAAGAGCGCCGGGGTCCAGTTCTATCCCTGAATATTCCTCGGTCTCCTTGTCCATCTGTATCTCACCCCCGGCCAGGGACTCCTGTTGAATATACTGCTCGGTCTTGGCATTGCTGACCTGGTCGTAGATGAATTCTTTTTCCATCTTATTGCTTCCGTCTCCGGCGGTGACTTTCACGGTATAGTACTGCTGGCCGGTAGTGACGGTGAACTGGCCCAGGTAGGTCTTGTTAGGCCCGGGAACCAGGGCCAGGGTCACCGCTGAAGCCTCATCGAAAGCGGAACCGGGGTTATACTGGCAGCTGGGGATCGAGATCAACTGCTTGGGCGATTTTATGATCACATCCACTTTATTAACAGAATCGCCGGACCTCTTGACTTTAATGGTAATCTGCGGAGGAGTATCCTTGAGCGTTATGTCGCTTACTACGGTATTTCCCTCCTGGGCCGTCACTTCCAGGACCTCGGGAAGCTTGCCCTGGTAAAAAGCCGACAGCTTATACAGGTGGCCCGGGATCACCCCGGTTATCTCGTAATTGCCGGAGGCGTCGGTCTGGACCTCCGTCTTGGGCAGGTAGGAAGAGGGGGCCTCTACATTAAGCGTCTCGTCGTACGCGACAACCTGCACCCCGGCCTTGGTGACCGGGGCGGGGAACTTGCTCATGAACAATCTTCCGGTCAGTACGGACTCGGAAGGCAGGAGGTGCACCGCGAAATAAGCCGAGTCGGCGCCTGACAGGCCGGTCTTATAGCCGGCTGTAACATAACCGTTGCGGGTAGCTTCCAGCCGGTAGATACCGGCAGGGAGGTTAGAGAAAGAGAAAGCTCCTGAAGAGTCGGTCAGCGTGAACTTCTCTACGATGCGATGCTTCAGATACACGCGGGCCCCTCCGAGGGCCTCTCCCGTGGCGCTGCTCTTGACCACACCCGAAATAGCGGCGACTACGGCCTCCTGTTGGTCGAAGTCGAAAGAATAAGCCGCATTGCCTGGCAGCGTTATCTCCTTGGAGACCGGAGGGTAGTTAGGATTTGCGAAGACCGCGGTATAACGGCCCGGGGGGACGCCCCAGATCCCGTACTCCATCGGATTGGCCGCCATGTAATCGGTCATGCCCTGCACGTCGCGGGTCATAAACGCCGTCCAGAAAGCGGGGAAATCAGCCTCCGTCGGCATGGCATTAGCGAACCCGCGCAGGTCCCCGGCCGTATCATAGAGCATCACAGCCGGGATCAGCGGGAACAGCTCGCTGAAGTTATCGAACATCCTCGCCATATCCGTGGGAGTAAATATCCTGTTTCCGTCCACCGTTCCGGCTATCCGGGCCTGGCCTATAGCGCCGAGTATATTTATGGGTATGGGCTGCGCGGCGGTTCCTATATTCGGGTTGCTGGAATCCTTCTGTACCGCCAGGCCCTTTACCCGGCCGATGAAGTTAGCGAACTGGGTATAACTGGGGTTACAGTCCCCCCCGCTGCAAGGGTCGAATTTGGACCCCATCATAAGGTAGAAGTCGTACTGTCCGGCGGGCATATATTTAGTGCTCCAGCCGGTAGAGGTACTGTAATCGAAAGAATACTTGGGCTCCGAGAAAAAGAGTTCTGTCACCGTCTTCTGCGTCATCTCTTCTCCGGACTCCACGCCGATAATGAAATATCCCCAGGCCGCGGTGGAAACAGCCGGCAAGCCGTAGATCTGCGGCCTCACTGCCAGCCCTTTTTCCAGCTGTATTTTTACTTCGGTGGTCCGTCCTTCTGTGACGGTTACTCCGTCCAGGGAAGCGGGCGCCCAGGCAAAGGCGGACCCGGCCGGGAGGAGGGAGATATTATATTTACCCGGGGCCACGTTCGGGAATTCGAACTCGCCGTTATCATCTATACGCTTGTCCTCGCTAAAGTCCACATTAACGCCCTTGACCAGAATAGAGGCCGAATACGCGCAGTCATTATTAGAACATTGCGGCTTAAAATTGCTTCCATCGGGGAATTTCACCTTCCCGCGCAAACCGCCGGCGCGCACCACGGATATATTCTGGCGCACTGAGGGGGCTGCGTCCGTAAGCTCCACCTCTATTTTAAAAGAGGTGGACTTCGCCCACTCTGAAGAATAGACGCGCGGAGAATAGCTGGCCCCGGTCGACAGCACGATGGCGTAGCTGGTAGTATTGGATGTAAACCTTCCGGCCAGCGAAGTAAAGCCCATCTGCGTGTTATTACCGCCCCCGCCGGTTTCCCTCGCCATCAGCGTTATCGGGGAAGAAGTGGAGATAAGCAGCGGCTGCTGAGCGGTGACCGTATAGGTAGTTATGAAGGTCAGGTCGCCGTAGAGCTGACCGGCGGTATTGGCGTCTTCAGGGACTATATTAAATACTGCGCGGCCGGCCGCTACGCAGCTGCCCTGACTATTCAGAACCCAGACCCGTCCGGGCCGGCACGGGTTATTAGCCGGCAAGGACGGCCCTGACGCGCCCTGCGAGGAGATGGTCACGCGCAGATTGTCGCTGGTAGTCTGATAACTGTTGCCCTCGTTAAGCGGGCGCCAGCCATCCTCGAAAACGGCGTCCATGCGGGCATTGCCGTCCGTCATTCCGGGAACCGTAAAGCTTCCGTCAGCGCCGGTGCGCACGCGGGCGTCGGCCCTTATGCCGCAGCCGCCCCACTGGCAGAATCTGTAGGAGTCATCTGCCCCGTTCGAATAGGTCTCGCCGTCCGGGTTAACCATTATAACGGCATTGGGCATGGGCATGCCGTTGTACTTCAGCACTCCGGTGAAAGTATATGTGGCCAGGGCCAACTGAAAGTCCTCGAACTGAGGCATTGGCGCCGTTCCGGGTACCTGTGCCGGGAGCAGGACGCCCCTGCCGCCGCTCTCATAACCGGCCCTGCCCACGTTCAGGTTATAGGACATGGTACTGTAGGGCACGTTATAGAAATTATAGCGTCCGCTCACATCCGTAAGGCTTTCCTTATTATAAACAGCCGTACAGCTGTTCGGGCCCGTGCCGCTGCAGGAATACATGTCCAGCCTTACGCGCGCGTCTTTCAGCGGAGAGAAGTTCGCGTCATTTACCAAACCCGTTATTGTAGGAGGCGTTGTCGAGTCGTCGACATCAAAGCCTGTAGCCATGATCATCGCGTTGTTCATATCGGCCTCGTAATAATTCACGGCCGGGAAATCCCCGTTCATGAACAGCTGCATGGCCTTATTGCGCGCCGGTATATTCACGGCCATGCCGTAAATACCGTTTGCGGCGGGGCCCAGGTTGTAGATGTCCATGGTGGTCTTTGTGCCGGTGGCCTTGATTATGCTGTAAGCCACTTTCTCGCCCGTGCTGTTGATGAACACTTCCCCCATCACATATTCATTCGCCTGCAGCCCGTCAAGATGTATCGTCATCCTGCGAACCGTCCCGGCCGCGGGCTGCCTGTAGGAAAGATAGTACTGCCTGGTGGTGTCAGCATTGAGCTCTACGAAGAAATTCCCGTTCGGATCGGAGATCTGCTCGCTTATAGTCGGGACCATATTATGGCTTGAGATAGCCACAAAATAGCCGCGGTTGGAGGGCAGCGCCATAGTAACGGCGCCGGAAGAGTCGGTGACCCCGAGGTTTATACCGTTGGGATCCATACCGCCGCTCTGTTTGAAAGACATAACAGCTACCGAGACGCCCTGCAGCCCCTGGTTAGACTGCCTATTCACCCTGACGGTGAGCCTGGGATTTACCGTTATCATGCTGAACTGGGTATGTTTAAAAAAGCCCGCGCCGTTTATGGTATTAGCGGTGTTAGCCGTATTCCCGGTGTTATACGTCCCCGGAACATTGTAGCCCCCGGCAGCCGCGCCCATCTGGGCCGCGTCCACTGCCGTGAAAACGTTCCCCGCAGCGTCCGCGGCTATGCCTCCGGCGGTATCCTCGTTATTTCCGGCGCTGTTAAGCGCCTGGGACCAGATAAGGTCTCCGTCTGTATTGTATTTGCGGAAGAAAATATTCTTCCCCTGGTTAAGGTCATACCTGTACTCTGTGCCGGAAAGATAAACTCCTCCCGCGCCGTCCAGCGCAATACCATAGGCCTCATCATCGTTCTGGCTGGCTGAATTATAGACCTGTTCCCACGCGAGCACGCCCATGGTCGAGAACCTGGCTATATAGGCGTCCTGGGTTCCGCCGGAGGCTACGGCACCGGCAAGGTAGACAGCCGGATTTACAGTGTCCGCTATAACGGAGTAAAACTCGTCTTCCGTGCCCTTGTCGACCGTAATATCCAGACCCGGCACCGGGGCAAGAGAAGCGTCATAGACCTTTAAAACCGCGTTAGAGTCGTTCCCGGAGGAGGAGCTTCCTGCAGCCAGAACATGGTCGTTAGCGGCGTCATAAGAGACCGAGTTAAACCATTCATTGCCTGAACTGTAGACCACCGAAGAAATCACCACGCCGTCAAAGCCCAGCTTAACCAGCATGGCATCATAAGTCCCGCTGCCGTAATCCATAAATCTCCCGGCGGCGTAGAGGCCGGCGGGAGCGACCGCCAGGGAGTAAAAATCGTCGTTAGCGCTGTTGCCCTCCGCCATGACGTACGTATGGGCCCATTGCATGCGGCCATTGGAGGCGGAATACTTTATCAGGAGCGCGTCCCGTTTTGTGGCTGACTCCGGCTGATAAGGAGGATAAGTCTGATAACTGTCCGAGCCTGCGGTTCCGGCCGCGTACAGGTTGCCGGAGGTGTCCAGCGCCAGGGCGTTAATAACCGGGGCGGAGTTATCATATTCATCGGAATAATACCTGGTCCACTGCGCCTGGCCGCTGGAATTAAATTTGCGCACATAGGCCGTATTGGAATTCCAGCCCCATGCGCTGAAAGAGCCCGCGGTATAGATATTCCCCGCGGCGTCCCTGACCAGCGGGAAGCGCTCGCCATGGACATTGTTCATAACGTACATGTTCCCGTTGGGATAGCGGTCCGTCCGGTCCCAGGTTCCCGGGGTATTAGCGGCAGCGTTGGTAGAGCCGCCGATCTCAACGACACTAAAGCCGGGCTTTTTATACCCCATTTTGAAATAGTACATGGGCGAATCAATATTGCTCTGCCCAGGCAAGAGCGCGCCGTTGCCCGCCTCAAGACCCGGCACTATATGATCAATAAAAGAGCCGTTGAAGTTAAAGACATCGGTAACAAAAGAATACTGTGC
Source organism: Elusimicrobia bacterium CG1_02_56_21 (assembly GCA_001871115.1). GTDB lineage: Bacteria > Elusimicrobiota > Elusimicrobia > Elusimicrobiales > UBA9959 > UBA9959. Next base: position 11,230 of record MNUR01000139.1, on the reverse strand, counting down.
CGCCGCTGAATTGAAAGCCGCTCCGGTATAGGTGGCGTAATGAACGTAGAAAGTAGTCCCGGCGGGCAGTTCGGTGTCCGAGGCCCAGGAAAGCTGCACGGAGCAGGGCTTCGGGCCCGGCATAGCGGTTATGCCCGTTACCGGCTCCGACACCCTTGCGATCCCGGCCTGGCCGAAGCCGGAGCCGCCCACGTCGACGCTGAACAAACCGGCCAGGTAAAAATATCCGTCGGAGCCTACAGAAAGGCCCGTGGCCATGGAATTATCGCCGCTATAAACGCCGTCGATGCTCTTTGTCCACTCCGCCTGCCCGTTAGCCGCGGAAAGTTTGCGCAGAAGCATGTTCCGGCCGGAGGAGAACCTGTTCTCAAAGCCGGAAACGTAGAGGCTGCCGGAGCTCATCCTTAAGTCATAGCCGATAGCCATATCGTTATCCGCGGAATTATACGTGCTGAACCAGACCTGGGCCAGGGTGGCGGTGTCCAGCTTTGTTACAAGCAGATTGGAGTTCTGGGCGCCGGCATGGTCGTACCAGGCGCCTGTCGCGTACAGAGCACCTCCGGAATAGATTATTGCGGACAGCATATCCCCGCTGTAAACAGGCCCGGCGGGCGTGTTGAGATATTGCTGCTCGCCGGCATAAACCATCGACTGAGTGTATTTTACTACGGCCGCGTCCCAGTCCGGCTGTGCCCCGCCATTGTTGAAGAAACCTGAGACATAGAGGTTGGAAGCGTCCGCGGCAAGGCCTAAAGCGTAAGCGCCCGAAGCGGCCGCAGGTTTATAGGTAAACGAGGACTGCAGGACGCCGGCGGGCGAGAATTTAGCCAGCAACATTTCCGAAGCGCCGCCCGCTACGATCCCGCCGGCAACATAGACGTTATTTGAGGCGTCGAGAACCATGCCGTTCAGCTCGTCGTCGTCCGCGCCGGCGCCGGGAAGCACCCGCTCCCACAGTTTGGCGCCGCTGGCATTAAATTTTGCTACCCAGGCGTCCGCGCCGGTAGAACTGCCGCTAATTAAAATAGCCCCGGCAGCGTATAGATTGCCGGAACCGTCCGCCGCCAGCCGGCTTACGGTGAACTCCGCATTTTCCTGGCCGTAATTATTAAAGCTGGTCCAGGCCTGCGCGCCGTACTGGTCAAACTTGGTTATGCCCAGCCCGCCCATATTAGAGCCGTAAGCTGCGTAGGTATTATTTGAAGCGTCGCGCAAAACAACGGAGGAAGACCCGTAGGAATTATTGAACACTTTAAAACTGTCCTGGCCTCTGGTACTCTCCATAATGTAATTGAACGGGGCATAAGCCGCGCTGTAAGCGACATTCGTCAGGGCGGCCCAGGTAGAACCGCCGTCAGCGCTGGTCCAGACCTTGAAATAATATACCGGCCCGGCGGCCCCCCCGCCGGCTCCCCCGCTCCCGCCGCCAGTTACAATAGCGGGCAGCCCCATCACTAGGTAGTTGTGCAGATACCCGGCAGAAACCGCCAGCCCTGCCTCGCTCACCTGGGCATTAGCCAGGAAGAACCCGCCGTTAAAGGTGGAATATTGTATCTTGTAATCATAGGTGCCGGTGTTATCAAAGGTCCAGGAGAGATTTACGGCTCCCGTGTAGTAGCCAGGGCCCGCAAAAAGCTGCTGTGGTGCGCCGAACTGCTGCGGATAGACATTGAGCAACCCGTAATTATTTTCAAACCCGCCGCCCACAACCACCATGCCGGTTCCGGCTTCCACGTCGTAGCCTACCTCTGAAGTCCTATTTGCGGTAACCTCTGAAAGCAGGGCTCCGGCCGGGGAATATTTGCCAAGCCAGAGGTTATCCCCCTGGTTAAGGGAATAAGCTTCTACCTTACCAGTGACATAAATGTTTCCGAAACTGTCCAGCGCAAGACCAAAACCCTTGTCATAGCCATTGGACGGCCCGTTCTTTGTTTTGGCATAGATCAGGTTGCCGGACGGGTCGAATTTTCCGAACCAGATATCCTGGCCGCTGTCCTGATTCTGAAGGAAACCCGCGACATAAATATTGCCGGAAGCGTCCGTCTTAACCGCATGGGCCTCGTCGAAACCGTAAGGGACATGATTAGCGGGGGGAATGTAAGTGCTGGCCCAGACATAGGACAGGGCGGATTTATTGAATTTACCCAGCCAGATCTCATTGCCGTAAATATTGGCGTAATCGTTAACCGCTCCGGCAACGACAATTTGCGTACCGGACAGAGCCAGGGAATAAGCCGCGCTGTTAGAGCCGCCGTTATACGCCGCCGAGGAGGTAAAGACGCCGCCTGCCGCGGCAAATTTCAGTATGGCTATCTTGCTGTTTATGCTTCCGGCAACATAGGCGGAAACGGAATCGGCCGCGATATCATAAACCGCGCTGCCGCTGCCGGAGGGATAAGAACTTACCCAGGCCATGGCTCCGGCCAGGTTGTACTTAATGACCGTTACCTGGGGCGTACCGTCCCTGTCCATCAGGCCAAGGGCGTAAACATTGCCGGCCCCGTCAAGAGCCGCGCCGCGGCCGTAGTCGTTACCCGCGCTCGCGCTGGAACTGGTCCAGACCACAGCCCCCGAAGAGGAAATCTTTTTCACATACATCTCCGCGTCGGTACCGGTAGGATTAAAAGTTCCGGCCACATAAATATTACCGGCGGAGTCCCGCGCTATATTATTCTCCAGGCCCCAATCATCGTTCTGCCAGGTGTTCGGCGTCGAAATAAGGTAAACGGTAGAGCCGCCAGACAGCGTCTGGGCTGTTATGTCCAGGGTCTGGGCGCCGGCCTCGGTCAAGCCTAGCGTAAAGGCCAGCACCGCCGGTATTAAAATAGTGTTTTTGATTTTAAACATATGTTCTCCCTAAAAACAATGCCGTAAGCCGCGGGCCCCGGGCCGTATGCGGACAAAAGCAGTTTTCCGCCGCGCCTGTCTGCAACTGCTTCTTAAAACTCCCACTCCAGCCCCATTAAATAAGTGCTGGCCCTGTAGTTATACCTGTAATTATCCTCGTACTTCATATTGGAACCCGAAATCTGGTAATTATAGGCGGCCCGGGCAAAGAACCGGCTAAAGACCGGGTAGCGGGCCGAAATAGAGCTTAACCAGAAGGTCTGGTTTATTTTGGAGCTGCCGTAGTTCCCGGCAGCGTCCTGCTTAAGGCGGCCCAGATAATAAATACGCCGCCAGTCCAGGCCGAAACTGAACTGGGTCCCGTTCTTTAAAACCAGGCTCATCGCCGGGCTCAGGGATAATTCCGTATAACTGTAATAATCTTCCATATACTTGCTGCGGGTGGAATCATAAGACGCCTGGTTGGAACTCAGCCAGCCGAAACGCCCGCTCAGGCTGAGATAAAGCGGCTTAAAGGCGCGGCTGGCTTTAAGACTGAAGTTCTGCATTATATCCGCGCGCTTATCGCTCTTAAAAGGGGACTGGCCGGTAACCGGCCGGGCCGCGAGGGCCTGGTCGCCGTAGGTGCGGTAGGTAAAATCGTAGCCGGCCTTAAGACTGAGCGGCTCCGGGAACCAGGCGTACGCAAAACCAAGGCGGTGGCTGATATTGTCCAGGGGATTTTCCCCGGCATTGGAGGAAAGTTCGTTAAAGGTTGTGGTATCGTTGAAAACGGACTGCGACCGGGAGAGCAGCGTGCTGTAATTGGGATACGCCACCTTGTAGAAGTCATAAGACTCGGTAAAGGTTCCGTACGGCCGCTCCTGCTCAGCTTCAAAGCCGAGGGAGAGAGTATTGTAATCAAAAAGCCCGTCCCCCCACTTCTCGTCCCTGGTTTCCTGGATGCCCGCTTTCGAGTAGGAAATGCGGGGCTTATACTTGTCGAACTCCCTGGTATAGATATACTTCAGGGAAACGGTGTGAGCCTGGCGCTTGCGGGTCAAAACCCCGCCGCCGGCCAGTTCCTGTATGTCCTGGGTGCCCGAATAATTTCCGGAATACACAGGGATAAGATCGTGGTTATCCGACAATTTGATAGCGGGAGAGAAATAGGCGTCCAACCGGCCCCGGAAAGAAGCGGCGTCGGAATCCAAATAATACTTGCCGCCGAACAGTGAAATATCGGCCACCGGCGTTATTTTTGCCCCCGCGCGGGCTGCCGGAATAAACAGCCCCGGCGAGAGCAGGGTGAGTACTAATAAAGATGTGAAAAAAGTTTTTTTATTCATTAATTTTCTCTCTAACTATCAAGCTTGATAATTTACTCTTCAGAACCTCAGCAGGCCGGCTTCTTTGAGCAGCTTGGCGGAGTACATAACATCTATGGTGCGCCCGCCAAAAAGCGAACTCGTATACACCCTCTCGAAGTTAAGGCGGTCGGTTACCTGGTCCACGGTTTCTCCCGGACTGAGCCCGGCCCCGAAATCCCCGGCAGAGAGTATTTTCCCGTCGTCGAACAGAACAAAGTCCCGCGCGGCTATCCAGGTTCCTTCTGAAAAGGTGTTCTTTGTATAACTGTGAAAAACAGCGTCCCCGGATGGATTAGAGGCGTCCAGCACTGGCGCAGTAGGCTGGCCGAGATAGGCCACGAAATCCGCCAGGCCGGTACCCACATTATAATTAGTCTTGGTCCAGATCCATTTGCCCAGGCCGCCGTTGTCAGCGGCCTCGGAGGGGCCGGCCGCATAGAAAGAGTAATCCCCGAAAACCAAATTATAGGCCGGGCTGGAGAGGCTGCCATTGGAGACCATAGTTCCGTTAAGCGCGTCTTCAGTCACCTTGTCGGTGGTATTGCTCATAACGCTGTTCATAGCGGTCAGGTACCACTCCGGCGCGGCCGAACCGGGCGAGGTGATCATCCTGGAAGTGGCCTGTGAGAGGTCGGCAGGCAATGCCGCGTTGAAAGTGAAGAGTATCTTTCCGAAGTCAAACCGGTCTCCGCGGGTATTGAGAACCACGTATTTAAACTGATTGGCTTCTGGCCTTATGGTATATTCCTCCATCCGGACCCGGTTTCCGAAGGCGTCTATTGCTACCTTACGGGTCTGGTATTCGGCGGACTGCATCTCTTCCTGGGCGCGGGCCAGCACATCCTCTTTAGATATCTCTCCGTAGATCTCGGCCCTGGCTATCTGGGAGGGGTTGCCTATGGATGAATTCATATCATTGGGCCCGTCAGGATTGTCCGCCGGCTCGTTCATTCTGCCGCCTTTAGGAATGGCCGAGAACTGGCCTTCCCGCACAAGGGCTGTATTTCCGCTATTATCCCCGGCCAGAACACTGCCCTCATAAACCTCCACCCGGCTGTTCCCGTCAGCGTCGGCCGAAACCATAAAGTCGGTTCCGCGCACGGCGCAGACGGCCGACGGCGTACGCACTTCGAATTTCCTGGAGAATTTCTTTACCCAGGACCGGACCCGGCCGAAGAAAAGGCCCAGAGAAACCGAGTCCTTATTCTCCTCCTTAATTTTGAAAGCTGAAAGCGGCGCTAATTTGACCCTTGAGCCGTCGTCCATATAGACGTTCACGGTTGAAGCCCTGGCGGTACGCAGTTCGTCGCCGGGTCCAAGGGGTGTTTTTTGCCCGTCCGCCAGGCGCGTCCATACGGGCGAACCGTTTTTTTTCAGGTCTACATTGCCGCGCAGCGCGCCGACATAGGCCGCGTCGCAGACGCGGCAAGCAAAAAGCAAAGCCGCTGAAACAAGTATTAGTTTCATGACATACTCCTTAAATAAATCCAATTGATGCACCCCACCGGGAACATGTGCTAAAACAGGAAAAACAGAACCAACAGCCCATATCTTAAGATATAGGCCGGGTTCTGTCAATATAAAAAAAGCAAACTGTTTGTACGGCGGCTTGATGCGTCAGTCTATAGGAAAAGTATCGGCCGTAGCGGTAGCGTCCTTCTTCTGGGTAAGTATTTCAGGGGCGAACAATACGTCTATATTGCGGCCCTGGAAGAGGTTAGAATCAATGACCATTTCAAGATTGAAACTGCCTTCAGCCAGGAAGGTATTTGAATTAGGATTTCCCGCCATATTCAGTATTTCGCCCTCATTGGATACCAGCAGCTTCCTGGAAGAAACGGTGGAACCGTCGGCATAGGTGCTTGCCACCATATAATCCGCCATGCCTGGCCCGCTCGGGTAGGATATGACGGCAGGAGGCTCTATATCCGCGTTATATAAGGTAGGAATACCCCCGGCGTCTACTTCGGCAGTGAGTGAAGGTGCCATAGTAACCTGGTACATGTCGGTCAGTATTCCGTAAGCGTTAACTACTTTTTGCGTCCAGGTGAAACGACTGGCATTAGTTGAGCCATAATCCTGTACCTGCCGGAACTGCACGCGCTCGTCAGAAGCCAGGCTGGTCAGACCAGTACCCGTAAGCGAACCTGCGGAAGCCAAGGCAGCTACACCGGGCCCTGAAAGGATCTGCCTGTAATCTATAGTTCCGGGATAATATCTGAAGTCATCAGTGACCCCTCCGGTAAAACCCTTGAAGTTTATACGCTCTGGCGCCGAGAAGTCTATGGTTTCCTTTATGCTGTCTACCGTATTGGTCAGGTAAACCTCAAAATAGGTCAGCCAGTTGGCGGGCGCGGTCCTGGAGAAATACATGCCGCTTATTATCTTACCCACTTCGCTTATATCGTCGGGTATTTTGGAATTGAACCTTTCAGTCAGCTGGCCCCAGTCCAGGCGGTCCTGCTCGGCGCGGCGGCTGAGGAAAAGCAACTGGAATTCTTTGTCAGTGGGCCTCAGCAGATATTCTTCCAGGCGCACGCGGCGCCCGAAAGCGTCTATTGAATCTTTGCCCAGCTGGGATTCATTGGCTTTAAGCTCGCGGTTGCGCATCTCTTCGAGCATAGTGCGGGTGCGCTCGCGCGCCGAGTCCCGGTACACGGCCATAGGGCGGGCAGCCTGGCCGATATTTTCGTCCGTAAGGGACATGGACTCCGGCTTGGACATTCCGTCCATGCCTATATGTATTTTTTCTTCGGAAGAAACCACCGCCATGGCGCCCTTGGAATCGTTCACTTCTACAAGGCCTTCGGTAACGTTCATGCCGGTATTCCCGTCCTCCCCCACCTCCAGGTCGAATTCCGTGCCGCGCACGGCGCAGACGGCCGCCGGGGTGCGCACGACGAAGCGGCTGGCAAAAAACCCGGAAACTATAGCTTTAAGACGGCCCAATTTAAGCTTGAAGCCGGCTTTTTTCTTGCTGGTATCCTCTACGGCAAAAACGCTGTTGTTCCCGAGCAGGAACCTGGACCCGTCCGAAAAGAAAACGCCGGCTTTGGAATTTTTTCCGGTGCGGACCTCGGAACCGACCGCTATCCTTGTCCTGCCCCGCACCCGGGTCCAGTCCGAAGCAGCGTCCGGGCGGGCCTCCACATTACCGCTGGGAACCAGCATGATCCCCCTGGGCACGGCGGCGTCCGCCGGCTGAGCGAAAAAAACCAGGGCGGCTAAGAGAAGAAAATATTTCATACTAGAACCTCCATTCCAGACCGGCAAAATACATTGCGCTTTCGTAGTTATACCTGTAAACCTGCTCATAGCGGTTATTGGAGCGTGAAGTAGCCCAGTTGCCCTGCAGCTTAACGTCAATACTGCGGTAGACGGGGTAAACGGCTTCAGCGGTAAAACTGCCCGAATACTGCCCCAGCCTGGACGAAGTGTAAGAGCCGTCGCCTTTCTGCGAGAGCCTGTTCCCGTAGCGGCGTATCGCGAACTCGTAGCTGAGGCGGGTCACAAAGCCGGTGCCGACGCAGGTAAACTGCGCGCTGGGCCCCATGCGGGCTTCCCAGTAATCGTAATAGCCGCGGATGTATTTCAAATGCGCCGGGTCGGTATCCAGGTGGTTCTGGTTAGAGAAGAGGTTGGACACCCCGAAACTGAGGCCCATCACCGGGCGGACGCCACCGAGTATATCAATGTCGTTATACCTCTTTGAAAGAGCAAGGTTAAGCGCCTGGTACGAATCGGAACGCTTTGAGGAAAGGTATCTGCCTTCCGAATTTATCACTTTCTGGTCCTGGTACCCTATCATAGACAGCGCTACAAAGACATCGGCCTTCAGAAAGCCCGGCAGGTCGAATTCGCTGTCATAGGAGAACTGGTTAGTGATCGTATCCAGAGTACGGCTGCCGGGGTTGGGCGCCGCTATTTCCTGGCCGTACTGGCTGGCCAGGGTTTTAAAGCGGGCGTAGCGGGTATAATAGACGTCCCAGGAAAGCTGGTAGATCCAGGGGGTGGACAGGCCGAGGCGCGTCTTGCGCTCAAGCGTAAGCCCGCCCTCGTAGCGGTTGAAGTCATAAAGACCTTTGCCCCATTTCTCGTCCTTTGTTTCCCTGAAAAGCTGGTTTTTAATCCCGGCCCGGGGCTTAAGGGAATATCCGCCCTCATAGCGCTTGATCCACTTGAAACCGAGGGAATTATCCAGGCTCTGCTGGAAAAGGGTTCCGCCGCCGGCCAGTTCGTTGACCTGCTTGAAGCCTGTATAAGCCGAACGGGCGCTGATAAAGAAACCGGAGCTGGAGGAATAGCTTTTAGCCAGCTGCGCGTCAAAAAGTCCGTAGCCGTTAACGGCCCCGCTTTGGTTCTCAAAGAAATACTGGCCCCCGGCAAGGTCCAGCTTTCCCATTAGTTCAAAACCTTCAGCCCCGGCCAGGGCCGGCGCCAACAAGAGCAGAGATAATATTAAGTTTTTCAAGTCAGTTCCTCTCGATGTATTTTATACTTCTTACATGGCAATCCCGCACCAGTCCCTTACAGGGAAAAGCGCGGGATTTAGTCCATTTTACAGCGGACTAAAAATTAAAGCCCAGCGTCATCCTGTGAGTGTCGCCCAGGTCGCCGAAAGGCACATAAGCGTAGTCCAGGCTGAACCGGTCGAACTTGAGGCCGATACCGGCGCCGAGGCCGACCAAGCTGCTGCCCAGTTTATCGGCGCTGTGGCCGAACTGGTAGCCGGCCCTGAAGGCGAAGTTGCTGTTAAGCAGGTATTCCCCGCCCAAAGACAGGTAAAACCGCTCATCATTAGCCAGCCAGTCCAGGTCCGCGCCTGCGGCCAGTTTCCCGTCAAGGAAGCTGGCAGCGGCTCCGCCCTTAAAGGTCAGGGGCAGTTTATCCGGGCCTATGCTGGTTCCCAGGTTCTGCACCACGAAAGCCGCGGTCCAGGCATCGCTGAGCTTATAAGCGGAGCCGAGGTCGAAAGCCACCGCTTTATCGTCCGCGGTATCCAGTTTCTGGGAGATATATTTCAGGTTAGCACCCAGCGACAAACCGGGCCTGACTTCCGCCCTGGCGTAAGACAGGGTAAAAGCCATGTTCGTATTATCGAACTTGGAATCAGCCGTATCGCTGTCGGTAAGCCGCTTTTCTATATCGGCTACGGTAAGGTAGTTGATCCCGACGCCAACCACGCTTTCTCCGCCGCTAAGCGGGGTGGCGTAGTTAAGAGCGCCCTGGGTTTCGTCTATAAAAAGCATATTGTAGCTTGCGCTCAGGCTTTTCTGTTTAAGCTCGGCCAGTTTGCCGGGGTTCCAGTTGGAGGCGTTCGCCCCCTCGGTAAGCACGCTAGCCGCGGAGCCGAGGGCCAGTTCCCTGGCCCCCACGCCCACTTTAAGAAAGCTCGCTCCCGTGGTTCCCGCGCCGGCCCCGTAGACCGCCGGCGTCGCCAGCATTAATGCCGCTGAAAGCCATATTTTATATTTCATAGTCTCTCCTCAGTTAAGCTGGTTACTTTATCACGGCCATCTTGAAGGTGGCGTCTTTAAGCTTTGGCGACTTGCCGGACATTTCCACGACGCCGTAATACACGCCGTTGGCAACTTCCTGCCCACCGCTATTATGCCCGTCCCAGCCTATATAGTTATAGGTATTCTCCGTGAAGGAAGCGCTGATATCCTTTACCAGCTCTCCGGCCAGGGTGTATATCCTTATATGCCCCGGGCCGCCGTTGCCGGCGGGAACTTCCACGTGGATCACCGTGCCGTTAACAGTAGTAGTCGGAAGCCCGTGATTATTAGTGACGGCCTTATCCTTCAGGTTGAAGGGGTTGGGATAGTTGAATACCTTCAGCTTGGGGCCCACCGTCCCTACTCCGGCTATGGAAGGCCTGACCACCGCGAAGGTTCCGCCGGAAGTGCTGCTTCCGCCGGCCTGCGGCCTTACCACGTATTCCCGCCCGTTAAAGGAAGAGAACCGGGTTCTGTCCTTGCCGTTCTTTACAGCCAGGACCGAGGCCAGGGTCTTAAGCCTTACCTGTATCGTGCCCTGTACGGGGTTGATAGTGGCCAGGCCGGGGACTTCTTCCCAGGTGTCGGTGCTGTCTTCGTACCGGGCGATAGTAATGTCGTCCAGGTCCGAGGAGTCCTTATCATAAGACAAGGTCAGGTCAAAGCCCTTGTCGGGGTTTATGCTGACGCTGTCGAGGGATACGGTGTAGACGTCTCCGGCAAAGGCTTCTTCTCCCAGAGACGCTACCATGTCAGCAACATTGTCGTCGCCCGCATCCTCGCCTTTGAAAGAGCAGGTGGGGATGGCACCCGTAGAGACCGGCAGAACCGCGCCTGTCGGGAAGGACAGGGCGGAGGCGTCTTCTCCCGACTTGTCCATGGCGGCCTCGTTGTTCTTGCGGCCAAAGCCGTCGTCAGTGTCGTCGCCCAGGATAGCGTTGTCGATATGCTGCTCGGAGTTGCCCTTAAGGCCCTGGCCGAACAGTATTTCCCTGGTTACAGTCTTGTTAGAGTAAGACGTGGCATTAGCGTGAAGCACATAGGTAATGTTTGCCGTGAGGGAAGCCAGCGGGATGGACCCATAAAGCTCTCCGGTGGACTTTTCCTGCAGGTCCAGGATGGCAGCCGAGCCGGAGTTATAGGGGGATGCGCTCCACTTGGCTTCGCCCTCTTTAAAGTCCTTCGGGTTCAGAACCGTGAACTCGTAGAGGCCGGCCTCGGTATTGAGCCTGCCGAATATCTCCAGGTCCAACGGTTTGGGCAGCATAGTGAAGTCTATGCCGGCAATATTGCCGGAAATAGCCTCAGTCGACTGATTCAGCGTATACTTGCCGGGTACTTTGAGGAATACTTTATAAGTATCACCCGGAATAAGACCTGTAAGCCTGTAGGTTCCATCCGTGCCCGTCATAGTCTTAAGCAGCGGCAGAGGCAGGGTAGGATTGTTCCCATTATAGGTGTCGTTATAGGCCATTATATAAGCACCTGACTGCACCTTGGCATAAGGTATTTTCTGGGAATACACGGTTCCGGTTA
>MNUR01000117.1 GCA_001871115.1 Elusimicrobia bacterium CG1_02_56_21 | reverse complement strand
GTCCGGCATAAGCAATTTCGCCTGCAATTGTCCCTTTTGTCCTGCGCTTTCGCGCCGCTCAACTCACAACCTCCGTCGAGGGTGCTCGTCTCGCGGCGCTTCGGCTCGGCTCCAAAATAGGCAATTTCGTCATGAAAGCCTTATGCCGGACAGGCTCCTGGAGAATTAACACTGCCAAAAAAGAGCCGCTTTTCAGCGGCTCTTTTATTGCTCGCGGTTCTATCCGGCATTATGTAAGCGCCTATTCCGCGTCGCTTTTTCCGCCTATCTCCTCTTCCAGTTTCCTTCTTTCGTAGATCTGCCTGTAAAGGCCGCCCAGAGCCATCAGTTCCGGGTGGGTTCCCTTTTCCGCAAGCCGCCCCTCTTCCAGGACCAGTATCAGGTCCGAGGTTTCGATTGTCCGCGCGCGGTGCGTGACGGCCAGGCAGAGCGCGTCCGGGTGTTCACGGCGGAAAGCGATCCAGAAATGGTGCTCGGTTTGCGCGTCCATCGCGCTGGTTGCGTCGTCGAGCAGCATCAGGTCGGGACCTGTCAGGAGCGCGCGGGCTATAGCTACCCGCTGCTTCTGGCCGCCGGAAAGGGTGAAGCCGCGCGTGCCTACCACAGTGTCCAGCCCTTTTGGGAACTTATGGAGTTCCCGGGCCAGCTGCGCGGTCTCCAGAGCTTTCTCCAGCATCCCCGGCCCCACCCCGGCAGTGCGGTCCATGATTATGTTGTCGCGCAGCGTCCCGGTAAAAATGGCCGCCTCCTGGGCGGTATAGCCCACCCGTTCCCTGAAAGAGCGCAGGTTCCATTCGCGGATGTCAGCGCCGTTTACCAGCATTTTACCCTCGTCATGCTCGGAGAGGCGCAGAACCAGAGACAGCAGGGTTGATTTCCCGCAGCCGATCCTGCCTACCACGGCCACCCGCTGGCCGCGGCAGGCCTTGAAATTTATGTCCCGGATCAGCATATTGCCGCCCTTCGGGCTTTTCAGGCCGGCCCCGCAGAATTCCAGCGTGGTGATGCGGTCCTGCGTGGTCTTATCGGCCGGCCCCGGTTTCAGGGAGGAGCGGGTTGTCAGAAGTTCGTTGACGCGCGTTATGGAGACGCCGGCGCGGTTGCCGGCCACCACGAACTGGCTTATGTCCATCAGAGGATGGACCACCATGCTGGCGTAGAACTGAAAGGCTATAAGCTCGCCAAGGGTGGCGCGGCCGCTTATCACCATCAGGCCGCCGGCCGCGTAGAGCAGCGCGGTGGAGACGAAACCGGCCTCGCTCCAGAAGTACGAGAAGAAGACCTGCAGCTTCGCGGTGGCGATCTCGGCCTCTCTCTGGGCGGCGGTCCGGGTTTTGAAGTACTCCAGCTGAGAGGGTTCCTTGGCGTTGGCTTTTATAACACGGATGCCGGTAAAGCACGTCTCCAGGAAATCGAAAAGGTTGGTGATGGATTCCTGCAGCTCCTTATACTTGCCGCTCAGGAGGCGCCCGGTCTTTATGGAAAAAAACAGCACGAGCGGCAGCGGCAGCAGCACGCAGAGCGAGAAGGCCGGGTTCAGGTAGAGCATCATGGCTACGGCCGCCGTCAGCGTGAAGGCTGCCTGAATGAAGCGGAAGACGCCCGAGCAGGAGAACCAGGAGATCTTCTCGGAAATATCGTCCGAGAGACGGGCCACAAGGTCGCCGGTGGTGAAGCGGTGGAAGAAGTTGCGGTCCATGGCGATGACGTGGTCGAACGCGTCGCGGCGGATCTCCCATTCCATGCGGGCGTTCATCCAGGCCCTGTTGCGCTGGGCCACCAGGTTCGTCACGAACAGCCCGAAGCCTACACCGAGGATCAGCAGCACGTTGTGGCGGAGGTAGCCCTCGCTCGGGTCGCCGCTGAGGCCGTTGACGATGTTTTTCACCAGAAGCGGGTTGTAGGCCTGGAGCGCCGCGCTGATCATGCCGAAAATAACGATGGCCGTCATGCGCACGGCGTGCCGGCGCCAATAGGGGATGAGCCATTTCAGGGTAAAGATCATTCGCCCTCCCCGAACTGCAGGCGGTAGTATTTGGAATAAAGGCCGTCCATGGCCAGCAGTTCGTCGTGGGTGCCCAGTTCCTTCACCTCTCCGCCCGAGATCATCATCACCCGGTCCGCGTTCCTCACCGTGGACAGCCGGTGCGCTATTATTATCACTGTCTTATGCCGGAGCAGGTTCTTTATAGCCGTAGTGATCAGGCGTTCGGTATGCGGGTCCATGTTCGAGGTGGCCTCGTCTAAGACCAGCACCTCCTGGTCCAGAACCATAGCGCGGGCGAGCGAGATCACCTGCTTCTCGCCGATGGAAAGATTGGCGCCCTTCTCCTGCACTTTCTTGCCGAGCGGGTGCTTTTTAAAGAAGGCCTCTATCCCCATCAGCCGTATTGCGTCGTGGACGCGGCTGTCGGGTATGGAGGTGTCCATCAATTTTAGGTTATCCATTACCGTGCCGGGGAACAGGTAGATGTCCTGCTGTACCAGCCCTATTGCCGCGCGCAAAGAGCCCAGGCTGAGGGTGCGTATATCCGTCCCGTCTATCTCTATATGGCCTTTCTGGAAGTCGTAGAAGCGGAACAGCAGGCTGGTCACCGTTGTCTTGCCTCCCCCCGTTTCGCCGAGAATGGCCAGGCTTTTGCCGCGCGGCAGCGTGAAAGACACATTTTTTAGCACCCAGCCTGCTCCCTCGCTGTAGCGCATCCAGACATTGCGGAAATCTATGGAGTCGCGGACGCTGGTCAGGTAATGCGGCTTCGCCTGCTCCGTCAGGGCGGGCCTGAGCGCGAGTATTTTAGATATCCTGTGCCCGGAGGAGAAGGAGCGCTGGATCACGCTCAGGTGCTCGGAGAACCGGAAGATGGGCTCGAAGAGAAAACCGAGGTAAAGGACGAAGAGCACGATGACGCCTACCGTCAGCTTGCCTTCTATTACCATCTTGCCTCCGAAGTTAAAGACTGCCGCGGTAGCCGCCGGGTGAAGAAGGACGATGCTGAGGAAGAAGAGCACGGTGTATATCTCGACATTCACTTCCGCGTTGAACTTGCGGCGGTTCAGGTCCTCCATCTTGCCGGAGGTCCCGGCCTCGCGGCTGAAAGCCTGCAGCACGCCGATGCCGTTGAGCTGCTCGGTCAGGAACCCCGGAACTTCGGCGGCCAGTTTGCGGACCTTGATGAACATGGGCGAGGTGACCCTGACGAAGACCCAGCCGAATACGGCCAGGACCGGGAAGACAGGCATCAGCATCAGCGTCAGTTCCAGGTTGTAGAAGGCCATCACGCAGAAGACCACGCCGAACATAAGGAGGTCGTTGACGATAGTGATGACGGTGTTGGTGAAGAGGGCGTAAAGCGTGCTGGTGTCGGACTGCACCCGCGCGTTAAGGCGGCCGACCGGCATGGAAGAGTAGAACTCCAGGTCCAGCGTAAGCATATGGGCTAGGAGGCGCTGCTTGAGTTCCACTATAAGGTCCTGACCGGCGCGGGCGAGCTGCAGGACCTGAAGATAGTTGAAGAACAAAAAAAGCAGGGTGGCGGCTATGTAGACGCCGGCGGCCAGCAGCAGCGCCTTCGGGTCCCTGCCCGGGATCGCCGTGTCTATCACGAATTTAGCTATCATCGGGATGAACAGGTTCAGCAGGGTGGCCGAGACCATATAGACGAAAGCCAGGAGGAACGGGCCCTTGCGCGTTTTGATCAGGCCGGACAGCAGGCGGAAGGTCGCCTTGTAGTCTATTTTTTCTTTCGGGTCCTGCCCGTCGTCGCCGTGACCGTGGTGCATATTATTTATATTCTATAAAATACCGCAAAGAAAAAGGGCCCGTAGTGCCGGGCCCTTTTACGAGTCTGTCCGCTTTTAATTGAGCTTGAATTCCGCGCCGCGCTTAAGGGCTTTGACGTTAAGCTCTATGATCTCGGGCTTCAGTTTCTTATAGACCCTGGTCATGGCTTTGGCTATGGCGTCCACGCTCATCGCCCCGGTAACCGCGGCGAAGGCTCCCAGCGCCACCATATTCATCGCTTTCGGGTTCCCGACCTCCGCGGCTATGGCGTTGCAGGGCACGTAAAGCACTTTTATATCCTTGCGCACCGGCTTGGAATTGACCAGCGAGCTGTTCACTATCAGGAGCCCGCCCGGCTTCACCATAGGCTCGAACTTCGAGAGCGACGGTTCGTTGAGGACTATTACCGTGTCCGGGCTGGAAACTATAGGCGTAGTCACCTCGTCGGAAGCCACCACCACCGAGCAGTTAGCCGTGCCGCCGCGCATTTCCGCTCCGTAGGACGGGAAAAAACTGACTTCCCGGCCCTCCAGCATGCCGGCCTGCGCCAGCAGCACCCCCGCGGAGATCACGCCCTGCCCGCCGAAACCAGCTATCCTTATGCCTTGGTACATATAAAATTCCTCCGTTTATTTCTTCACAGCGTCGGCGTCTTTATATACGCCCAGCGGGTACACCGGCATCATCCCGTCCACCACGAATTTGGTGGCCTCGGCGGGATTGCTGGCCTTGGTGCCCCAGTTCGTGGGGCACATGCTCAGGATCTCCACCATTGAGAAACCTTTGCCGTCCACCTGGTTCTTGAACGCTTTTTTTATCGCGGCCTTGGTTTTCATTACGTTGGGGGCGCTGTTCACCGCCGTGCGCTCGATATAGACCGAGCCGTCTATGGTGGCCAGCATCTCGGACATCTTTATCGGGTAGCCTGCCTGCTTTACAGTGCGGCCTTCTACGCAGGTGGTCGCCTTCTGGCCTAACAGCGTAGTCGGGGCCATCTGGCCGCCGGTCATCCCGTAGATGGCGTTATTAATGAAGATTACCGTTATGTGCTCAGAGCGTATAGCGGCGTGCACTATTTCCGCCATGCCGATAGAGGCCAGGTCGCCGTCGCCCTGATAGGAGAAAACAATGGTGTCGGGCTTTGACCGTTTTATGCCCGTGGCCTCAGCCGGTCCCCGGCCGTGCGCGCCCTGTATCATGTCGCAGTTGAAATATACGTCGGCGAACACAGCGCAGCCCACCGGGGCCACGCCTATAGTGCGCTCGCGTATGCCCAGTTCGTCCATAACTTCCGCTACCAGGCGGTGCACTATACCGTGGCCGCAGCCCGGGCAGTAGTGCATGGTCACGTCCAGCAAAGATTCGGGTCGCTTATTTAGCAGTTGCATATTCTTTTGCTCCCTTTTTCGAGATGCTCTCCATGGTCGTATAAACTTCTTCGGCCGTCATTACCGAGGCTCCGGGCCGGGCGTGCAGGTAGACGTCCGCGCGCCCGTTTACCGAAAGCTGCACATCCTCCACCATCTGGCCCAGGCTCATCTCCACCACAAGGAACTTCTTTATCCGCTTCGAGAGCTCCGCCAGCCTGGCTTTAGGGAAGGGCCACAGCGTTACCGGGCGGAACAGGCCGACTTTCAGGCCTTTCTCCCTGGCCAGTTTCATCGCGGCCACGGAGATCCGCGCCGAGGTCCCGTAAGCCACTATGGCTATTTCGGCGTCGTCCATCATCTTCTCCTCGTAGATCACTTCGGCGGCCTCTATCTGCCTGTAGCGCTTTACGCGCTCGTTCACCATCAGCTCGAGCATGCCTTCGCGCAGGTCGTAGGATTTTACTATCCGCTTTGCGCGGCCATGGTTCACTCCCAGCGCCCAGTCGGGTTCCTTAAGGGCTTTTACGTCCACTTCCGGGTGCATGAATTCCACAGGCTCCATCATCTGGCCTATTATGCCGTCGGCCAGCACCATGGAGGGAAGCCGGTACTTGCATGCAATTTCAAAGCACTTGTGGGGGAAGTTGGCCATCTCGTTGGCTCCGTTGGGGGCCATTACGAAGGTGCGGTAGTCGCCGTGGCCGCCGCCGCGGGTAGCCTGCCAGTAATCGCCCTGGGCCCCGGCGATATTGCCGAGTCCCGGCCCGCCGCGCATTACGTTCGCGAGAAAAACGGGAAGGTCGGCGCCCGCGCAATAGGAGATCCCCTCCTGCTTGAGGCTCATCCCGGGGCTGGAGGAGGAGGTCATGCAGCGCACGCCGGTAGCGGCCGCGCCGTAAACCATATTAATAGCCGAGACTTCGGACTCGGACTGTACGAAAGCCCCGCCTACCTGCGGCAGGCGCCAGGACATGTATTCCGGGACCTCGTTCTGCGGGGTTATGGGGTAACCGGCGAAGAACCTGCAGCCGGCGCGTACGGCGCCTTCGGCCAAAGCTTCATTGCCCTTCATTAGTTTTTTTTCAGCCATAAATTTACTCCTTATTTATACACTTTTACGGCAAGGTCAGGGCAGATGCGCGCGCATGCCAGGCAAGCTATGCAGCAGCCTTCCTTGGAGTCCTCGGCCGGGTAATAGCCGGTTTTGGAGAATTTATCGGATTTTTCGATGCACTTTTTCGGGCAGACCTGAATGCACAGGTAGCAGCCTTTACATTTATCTACGTCTACTTCCATTTTCGGCATAGAACCTCCGGGGTGTTTCCGAGGCGCGGCGGGCTGGCCTGGTTTAGTGTTCGCTGAATTGTTTTGCGCCCGGGGGGGTGCTGCGATGTTCAGCGCTAAAGGTCTTATCGGGCTGCCGTAAGGCCGTTTGATGAGCAGAGCTCTTGTTGCGGCACAAACATGTTTTGTCGCGCGTATTGCGAAATGCTGTATAAAAAGTATATCAAAATAAGCCGGGCTTTTATACCTGTCTTTTTCCTGTCCGGGCTGTCCGGGATGTGAGTTTGCGGTACGGCTGCGGGGTCCTGTGCCTGAAAACCTGTTCTGGCTCTACAGGGGCCGGCGCGTCCGCGGGACGGACAGGAGTCTGCGGTATAATTCCTTAAGCCGGATATTCATGCTCTCCGGGCCGAAAGCCGGGAACCCGGTTTCATCTTTTTTCAGGGCCCAGGCCTTTGCCGCGGCCCCCATGCGCCGGCGCAGGTCCGGATCAAGGATCAATTTCTCGAGGGCCGAGGCCAGAGCTTCGGGGTTTCCGGGGGTGAATGTGAAACCTGTTTCCCCCTCTTTAATTATAGCCGGCAGGCCGCAGACGCGGCTTACTACGGCCGGGAGCCCCAGGGCCTGCGCTTCCAGCGGGGCGCGGCCCATTGCTTCATTGAGGGAAGGCTGCACATAGATATCCAGCGCCGCCATCAGGGCTGTGGCGTCGCTGCGGAAGCCCAGGAACATTACTTTATCCCGGACGCCCAGGCTGGCGGCCAGGTTGCGCAGTTTTGTTTCCTCTTCCCCTCCTCCGATTATTACGAACCTTAGCTTCCGGGCCGGCAGGGATTTCTTAAGCAGGGCGGCCGCGCGTATGAAATATTCAATTCCTTTCACCGGCTCCAGCCGGGCGACAGTTCCTATGGCTGTTTCATCCGGGGCTATCTCCAGATTGCGTTTATGCGCGGGCACGGCAGGGGGCCTGAAATCCACGCCGCTGTGGACTACGGTCCACTGCTCCCGCCGGCCGATGCCGGCTCCCGCGGATTCCGCCAGCTCGCCCGGAGTAAGCGCTATGAAATGGTCGGTGAACCTGGAAAGGAATTTTTCCGCCAGTTTGAATATAGAGGTTTTAAAAGGGCCGTAGTAGCCGTAGAGCAAATGGCCGTGAGGAGTGTGTATTATGACCGACGGCTTTCCGGCCCGGAGGTTGGCCATGGCGGCGGCCAGGCGTCCCAGCGCGCCGGCCTTGGACGTATGGGTGTGGACTATCGCGGGTTTAAGGCGGGTTATTTCTTTTTTCAGCCGGGTCAGCGCCCTCAGGTCTTTTGAGGCGCAGATTTCTCTGCGGAGGCTGCTTACCTCTATATACGCCACTTCCGGAGGCAGGAGGCCCAGCAGAGAACCGGAGTCTTTGTGGGGGCCGGCCAGCAGGACGACTTCATAATCTGAGACCTGGGAGGCGCAGGAATCAATTACGTTCCTGCTGGAGCCGCCCGGCTCGAGCCTGGTGATGATATGGATGACCAGCGGTTTTGTCAACGGTCCGCCCTGGTCGCGGCCTGGGCGGCGCTCATGCAGGCGCAGTAGATGAAGATAACTCCGGAAACGTATGTCCAGACCAGCAGCGCCATGATCCCACCGAACGCTCCGTATACAGCGTTAAAAGCCGCGAAGTGTTTAAGGTAAAGCACGAAAAGATTTTGCGCGGCGTACAGGAGCAGGGAGGCGCAGAGGGCTGAAAACCAGATTTCAGAGTATTTGGTGCGGCGGTGCGGGGCCAGCCTGTAAAAAAAAGCCAGGCTGAAAAAGACTATCACCCACGGCACAAATAACAGGCCCAGCCGGTAAGCCCAGCGCAGTAAAACTACGGCGGGGATCAGTCCTCCCGCCATCCTGCCAATCAGCGGGGCGCTTATCCCGACCAGTACCCCGACGATAAGCGTAGCCAGGAGCGCAAGGCTTTTGAGCGGGAGCTTCCACCAGTTGCTGCCGGTGGTCCCCCAGGCGCGGTTCGAAGCCTGTATAAGGGTGGTGAAAAACTGGGTGGCCAGCCAGACCAGCATAAGCAGCGCCACTGTGCCGGCGCTGCCGCGGGAGTCTATAACCCTGGAGATAGTATCAAAAACGTAATGCTGCATTTCGCCGTTCAGCGGGATGAACTTTTCCACAAAGGTTATTACAACCCCGGCCGCTTTCTCCTGGCCGGTGAAGTAGGAGGCGGCCGTCACAAAAAGAACTATAAGTGGGAAGAGCGCGAAAAAAGCGTTATAGGCGAAAGCGGAGGCCCGCTGGCCGCCGTCTATATCTATGAACTTACGCGCGGCGAGGCGCAGCGTAGGGAATATCCTTTGAGCGATCTGGTTTATTCTTTGGGACATTTTACCGGAAGATTCCAGAAACCGGCCGCCGGGGCGCCGTTTGTATTCGGGGAGCAGCGGCTCTCTGCGGTTCTTAAAACCCGGCCCCCGCCCGCCCCGGCATTCTTTGCCTGAGGGCGGGCGGGCCTGGCCGCGGATTGCGCCTAGTTCAGCTTTGCGTATTTCTCTGCGTCGGCTCCTTCGGCCGAGAGGCCGAGTTTCTCCAGGGTTTCCTTGGTCGGTATGCCGCGCCGGTCGTAGCCGCGCTGGTCGTAATAATGCTGGAGCAGCCCGTCATATTTCTCCGCTTCGAGGTGCTTCCCTGCTATGGGGCCCTCGGTGTCGGAGTTGGCGGGGTCGAACCAGATGGCCGGGGGATAGTCTCCCTTGCGGGTAGCTTCCGGGAACTCCCTGATATAGTTCAGTTTTATCAGGCTGTAGATGCGGTCGGAGACCTTCCACATATCGTCCAGCGTCCAGTTAAGCCCGGTCACAAGGTTGAAGTATTTCGGGTAGTTGTCCAGCTCCCAGCCTTCCTCTATCCAGGGGAACCGGCACGATACCATCATCTCGAACATGCCGCCGCGGATGCGCTGCAGCTCTATCACTTTGGCCGCCTTCTCCGGGCCGTAGGATTCGCGGCTGCTGTTCTTAAGTTCGAAGGTGATGATCCAGGCTTCCCGGTGGTGGGCGCCTATCGGCGCCACGCCGAAAGACAGCGCCTGGCCGGGGATGAATTTGCAGTTATAAGCGGCTACATCGAGGCCTTTGACCTGCATTGCGTAGGCTTCTGAATTCTTTCCGAATTCTTTAGCCATCCGCAGCGAGCCGTCGGCCAGCAGGTTCCCTACTTTTCCTTCCCGGTGCGCGGTCATTCTCAGCAGTTCCTTCGCGCGCTCCGCGTCGCCGAACCTGAAGTCTCCTTCGGTGGCGCCCTGCGCGATCGCGTCGGCGTAGAAGCTGAGCGTGCAGCCGGCCGACATCGTGTCCAGGCCGTACTCGTCGCAGAGGTAGTTGAGCGAACCTACCTGGTCAAGTTCGAAGATATTAAGGTTGGCTCCAAGCAGGCCGACGTTTTCATAATCCAGTTCGGATTCGCGGCCCTCTTTATCGTGTATGGTTATGCCGCACTTCATTGTGCAGCTGGGGCAGCCGTAGGTGGCTACCCTGGCCGTATTGAGCCGCTCGCCGTCAATTTTGAAGGCTTCGGGGTGGCTGGTCTTGCGGAAGTTCTGCACGGGCAGGCCGGCGACCTCGTTGCACCAGGCCAGCACGGCGTTTGTACTCTGTATGCTCCAGCCTGATTTTTTGTCCATTTCGTGGACTGTCTTAAGATCGCCGTAGCCCAGCGCCTTCATGGCTTCGGGGTCCGCCTGGGGGATGGCCTTTGTGCCTTTCACCACTATGGCTTTAAGAAGTTTTGAACCCATGACCGCGCCCATTCCGGGCCGGCCTCCGGCGCGGCCTTCCAGGCTGCGGATCACGGCGTAGCGGACCATGTTCTCCCCGCCCTGGCCGATGTTAAGCACGCCTACGTTCTTCCCGTATTTGCCGTAGATCCAGTCGTTGGCGGCGTAAGTTCCCTTTCCCCAGACTTCTGCGGCGCTCAGGAATTCTACCTTGTCATCCTCGATATAGAGCATCGTTGGAGTTTCCGCTTTGCCCTCCACGATCATCGCGTCGTAGCCCGCTTTCCGGAGCTGGTCGGAGACTTTGGTCCCAAGGTTGCCGTCACCGTAAAACCCGGTCAGCGGGGACTTGGCCGCGACTACGCATTTACCCGTGTTGGGCGCCGGTATGCCCGATATCGGCCCGAGTGCTACTACCAGTTTGTTCCCGGGCCCGAGCGGGTCTATTCCGGGCTTCAGTTCGTCAAAGAGTATCTTGGCGGCGAAACCGCGCCCGCCTACCCAGGTCTTGGCGAATTCTTCGGTAAAGGGTTCTTTCTTGTAAGTTTTGTTTGTCAGGTTGACCCTGAGAATATATCCTATCCATCCTTTCATTGTGTTCTCCTTAAGTCGTAGGTTATTTTAAATTGCGTTGCCGCTCCGGGTGCGTCACTTGCCGGACATGATCAGCTTCCGCGTATAGGGGATCAGTCCACCCGCGTCGATGATAGCCTGGCGGGCTTTCGGGAGCGGGTTGGTATCGAATGATTTGCCTGAAGTGCGGTTGTGGACTTTGCCGCCGGTTATTTCCAGCTCGTCGCCTTCCGCCGCTTCTATCTCCGGGCAGATGATGATATTCAGGCCCAGGTTAATAGCGCTCTGGAGAAAGATGCGGGAGATATCGCGCGCAATTACCGCCAGGTCATAGCCCTTAAGGGTTGAGACCGCCTGTTCCCTGGAGGAACCGCAGCCGAAGTTCTTCCCGGCCACAAGCGCGCTGCCCGAAGGTATTTCTCCCGCCTTAAGCCTGCGGTTGAAGTCCGCATTGTCCGCAAAAGCGAACTGCGGGGT
The DNA here is from genome assembly GCA_001871115.1 of Elusimicrobia bacterium CG1_02_56_21. Classification (GTDB taxonomy): domain Bacteria; phylum Elusimicrobiota; class Elusimicrobia; order Elusimicrobiales; family UBA9959; genus UBA9959. Next base: position 21,352 of record MNUR01000117.1, on the reverse strand, counting down.
TTCGGCAGGAAGGACAGTGGCCATAAAGCGGCCCGGATAAATGATGTCCGTTGAAACGTCGTCGGCCACTTTTAACATTACTTTTATGGTTTTCATTTTGCCTCCGTGGGATCGGTTATTACGCCGGTTAGGGCGCTGGCCGCAGCGACGGCCGGGGAGCAAAGGTAAACCTCGGCTTTCGGGTTTCCCATGCGTCCTTTGAAGTTCCTGTTAGTGGTAGCGAGTGCGACTTCATTGTCGCCCAGTGCGCCCTGGTGTATGCCCAGGCAAGGCCCGCAACCGGGGTTGCAGACTACCGCCCCCGCGCGCGAAATGTCCTGTATGTAGCCCAGGTCCATGGCCTTATGGTAAATGCGCCAGGAAGCTGGGAAGACCAGCATCCGGGTTCCGTCTATAACGCGGCGGCCTTTCAGTATTTTGGCGGCCGCCTCCAGGTCGTCCAGGCGGCCGTTGGTGCAGGAGCCGATCACGATCTGGTTGAGCTTTGTGCCCTTAACTTCGCTTATGGGCTTGACGTTGTCCACGGTATGGGGGCAGGCTATCTGCGGGGTGAGCTTTGAGGCGTCTATCTCAAGCACCTGCGCGTAGACGGCGTCCGCGTCCGGGCCGAAGGTTTCTATTTTATCAGTGACCCCGGCTTCCTCCCGGAGGTAGCGCAGCGTCTCTTCGTCGGGCGGGACCATGCCCGCAGTGGCGCCGGCTTCTACGCTCATATTGCAGAGCGTCAGGCGGCCCGAAGTAGGCATAGTCCGGATGGTCCCGCCGTGGAACTCAAGGACCTTGTAGTTGGCTCCCTGCGCGCTCAGGCGGCCGATTATATGGAGTATCAGGTCTTTGGCGTACACGTAATCCGGCAGTTTGCCGTTAACCACCACTTTGATGGCGGCGGGAACTTCAATGTTAAGTAACCGGCCCAGGGCCCAGACGGACGCCATCTCGGTGGCGCCTACGCCGAACGCGAAAGCGCCGAGGGCTCCGTGCGTGGTGGTATGCGAATCGGTGCCTACTACTACGCTGCCCGGCCGTACGTAGCCGTTCTCAGGCAGTATCTGGTGACAGATCCCGCCGACGTCTCCTCTTACGTCGTGGAACTTGCGTATGCCCTGCTTTGCCACGAAACCGCGTATTTTACCCTGGTTGCAGGCTGTCTTGGAGGATTCCGCGGGTACGCGGTGGTCGAAGATTATGGCGATATTGTCCGGGTTCCAGACCTTGGCTTCCCGGCCCGTGCCTTTGTAGATCTCTTCAAATTGGCTTATCACCAGCGCGCCGTTCTCGTGCGACATCGCCAGGTTCACTTGGGGCTCAAGCACTTCGCCGACAGCCGTTTGCGCCCGGGCGGTGGCTTTTGCAAGCAGTTTCTGTACGTAGGTCATTGCCATTGTTCTTTTCTCCTTATGTTCTAAATGACTTTTTTTTCTTTCAGCGCCGCGATTTCATCTTCGTTCATTCCGAGGCCCGCCAGGACTTCAGCCGTGTGGGCTGAAAGGCGCGGGGGCGGGGCGTTAAGTTCGCCCGGGGTCTCTGAAAACCGGGCCGAGAGGCCGAATAATTTAAGGGGGCCTATCCCCGGTTCCTGCACTTCCTTCAGCACCCCTCTGTGCTTTACCTGGGGCTGGCCGAGCGCTTCGGCCAGGCTGAGTATGGCGCCGCTGGGGACGTCTTTGGCGTTGAGAACTTCAACCAGTTCTGCGGTCGTGCGCTGCGCGAGCTTTTCCTCGAGCAGCGGGGTGAGCAATTTCCGGTTTTTCTTGCGAATGTCCCGCTTTTCAAAGCGCGGGTCCCGCTTGAGGCCCTGCACGCCCAGAACGTCGCAGAGCGACTCCCACTGCTCCTGCTTATTGGCCGCGATATTGATATAGCCGTCAGAGGTGCGGAAAGTCCCGGAGGGCGCGGCGGTGAAATTATCGTTGCCCATCAGCTGCGGAGGCTGGCCTGCTATCAGCAGGTTCGCCGCCACCCAGCCCATCAGCGGCATTATGGAATCCAGCATGGCGATATCTATAAACTGGCCTTTGCCGCTGCGCTCGCGGTGGTAGAGGGCCGACATTATTGCGAAAGCCGCGTTAAGGCCGCCCACGGTGTCGCAGACCGGGAAGCCGGCGCGCAGCGGGTTGAGGCGCTCGTCGCCGTTGATCGCCATTACCCCGCTTAAGCCTTGTATGATCTGGTCATAGGCCGGCTTGAAAGCGTCAGGCCCGGTCTGACCGAAGCCGGAGATAGCGCAATAGACCAGGCGGGGATTGAGCTCTGAAAGGGTCTTGTAGCCGAGCCCGAGGCGCTCCATTACTTCGGGGCGGAAGTTCTCCACCAGCACGTCGGCGGTCTTCACCAATTTTTTGAATATTTCTTTGCCTTCCGGAGTTTTTGTGTTGAGCGTTACCGATTTTTTATTGGAGTTCTGGGCGAGAAAACTGGTTCCCATCAGCTGGTCGTTCAGGGCCGGGAGTACCCCCAGTTTGCGGGCCAGGTCTCCGTCCCTGGGGTTTTCCACCTTAATAACTTCAGCACCGAGCAGGGCGAGGTGGAGCGTTGAGAAGGGGCCGGCAAGTACATTTGTAAGGTCGAGTACCCTCACGCCCGAAAGGATCTGTTTGCTCATAGCCGCTCCTTTTTTAAACCGCGCTCTTGGCCCGGACAGGTCCGGTTTTGTAAACGAAACCCTGCATATCGCGCCCGAAAAGCGCGGCCGCGTCCCTGGCCACTTCGAGCAGGCGGTCAAGACTGATATCTTTGCGCCGGCCGTCAAGCTGGAGCGCGTGGACAAAATCCTCGGAGGCCACGTTGCCGGCGGCGACCCTGGTGAAAGGGCAGCCTCCCAGGCCGGCGAAGGAAGTCTCGAAAGAGTTTACCCCCGCCCGCATGGCCGCGAACATATTGGCCATCCCGAGGCCGTAGGTATTGTGAAAGTGGCAGGCGCAATCGGCGCCGGCATTCAGCGCAAATACGGCGCTGAATAAGCGCTCCACCTGTGCCGGGCTCGCGTGGCCGGCCGTGTCGGCCAGGCTGATATTTACAAGCCCCGCTTCCAGGTAGGCGCGGACCATTTTAAGCACGCGCTCTTCCTGGACCGGGCCCTCGAAGCCGCAGCCGAAAGCTGACTGGACCGAGACCTGCACTTTCTTCCCCGCCGCAAGGGCCGCTTTGGCCGCGGCGATAATTCGGGTGAGGGCTTCGTCGGTTCCCATGCCGGTATTCTTGCGGCTGTGGGTCTCGCTGGCAGAGGCGCCCATGCAGAACATCTCCACCCCGCAGGCCAGCCCGCGCTCGAGGCCTTTTTCGTTAAGTACCAGCCCCGACAGTAAAGTTTTGGACTTCTTCTCCGCGGTGAACCTCCGGAACAGTTCGTCGGTATCCGCCATCTGCGGAACCTTGACCGGGTGGACGAACGAGCCCACCTGGATAATGTCCATTCCGGAGTCCAGCAGGGAGGAGAGCCAGGCCGCTTTCTTTTCAAACGGTACTACCCGGCTTTCCATCTGAAGGCCGTCCCGCAGGCCTACTTCGTGCAGCAGGATGCTTTTCGGGGGCGGAACCGGGCCCGTCGTCATTTTGCCGGTACCGCGCATTTGCCGGCTATAGCCTGCGCCATCTGGATGGTCGTGTCGCTTCCCCCCATATCGTAAGTGCGCACTTTGCCCCCGGCTATCACCTCGGCTACGGCGTCCTCGATAATTTTACCCTTGGCTGTTTCGCCCAGCCAGTCCAGCATCATCTTAGCGGCCAGGATGGTGGCGATAGGGTTTACCTTGTACTGGCCCGTGTACTTGGGCGCGGAGCCGTGTGAAGGCTCGAACACCCCTAGCTTAGCGCCGATATTGGCGGAGCAGCCGAAGCCCAGGCCGCCCACCATCTGCGCGCTCAGGTCGGAGATGATGTCGCCGTAAAGGTTGGGCGCCACCAGCACGTCGTAATTGAACGGGTTCTTCAGGAGCCACATCGTCATCGCGTCTATGTTCGCGTCGTCCATCTTGATCTCAGGATAGTCCTTCGCTACGGCCTTGGCCGTTTCGAAGAACAGGCCGTCGGTGGCGCGCACTACGTTGGCTTTGTGCACTACCGTGACTTTCTTCCGGTTGAACTTGCGGGCGAACTCGAAGGCGGCGCGCACGATGCGCTCAGAGCCCTTCCTGGTGTTTATTTTGCAGGAGATGGCGTATTCGTCGCTTTTCAGGTCCTTGAAGGCTTTGAAGGCGGGCGAGAGTTCGGCGAGGGTGTCGCGCAGTTTCTCCGGCACCGTGTTAAATTCTACGCCGGAGTAAAGGTCTTCGGTGTTCTCGCGGAACACTACTATGTCTATGCCCTCTTTATAGTTAAGGGGATTGTTAGGGTAGGCCTTGCAGGGGCGCAGGCAGGTGTAGAGGCCGAACATCTGGCGCATCCGCACGATGGGCGAGCGGTAAACCATCCCTTTGCCCTGCAGTTCCGGGACCAGTTCTTTTTCCGCGGTCTTTACCGGCTTTGATGTGATGGCGCCGAACATCGCCGCGTTCACGTTCTTAAGCAGGTCGATGGTGCGGGCCGGGAAAGAATCGCCTTCTTTGCACCAGAATTCCCAGCCGATGTCGCCGTGGATATATTCCGCGTCGAGCGCGACGCGGTCCAGAACTATTTTAGCGGCTTCCATTACTTCTACGCCTACGCCGTCTCCCGGCAGCCACGCTATCTTGTATTTGTTTCCCATATTGGAATCCTCCGTAGAATACGGCTATGTTCTCACATGCCTACAGCCTTCAAAACCGGCCGAGTTTTTCAGGGATTATAAGTTCGGCACCGGTCTTTTTGACCACTTCCTCGACCGTTGTGTCCTCCGCTATCTCCTCAAGCACCAGGCCTTCGGGAGTTACCCGGATAAAGGCCATTTCGGTGACGATAAGGTTCACTTGCCGCGGCGCGGTCAGCGGCAGGGAGCATTTTTTAACTATTTTAGGCTCGCCGTGTTTGCTGACATGCTCCATGGCGATAACCACGTTCTTCGCGCCTACCGAAAGGTCCATCGCGCCGCCTATACCGGGAACGAATTTGCCCGGGATGGTGTAGTTGGCCAGGTTCCCTTCCTCGTCCACTTCAAGGGCGCCGAGTACCGTATAGTCCAGGTGCCCTCCGCGTATGATAGCGAAGGACATGGAAGAGTCAAAACAGCAGCCGCCGGGGACCAGCGTGGCCGCCTGTCCCCCCGCGTTCACCAGGTTCGGATCCTCTTCGCCGGCCGCGGGCGCCGCTCCGAGCCCTATAAACCCGTTTTCGGAATGCAGAAGTATCCCTTTGCCTTCCGGGATAAAATCAGTGACCAGCGTGGGGATACCGATGCCGAGGTTGACTATAGAGTTCTCGGGCAGTTCTTTCGCTATTCTTTTGGCTATCCGCAGCCTCATATGATCATCCATTTTAGTTCCTCCCCATAACGGCCTTGGCGACCGGAACCAGCGTGTCGATGAAAACGCAGGGGAAGGTCACTTTCTCCGGATCCAGCTGCCCGGGTTCCACTATCTCCTCCGTCTCAAGGATAACGGTGTCTGCCGCCATCGCCATTGCCACATTGAAATTCTTGGACGAGCCGGCCGCGAAGGCGTTGCCGTACTTGTCGGCCTTGTTCGCCCTGACGATCGCAAAGTCCGCCCTGAGGGGTTTTTCCAGCAGGTACTTCTTTCCTTCTATGGTCATCACTTCTTTCCCCTCAGCTATCGCCGTGCCGAGCCCGGTCGGGGTGAGGACGCCGCCGAGGCCCGCCCCGGCGGCCCTGACCCTTTCAACGAAGGTCCCCTGCGGCACAAGCTCCACCTTTACCTCGCCGGACTTCATCTTTTCGCCCATTATCCGGTTCATGCCGATATACGAACCTATAAATTTTGATACTCTGCCCGCCAGGACCAGCTTTATGATGCCGGTTTCCTCTTTTGAGGTGTCGTTGGATATAATGGTAAGGTCTTTTACGCCCTTTTCGAAGAGGGCTTCGAGGACTTCAGAGGGGCGGCCGCAGGAAATAAATCCCCCGATCATTACAGATGCCCCGTCTTTTATGTTTTCTGCCGCCTGTTGAGGAGTCTTGACTGGTTTCATCGTGCCTCCGCCTGCAAAATTCCCACACCCAATTATAACAAAATTTTTATATCATTAAAGAGAGGTGAGGAACCGCTTTGAAACCGCCAGGAAAATCATGTGCGGGGCAAGGCCTGCGCCGAATTGCCGGCAGAGTAAGTCCGCCGGCAGAACTGGAGAATAAATGCACAATGTCCATATAGATCACCGCGCTTCCCTGATAAAAGAGAAAATGGCCCGGATCAGGCGCAAGATCCTTATTATGAGCAATAAGGGCGGGGTAGGAAAAAGCACCATAGCCGTCAATTTCGCCGCCCTGCTGGCCGCCCGCGGGCTTAAAACCGGTCTCCTGGATATAGACATTCACGGGCCTTCCGTCGCCCGAATGACCGGACAGGAAGGCAAACCCCACGGGACGGACGGAAAATCCATAGACCCCCTTGAAGCGGCGCCCAACCTGAAGATGATCTCGATGGGCTCCATAATGAAAGAGGGTTACGCCCCCGTCATCTGGAGGGGCCCGCTGAAGCTGACGGTCCTTAAACAATTTCTGGCGGACGTGAACTGGGGAGACCTGGACACCCTTGTTATAGACGCCCCCCCGGGCACAGGCGATGAGCCGCTGACTATCTGCCAGCTGATCCCTGAGATGACGGGGGCGGTAGTCGTGACTACCGGGCAGGCCGTGGCGCTGCTCGATTCCCGCAAGGCGGTAAATTTCCTGAAGCAGGTAGGAATTCCGGTGCTGGGGATACTTGAGAATATGACCGTTTTTAATTGCCCGCATTGCGCCGGAAAAATAAGCCTGTTTAAAACCGGCGGCGGGGCGCAGGCCGCCGCCGAAATGGGGGTTCCGTTCCTGGGCAGCGTGCCGTTCGACCCGGCGGTGGTGGACGCCGGGGATTCCGGTAAAATTTACGCTCTTGAAAACCCCGCGGCTGGCCCTTCCTCGGCTATCGCGGCCGCCCTGGACGCGGCGCTCGGAAGGAGCGCCTGATGATAAGGCTATTGCTTTTGCCCGCTCTGGCCGCTTCTCCTCTCAGGGCGGAATTCAGGCCCTTCGGCCAGAAAGGCGCCGAGCCGCCGGCGATAAATTTCTGCGCCTCCGGAAAGCTTATCGTATACCTGGGCAGCTGCTCTCCCGGAGGAAAAAAGAAAGATGTTATCAGCGCCAAATCCTGCGACGACGCCGAGGCTTTGTTCTCGGAAGGCCTTCCCCTGCTCTACCCGAACGCCATGGTAGAGGGTTATACCGGCCTTACCGCCGGCGAAGTAATGGACAGCCTGATGCGCCCCGGCGTACTCGGTTTTTTCTTTGTCGGGGACGGCGACACCAGGGGCGCTTTTATAACGGGGCAGGACCGCGAGCGCGTCTATCCTGACTCTTCAGCCTGCATGTCCGACTATGACCTGTTCGCCGGCTTTACCTCTCACAGCAAGTATTCCCCCTCTGCTCCCGCCCCGAAAAGCGACAGAGCGCTTGTAATAAGCCGGACCCAGACCTACTTCGGGGGTCAGGGCGCGCCGGCCGGTTCCTGGGCGAAACTGTGCAAGCCTAAAATCAGCCTGGTCTATCCAACGCGCACTTTTGCCGGGCGCATAAAAGACGATATTAAGAAGTTTTTTGCACTCCTGCAGGAGCAGAAAAATAAACAGGTTATGAAAACGCTGGCTATTATCTGCGATAACTGCGAGGGCCACGTAGCGGAGGATGACGAGCTCGCCCAGTTCTGCCCGCCTAATTCCAATGTGTGCCGCGCGCGGAAGACAACTCCAGCGACGGAGAAATTTGTATTTGAAAATTACTGCCTCGCCCTGGCTCCTCCCCCGGCCCGGTAAAACAGAACCCGGGGCCGGGGGCCCGGGGTTCTGGAGCGGAGCGCCCGGAAAGAGCCGGGCGCTTTTTATTACAGCTTGAACTTCGGCAATTTTAGTTTATGCGGGACGAGGCCTTTGAGTATTTTATCTCCAGCCCCGGATACTTTTGATTCGGCGTCCTTAAGCTTTCCGTTCAGCTCGGTCTGTTTGGCTGCGGCCAGGTTATCGAGCCTGTCAGCGTAAGGCTTAAGAGCTTCGTTCACTTTTTTCTGAGCCGCTTCCCGGGCTTTGTTTACTTCCGCGCCCATTGCGCCGGAGAAAGCTTTTGATAATGCGTTGGCGAGGTCCGTGTTTATGGCCAGTTTCGGGTCCCTGACCGTGCCGGAAATATCCGTCCCGATAACGGCGGAGGAAAGCCCCGCGAAAGAGGACTCTATAGCCGAACGCAGCGGCGCGGCTTTTACTTTCTCCGCATTGGGTTTAAAAGACGCGCCGGACAGCCGGGCCGAGGCTTTGCCCCGGATCTCTTCCCCGGCCGTTTTAAGGACTGCCGTAAAGGCACCTGTGCCGCCGGTGATATCCACCAGGAAAGAAGCCGGAGAGCCCAGCCGCAGCTGCTTTACCGGCATCCCCTCGCAGGAAAATTCCGTGTCCGTATTCACTTCTTTGCCGGTAGCGTCTACGGAAAGCTTAAAGCGCAGTCTGCGCGCGCCTTCCGACCCGGTTACCACGGCTGTGGCGGGCTTTCCGTACACCCGGGGCTGGGTGGTCAGGCCTTCTACGGTTCCGCTGTATTCCAGCGGGTCCTCAAGCCCGAGTTCCCCGGTAAGGGACAGCTTGCGCACCAGCAGCGCGGGGTATGATCTCTCTTTAGGGAAATGTACTTCTCTCCCGCGGGGCGCCTCGTTCTTAAGGACGCCCTTTGTTCCTGCCGGCATATATTTGCGGGCCAGGGTCATCCACTTCATGGCCTGCGCGGTTTTCTCCGCTATCAGCGGCCCGGCCAGCATCCGGGATATTGATTGTGCGTCTAGGGACGGAAGCTTCATTTTGGCCATTACATCGGCCAGGTCTTTTTTGCGCGCCGCCTCGAGGGCTTTAAACCCTTCCTTCGCCCTGGCGAGGGAGGCTTCGGCCTGCTCTTTGTCTTTTTTAAAGTCCGCGGTCAGCTTGTTCACTTCTTTGCCTATCTCGGCGTAATCCTTAGCCTGCCTGGTGAAATTCTTTTCGTTCTTCGCATTCTCATAGCGCGCGTTCAGCGCATCGAGGCGGTCTTGATACTTTTTAGGATCCATGCTTTCCGAGATGGCGGCGTAGTCCTTCTGATAGGACTCCTCCAGCTTTTTTGCGAGCCTGACCGATTCCAGCCCGGCCGGGTCAACCTTGTAGTCCGCGCTCAGGTCCGCTTTGGCCTCGGAGGCGCGGTCAAGCGCGAAGTTCTTTGACTCGGCGGCCATAGCGTCGACCAGCGGGGAGGGCTCTTCTTTTACGAAAGCCAGCCTTCCCGAGGTCTTGCGCGGGGTTCCGAACTTCAGGCCCTTAAGAGAGGCGTTCTCCACTATAAGTTTTTTCTCAAGCAGCGGCGCGCCCTCCGCGTAGAAAGACAACTCGGAGAATTCTACAAGGTTGCGGTATTCTTTCCCGGAGTCGGCTATGCTGAGACCGGAGATCTTCAGCGAGGGATGGAGGAAGCTGGTTTTGAGCGAAACAATTCCGGCTTTTGCCTTCGCTCCTTTTTCTATCCCTTTAATAAGCCCCCATTTGAGGAGCGGGTCGAAAGCGAAAAAGAAAAAGGCCCAGAGCAGCAGCAGCAGGGTCAGGCGCGGAGCTATATATGACCAGCGCATATTAAGCCTCCCCCTTGAAATACCAGTCTAGAAGTACGGAAGCCCTGAGACTTTTTATGAATTTAGAATTCATCAGCCGGTCCCGGAATTTATCGTTATAAAAAACTCCGAACCTGCGGCCCGCTAAATAGACCGGGGCCGAGAGCAGCGCGCCCAGCACAAGGCCGCCCGGGACCACGGTGTTGTTGAACCCGGTCCAGGGCGCTATGGGCATATTGTAAAGTTTTGTCCAGAACGGGCGCAGGGCTTCGCTGGTAAGCAGGGCGTAGCCTATGGGGTCGGTCAGCCTGTCGAAAAGCGGGTTTATCAGGCTTACCGCGAAGACGGTGATTATAGCCATCGGGATATTTACCCGCGTGGCCATCATCAGGACTATCAGGAACTGGGCCGTGAGGGTCGCTTTAGGCATAAGCCCGATAAGGAAGCCGAGCATTATTCCGGCCCCTATCTGGCCCGGCGTAGTCTCGGCGGTGAGGCCCTTAAAAAACTGGCGGATCAAGGCTATTGGGTTCATAAGGTTTAATATATTAAAAGAAAAGTGCGCGTACAAGTTAAATCAGGTTAAGATACGGAGAACCTGCCTTAGTATTCTGATCTTTGCTTATATAAAGTTCTTCCCGCCCCCTACTGCGCATCCTGTGCCTGTTTGCGGCTAATCTCCGGCTGTGCGGTTTTGTATAATTATCCGGTGGGATTTCTTGAAATACTTTTTATAGCCCTGGGACTTTCGCTGGACGCTTTCGCCGTCTCGGTGGCCAGCGGGGCCACTATGAAGCGGCTCCATGTTCCAAACGCTATCAAGATGGGTCTTTTTTTCGGAGGCTTCCAGGCCATGATGCCGGTGCTGGGCTGGGCGGCCGGCCTGGCCATGAAGGATTTTATAGCAGGCTGGGACCACTGGGTGGCGTTTACCCTGCTTTCGGCCGTTGGCGGCAAGATGGTCTACGAATCCTTCAGGATAAAGGAAGAAGAGGAATGCGGCGGCGACAAAACCTGTCCTTTCGACACCGGTACGCTTACGGTGCTGGCTATCGCCACCAGTATCGACGCGCTGGCCGTAGGGCTTACTTTCTCCCTGCTGCATATTTCTATAATTGCGCCCGTGCTGATAATAGGCGCCGTGACGTTCCTGATGTCTCTGGCAGGGGTCAAGATCGGCTCAAAGGGCGGCCACTTCTTCGAACACAAAATAGAGGCCGCCGGCGGCCTGATCCTGACAGGTATAGGACTGAAAATACTGATCTCCCATCTTTCGGGAAAAGCCTGAGCGCTACTTGTCTTTCTCTTTAAACCACTTCTCCTTGCCGTAAAGCTTATGCATGCATTCCTCGCAGAGGCCGTGGGTGAACCGCGCGTTTGACCGCTCCTCCAGGTACACCTCCACTTTCTGCCAGAAGCCTTTATCGTCCCGGATCTTCTTGCACTGGGCGCAGATCGGGATAAGTCCCTGCAGTGTGCGCACTTCCTTGAGAGCCGCTTCAAGGCTGATGTTCTTGCTTATCAGCTCCAGATGCCCGTTTATGATCTCGGCGAACTCTTCCATCAGGCGGATAATATTGCCGCCGAAATTGTTCGGCCTGGTGTCGAAAAGGCAGATACTGCCGAAGATCTCGCCGTCCGTGCGGAGGATCGGAACCCCGGCGTAGGCGATATAGCCGGCTTTGGCCCCTTCGCTGTCTTTCCAGAAGTCGCTTTTTGTGGCGTCGGATATTATGAGCTTTTCCCTGGATTCAATGACGGCGGCGCAATAGACCTTGAGTCCCGGCTTAAGGTTTATCACCTGATCCGGCTCCGCCGGCGCGCCTGCAGCGGCTGTGCTCCGGGCTATGACCCTGATGGAGTCCTCCTCAGCTATATTTATTGTAGCGGCGGGGACCCCTGCCAGCTGGGCCAGGAGGTCCGCGATGTTCCGCCACTTGAGAATGGCTATGTCGGGGATGCGCAGTATGTGTTTGTCGGGCATATAACCTCTTAAAGCGGCAGTTTTGAAACGGAAACCCAATACATCTCGAACCTTCGCGCGAGCTCCAGGAATTCTTCCAGCGAAGCCGGCTTCGTAATATAGGAAGCGGCTCCGTTCTGATAACTTCGCACCACATCCTCGTCCCTCGAAGAGGTCGTGAGCATGATAACCGGGATCGGGCGCAGGGCAGGGTCAGCCTTCAGGCGCCTGAGCAGGGCTATCCCGTCCATCAGCGGCAGGGTGATGTCCAGAAGTATTATCGACGGCCGCAGCGCTTTCGGGCTCCCGGCTGCTCCCGGGGAAGAAAGCATGTCGAGGGCCTGTTGTCCGTCGCGGGCTATATGCACTTCTGAAATAAACTTAAATTCTTTGAAGGCCCGCCGGGCTATCAGCACGTCGTCTTCGTTGTCTTCCACCAGCAGCAGGCTTAACTTACCTTTTTCGTTGATCATCTGTCCTCCTTAGGCTTTTTGCGCAGATCCGAGGGGAGCAGCGCGTAGAACACCGACCCTTTATGCTTCTCGGATTCAACCCAGAGCTTACCGCCGTGCTCCTCTATTATTTTCTTCGCTATAGCAAGGCCGGCGCCCGTGCCGCCGCTGTATTCCTGGCGCGCGTGCAGGCGCTTGAATATTTTGAAGATCTCTTCGTAGTACTGGCGCGGTATCCCGATGCCGTTGTCTTTGAACGAGAACTTCCAGTAATACTCCCCGAACCTTTCCGCGTTGATCTCCACCTGCGGCACGGAACTATCGTTGTATTTTAAAGCGTTGCTGATCAGGTTCTGGAAAAACTGGCCCATTTTCACCGGGTCGCAGAAAATATCGGGCAGCTTTTCTGAGACTTTGACTTCGGCCCTGCGCTCCTCTATCATAACGGCCAGCCCGGCCACCGCCTCTTTGGCGAGTTCTGCGGTAGAGACGAGCTCGTAGGGGTTGCGAACGCGGGCTATCCGGGCGTAACTGAGCAGGTCGTCTATAAGGCGCCGCATCCGGCCTGAGGCTTTAACCACCCTGTTAAGGTAGTCATCCGCCTGCGGGTCAAGTTTCCTGCTATAGTCGGAAAGCAGCATCCCGGAGAACATCTCGATCCCGCGCAAGGGTTCTTTCAGGTCGTGCGAGACCGTGTGGGCAAAGGCGTCCAGTTCGTTGTTCACCGTCTCTACTTCCTTGAGGTACTGCGCAAGCCTGGCTTCCGATTCTTTGTGCTGAGACATGTCTTTAAGGACGGATACGATCTGCCTGCGGTTTTCCCCGCCAATGAAAGCGGCGGAAAGCATCACCGGCAGCCTTTCGCCGTCCTTGGCTTTAAGCCAGAGGTCGAGTTCTTTTATATGTCCGCCCCAGGAGAGAAGCGCGAACGGCTCCGCCGCGCCTTCCACCTGCGGCTCAAGGATATCTTTCAGGTTCTGCGGGCCGGGAAGCGGGAAATCATAGCCGGAAAAAGCAACGGCCGCTGGATTGGCTTTCAGTATGAAGCCGTTTTCATCGGTTATTATAAGAGGGTCCGGCATGCTTTCAAGTACCGAGTCCAGGTATTGTTTTGAAACGGTGGTTTCAGACAGCCCCTTGCTCAGTTTGTTAAAGCTCTCCGCTACGTCTCCCAGTTCGTCGCGGGAGATCACAGGTACGGAAAAATCGTAATCGCCTTCGCGCACTTTGGCTATTCCCGTCCTCAGCAGGGCGACCTGCCGGAGTATGACTCTCGCGAAAAGCGCCGATAAAAGAATGGCCGCGGCCGCGATGATAAGCGCCAGCGTAAGCAGGTTGAATATGATCTCTTTTTCAGCTTTCCGGGCCGGGTCAAGCGGCAGGCCGGCTGTCAGATACCCGGCTATCTTGTCCTCCGCATCCTGTTCCTGGAACAGAAAGTCCTCGCCCTCGCTTTTCTCTTTTGGCAGAGGGATAAAAGTATCTACTACCTCGATCCCGTTGTGCAGAGACCTGCCGGAGACCGGCTCTCCGCTGCGGAGCCCCTTGCGCATCAGCGAGTGGTCTATTGTTTTCCCCGCCATAGCTACGTTGGTATGCGCGATGACGCTTCCGTTCGGGGCCAGCAGGCCCGCGTAAACAGCGCCGGTTTTTTGGGAGTATTCGTGCAGGGCCTTGATCCCGTCCATCTCGTTGCCCGTGAACAGAGCTTTTCTCAGTTCAGGGTAAAGACTTTCGGCCGCCGCGGCAGCGGTGTCCGCTATCTGGGCGCTCATAGCTTTAGAAACCGCCAGCCCGGAATAGTAAATATTTATCCAGAAAGCGGAAATTACTATAAACAGTATAAAGACTACGGTTTTCAGGTAAAGTTTCATGGGTAAAGATACCCGGCTTCTTCCAGCATGTCTTTGGAGAATTTAATGCCGCACTTCTCCGCGGCGGTCGCGCTAAGGCTTAGTTCCGCGTTTGCAGGGAATACTATTTTCGGGCTTTCCCTTTGTTCGCTGAGGGCCTTCGCCGCGGCGGCGGCCGCTTTGCCCATCTCCGCGAAACTGGCTCCCACTGAGGCGACCGCTCCTTCCCTTGTCATTGAGTTGGTGGACCCGTAAAAAGGGATCTTATTGCCCCATGAGAAATCGCGCAGGATACGGAGGCTTTCATGGGTTACGATCAGCGGGTCCGGGGCCAGCCAGACCGCGTCCTGGGTTCCTATCGTGTTTCGGAGGGCTTCGGGGAGATCATCGGGAACTTTAAGCCGGACCGTGGTGATCTGTATCCCCAGGCGGGCGCCTTCTGCTTTGACGCCCGGTACAATTGGGCTGGTTTCGGGAACCATCCATAAGATGGCGAGGCGTTTGAGGTCCGGCTGTATTCTTTTAAGCAGCTGTAAGCTTACCGGGAAATCCGGAAAAAGGCTGACCTTTATAGAAGTCTCTGTGCGGCTGTCGCTGATGAAAATACCCGGCGCCATGCAGTGGACATGACTGACTCCCCGGGGGTAGGACTGATCCGCCGCTTTCCCCCCGAACGTCACCACTATTTTAGTGTTTTTGTCCAGTTCAGGTTTTCCTTCGTTAAGAGAATAATACTTCACATTCCTGCCATAGGCGGCCTGAAAAGCTGAAAAAGCCTCGAGGTAGGCGCCGCTGCCCCTGGTCAGCACGGCCACTGTTTTATCCGCCGCCCAAACGCAGGTCTGCGCGGCGAGGAATAAAATGAAAGTATTCAGTATACGGCGTTTCATTTAGAACCGGTATTCGAAGGAGTACTCCACCCGTCTGCCGGTAAAGATAGGGATGCTCTCTACCACTCCCTGCCTGACGTATTCCGGGTATTTTATTATCCGGCCCGTCAGGTTCTTTACAGCCAGCGCGTGCCGGACATCCCCTTTTTTATAACCTGCGGAGGCGTCGGCCCAAAGCTGCGCGTCGATATTGCTTCGCAGCGAGCGGCTCTTGCCGTAGCCGCTGAGGGTTGAAGCAATAAAGAAATCTTTTATGTCCCGGGAGAACCCCCCGGAGAAAGTATAGGCCGGGACATGCTTGAAATTCCACGATGATCCGGCGGTACTTCCCGCGCCGACGGCATGTTCGTCTCCGCGGCTGGCGTATAAATATTCCAGGCCCGCAAAAGCGCGGGCATGTTTGGCTTCATAACGCAGGATAATTTCCGCCCCGGTGGAAGTATAGCCCGGAGAATTATCGTAGAAGTTCTTGTTTAAATAAGAGATCCCTTCCCGCGTGAAGTTCCCCTTGTTCCGGAAGATGCTCTCTCTATAGATAGTGTGATAAGCGGTAATATGGCCGAAGAATTTGCCGTGCGAGCCCAGGTAGGATAGCTCGTAGGTATCGGCTTTCTCCGGTTTAAGGCCCGGGTTTCCGATAACGGTGGTGCTGGGGGTGAGAAAATACTGTTCGAACGGGGTCGGTGAGCGGAAGGATTGGCTGAACATGGCTTTAAAACTGTTGTGCTGATTCACCATGTAAATAGCTGAGATGCGCGAGGAAACATTGTCTCCGGCGCTGTTATTGTGGGTATAGCGGGCGCCCGCCAGGAGTTTCCATAACTCGTTATCAAAGCCTAACTGGAGATGTGCCGAACATTCCTGGCTGATCCGGTTGTTAAGGCTGTTGTCACTCTCCTGGGTTCCGGTATTGCTGTAATAGTTCTGGTAATGCCGCGCGTAGCGGTAATCGTATGTCGCGCCGGTCTCGGTATAGAAATTCCCGGGCAGGAAAACTCTGCCTGACAGGGTATTTGTAAAGCGGGAGCCGATTATGTCCGAGCGCAAGTTATCGGTGGCGTCTCTGGGAATATTGCGCCGCTGCCAGTCGTAGGCAGTGTTATATTTAAATTCTCCCCAGGAGGGGCTAAATTCATGAGCGTAGCTTACCAGGGCGCCTTCGCGGGCTTCATTGAAGAGTTCCCCGCTAGCCAGCGTCAGTGAATTCCCAAGGTAATTCTGGTCGCTGCGGGAAGCGTTCACCAGGACGGTGCTGCCTTTGCTGGTCCCGGTAAAATTCAGGCTGCGGGCGTTAAGATATTCCCTGGCCAGGTTCGAGTTGCCGCTTTCGTCCGAGAATCTGAATGAAGGCTGGATATTATTGCTTAAATCGGCGGCGAGAGTATAGGAGGCCTCATCCCCGCTCCAGGCATAAAGGCTGTTTGCTCCCGACACGTCCAGAAGGCCTCCGCTGCCGCCGGAACCGGAGCTCAGGCCGCCTCCCAGCCGGCCCAGCCTGGCGTTTTTGCCCGGCGCTTTGCGCAGTACTATGTTTATCGCCCCCGTGAGCGCATTAGACCCGTACAGGACCGAGGCCGGCCCGAGCAGAATTTCTATCCGCTCCACCGAGTCTATTCCCACCCGGTCAAGGTCCCCCTCTCCGGTAACCGCGTTCCACATCGGCACATTGTCTATCATCACCAGTACTTTGTTGGCGTAATGCTCCTGCAGCGCCCCGCGAATAGTGGGGAGATTATGCATCAGGTAGGTGTGCAGGACCATTACGCCCGGCACGGTGCGCAGCGCTTCGGAGACGGAGGTAAAGTTGTAGTTCTCTATTGCCGCCCTGTCTATAACCGTAACGTTGGAAACGCTGTTGAAGACTGTCTCGGGGATATCGGAGGCTACTGTCAGATTCTCTGCTTCCTCCGCCATGAAGTTCCAGAATTCGGATTGATCGTCCTCCGCCATAGCGTAACCTGGTGCGGCTATAAATAGCAGGCATAATAAAAATCGGATCATATCCCCCCCGTTACTCTGCGGCCGGCTGAGCCTAGATTTCATCCTCGTCGCTGTGCCGCGGAACTATGAAGACTGCGGCTATGTAGGCGATTACGCCCGGAATTACTGCGGTGGCGAGAAGCAGGAATACAAAGGCCAGGCGCAGGACTACCGGGTCAATATTAAAATATTCGCCCAGCCCGCCCAGAACTCCGGCCAGAACTTTATTGGTATCGCTGCGGTACAAATACTTCATGCCCATATTTTATAATAAAAATCCGGGACATATACCATTTAATTGTTCAAGAGGAACCATATTATGGTCCGGACCTAATGTTCACGGCCGGCCTAAAATAGTAATATAGTTTTAATGAACGCGGATGTGATAATAGTGGGCGCCGGCATTACAGGGGCTTCAATAGCCAGGGAGCTTTCCCGCTACAAGCTTAAAATATTGCTGCTGGAAAAGGAAGCCGAGCCCGCTTTCGGCGTATCCAAATCCAACAGCGGCATTGTGCATGCCGGAACCCAGAACCCGCCCTCCTCCCTGAAAGGCTGGCTCTGCGTAGAGGGCAACCGCCTGATCCGGGAGGAGATAGCCGGGGACCTTGGCCTCGATTTCTCCGAGTGCGGACAACTGATAGTCATCTTTGACCCAGCAGACCTGCCTGAGCTGGAAAAAATAAAAAAAGAAGGCGAAGAGCTCGGAGTTAAAGGGCTTGAGATAGTTGACCGCGGCTGGCTTGAAGCCAATGAGCCAAACCTCGGGCCGGACATTAAGGCCGCTCTGCTCGTGCCTTCGGCCGGCATCCTCAGCCCTTACCGGTTTGTTTACGCAATGGTAGAAAACGCCGTAAAGAACGGCGCCGGGCTCAGGACCTCCAGGAAAGTCTCGGCCATACGCAAGCCCGCCGGCGGCGGTTTTGAAGTGGTAGCCGGAGGCGAGGTGTTCCGGGCGAAGTTCCTCGTAAACGCGGCAGGACTTTACGCGGACGAGATTTCGGCGATGGCCGGAGCCCCCACTTTTACGATAACTCCGCGCAAAGGCGAGGAATATCTGCTGGACAAAAAGCGGGAGCACATTGTAAACCGCCTAGTGTTCCCCCTGCCCGCTAAAAACTCAAAAGGCATCCTGATAATTAAAACATCCGACGGGAACCCGATGATAGGCCCCACCGCGCATGAAGTCCGGGGCAAAGAAGACCTCTCCACCTCCGATGAGGGGCTGGCCGAGGTTCTGGCCGGGGCGCGCCGCCTGGTCCCCTCAATTTCCAAAAGCGACATCATCTCCTATTTCGCCGGCCTCCGGCCGGTAGCCGGCAAAGATTTTATTATACGCCATGAGGATACCGTCCCCGGGCTGGTCAACGCGGCAGGCATACAGTCGCCGGGGCTGACTGCCGCCCCGGCCATAGCCGTCATGGTGGCCGGCATACTTAAAAAGCAGGGGCTAAACCTCGAGCGTAAAGAGGAATTCCACCGCCTGCGCCCGCGCCCCGTACACCTCTTCCAGGTTTCGGACGAGGAAACCCGCAGGCTTATTGTAAAGAATCCCGCCTACGGAGATATAGTCTGCCGCTGCGAACTGGTTTCGGCGAAGGAAATACGCGAAGCGCTGAAAAGCGGGGCTGTCACCCTGGACGGGGTAAAGTTCCGCACCCGCGCCCAGGCCGGCCGCTGCCACGGGGGGTTCTGCACCACCCGCATAATGAAGATAATTCAGGAAGAGTTGGGCCTCCCGGTTACCGCGGTTAGCAAGCGGGGCCCCGGTTCCGAGCTTATAAAAGATGAAAGAAAATGGCCGTCCGATGAGCATAGCTCCTGATACGGCACCTGCATGGCAATGAACCTTATTTACCTCCGTCACGGAACTCCCAGGGCGCGCAAGTTCATAAAGAAGAAACTGCGCGGCAAAGAAGGGGCCTCCATCTATGACATAGAAGAAGGCGACTGCTGCCTGGCCCCGGTGCCGCTAATGAAGCGTGATTATATGCTGACATTCCTGGGCGACCTGTCTCCAGAAATGCTCGCTTTCATCTACCTGAGCGGGGATACCGCCGGGCTCAACAGGAACTGACAGTGCGCGAGAGATAAGGTCCGGGCTAATGATGAAGGAAAGAGAACTTGTTATTGTGGGCGGAGGTCCGGCCGGCATGGCCGCCGCCCTGGCCGCGCGCGCCGCGGGCGTGGAAGATGTTCTTCTGCTGGAGCGCGACCAGCACCTGGGCGGTATCTTAAACCAGTGCATACATACCGGCTTCGGCCTGCAGCATTTTAAAGCCGAACTGACCGGCCCCGAATACGCCGAACGCTTTGTCGGGCGGGTCAGGCAGGACAAAAGGATAGAGGTCAGCCTGCGCTCTTTCGCCGTCAGGTTCACAAAAGATAAAGTAATTTCCTGCCTGATGCCGGGCGCCTTCAGGGAAGTCAAGGCCCGGTCCGTCATTTTTGCCACCGGCTGCAGGGAGCGTACCCGCGAGATGATCCCCCTTCCCGGCTCGCGCCCGGCAGGGGTTTATCCGGCAGGGTTGGCCCAGAAAATGATAAATATGGAAGGCTGGCTCCCGGGCAGGGAGGCCGTTATAGTGGGATCGGGGGATATAGGCCTGATAATGGCGCGCCGGATGGCACTGGAGGGCGTAAAGGTTAAAGCTGTGATAGAGATACAGAAGACCAGCCGCGGCCTGGTCCGCAACGTAGTCCAGTGCCTGGAGGATTTCGGTATCCCGCTCTATCTGCAGCACCGGGTTGCTAGAATACACGGCCGTGACCGGGTCAACAAGGTGGACGTGGTCAAAGTGGATGAAGAGCTGAAGGATCTGCCTGGCCCGGGTTTTGAGATCGCCTGCGACACCGTCCTCGTCTCGGTCGGCCTGATCCCGGAGAACGAGCTGCTTGAGATGGCCGGGGCCGAGATAGACCGTAAAACCAATACCCCGGTCGGGGCCGGGGTAAACTTCACCTCCATCCCCGGAGTTTTCGCCTGCGGCAATGCCTGCAAGGTTTACGACCTTGCGGATTGGGTGACCCGGGACAGCGAACTGGCCGGCCGCCAGGCTGCGCAGTACCTCGCCAAAACGGAGCCTCCCCGCTTATGAAACGCTTTATGACCTGCATAGAATGCCCGCAAGGCTGCCGGCTGGAGATAGAGACGGACGGCGCCAGGATGATAAGCGCGGCCGGCGAGAAATGCGAGCGCGGACCGGCCTACGCAAAGCAGGAGATAGAAGCCCCGATGCGCACGCTTACTACCTCGGTCCTTACCCGGGGACTTGAGCTTAAAATGCTGGCGGTGCGGAGTTCAAAACCCATCCCTAAAGGAAAGCTCCTTGAGGCGATGGACGCGGTGAAGCGCATAACTGTAACTGTTCCGGTACGGGCAGGGGATATCGTGGTGTCGGACCTGCTGGGCCTCGGGGCGGACCTTGTGGCCTGTCGTACTCTCACCAGGTTATGAAATATTTACAGGCCGGCTGCTGCCTTCTGCTCTGTTTCTGCTCCTGCTCGCCTAAAGCCGGCCCGGAGGATAAACCTATGGACGAGAAGTTGAATAAATTAACGCCCCTGCAGTATTCAGTCACTAAGGAATGCGGGACCGAGCCGCCTTTTAAAAATGAGTACTGGGACAATCACCGGCCGGGAATTTACGTCGATATCATAGACGGCAGGCCGCTGTTCGTTTCCTCGGATAAATTCGACTCAGGCTCGGGCTGGCCCAGTTTTACCGCCCCTGTCGGCACCGGCACAATAGCGGAAAAAAAAGACGCCTCCCTGGGGATGGAGCGAATTGAAGTCCGTTCTAAATCCAGCGATTCGCATCTCGGCCACGTGTTTCCCGACGGGCCCGGGCCCAAAGGCCTGCGTTACTGCATAAATTCTGCCGCGCTGCGCTTTGTGCCTTTGGAAGAGATGGAAAAAGAGGGCTACGGAGAATACCTGCCCCTTATCAGGGAAGCCGGGAAAAAATGAACCGGCCCTTGAACAAAACGACTAAACTCCGCCTTAATTAAGGAGCAGCCATAAAATCACCGCGTCTTAAAGCCGCCGCTTCTGTTTCAGACATCCCCGGGGACCTGCTGTATACTCCTTTCGGGGAGCTCCTGCGCTGTCACAATATTGGGGAGCCGTTCCGAAAGCATAAAACGGCCACCTGCCCGCTGTATGTGCATCGACAACCGCAAGCAGCGGCGCCTGCCGGATATTCTCTCTTATATCCTCCGCACCGGGGGGGCGGAAATATCCGCTACAGTGAGTTCAAGATCTCTTACGCAACCGGGATCGGCGGCGTGAAGCATGCGGCCATGATAGCGCATGATAACTGCGGTATGTCGGACAGGCTCCTGGGTAAAGCCCCTGTTTTACCGGGAGCGGCAATGGCTGTTGCAAGCAGCTTTGAAGTTGTATAATTTAAAAAGAACAGCGACTTAGAGGAAAATCAATGCTAAAGATACTTCTCCCGCTTTTGCTGCTGGTTCCCGCCGGTTCTTACGCTGCCGGGCCCTTGCCCGCGCTGGAGGCAGCAAATATACTG
>MNUR01000035.1 GCA_001871115.1 Elusimicrobia bacterium CG1_02_56_21 | reverse complement strand
GGCCATTATATAAGCACCTGACTGCACCTTGGCATAAGGTATTTTCTGGGAATACACGGTTCCGGTTATAGAACCTCCGGCTGCCGTCAGTCGGAAGTTATTGGCGTAAACATTGCTGCCGACCAGGTCCTGCTTAGCCTCGGCGGAAGCGTAATTCCCCAGGGAAACCTTCAGTTTCGCAGACCCTTCCGGCAGGCCTTCAAACCTGTAGACTCCGGAAGAATTAGTAATGACCGAGCGCTGGCCAATGGCCTCGCCGAACAGCTCTACGGCGGCATTAGCGAGAACCACGCTATTGGTAGTCATTACCACTCCGTGTACGGTGGCGCCGGCGCCGACCGCGGTGTCCAGGTTCACCGACAGGGTGGTAGTTGAGCCGTTAACCCCCATACAGGCCCTGGTCTGATAAGGCGGGTAGTTGGGAGTGGTAAGCACGGCCGTATAACAGGTAGAAGGAGCAAGGCCCCTTATTTCATAGCTGAAGGTTCCAGCCAGATCCAGCAGCGCTTTAAAGGCCGCATAACCCTGAGCGAAGGACAGGTTGAAGTCCTGGCCATAATCCTTGATGAATGAAGGCGGCGGGACAACTATACCCGCGGCCTTAAAGCCGCCGTTGGGCCCGTAAAGCGAGACCACCGGCAGATACTCCATGAACCTTTCAAAATCCCCTCCGAGGGAGTCATAGTCAGCCTGCCTGAAGAAGTTAGCTCCCACGACAGAACCGAACAGCGTGGTATTGCCGCGCGCCGACATGTCAGTAGCGGGAGTCAGGTTGACCAGCACACCGCTGGAAATACCCTGGCTGTAAGCCACACGCACGGTGCTGGTAGAATGAGCGTCGTCTACCACTACATTCTTAGCCGAGCTGACCAGCGTAAAATGCGGGTAAGGCGTGTTAGAGACCGAACCGGTTGAAGACATATCGTCAAAGTCTCCGGAACGCATCAGGTAGAAGTCGTACGTGGAAGGCGAAGGCATGGCCACGGCGCAGAAGCCGGCGGGATTCCAGTTCATACCGCAGGGACCTTCTTCGGAGGGCCCAGTGACCGGAGAATAGCGCAGTTTATTGTCGCCATCCCCTCCCTTTGTAAGCAGCTGCATTACTGTATCACCTTTCAGCACTGTTCCCGCGGGCAGCGGAACGGCCCTGAAGCCCATGATAGCTTCATGTGCGCCCATTATAATGGTCGAATCAGGGGTCTTTGAGACATCCAGGTTAGCCCCCACATAATTGGCGTTCACAAGATTAATATTCAGGGTTGTGGTCATCCCCGCCGTTACCGTGGCCTGGGGAGCGGGAGCCGGCATTGCATAATTAAATGAGGAGCTGCCGGGGCCGCCGCCGCTTACATTTATGTGCATCCGGTTAATTCCGGGCAGCACATCCTGCATTATGAAGGTTCCGTCCTTCTGCAGCTGTGTTCCGGTCCAGCCATTTTCGCTGTTGGCATCTACCCAGACATACTGGTTGCTGGTAGGCGCAAGGATAGTTCCGTCCGGTTTATACACGGTTCCGGATATAGTCCCGGCCGGGCCGAATTCCATATCTACAACTACCGTGCCGGTGGATTCCAGGCTTATGGCATTATTGCCACCGCCGCGGTTGTTACGTCCCCAGCCCACGGCACTGACATTCATGTAGTAAGAAGCGCCGCTGGCTACAGCTATTTCATAATTATACTGGCTGGCTCCGCTGCCGGACAGAACCGTGAAATTACCGACTCCGTTACAACCGCCCTCACCGCAATTCGGGTAAAGAGTGATCATTATGGGGCTATTGGTCAGGTCTGAGACCGAGGGGAAGGTTATATTTCCCCGGACCAGGCCGGTCATGTCACCGGCTGCCTCTACAACATAGGTAATAGAGGACGACCCTACCACAGTTCCGGAACTGTCATAAATTGTCATGGTAGGCGTGGACGTAGTATCGATAGTGATACGGTAGTCGTCGACACCGGTGCCCTCGCAGTGAGACTGCATCCAATCCCCGCCGCCACCGCCGCCGTTCGGAGCATCCTTAGTAAAGGTTCCGTCCGGGCCCGCATTGAGAGGGGCAGGGCCGTTGCCGCCGCTGGAGAAAGGGGTCCAGACGCTTATCATATAATTGCCGCTGGGCAAGCCGTCTAGCAGCGCATAGCCGGTTGCTGAAGTATTAACATTGGTATTTGCAAAACCGGGATTATTTCTGTCATCTCCGAAATTATGCGTAGCGCAGTTTACCGTGCTCCAGGGACTGCCGTCCGGATTGATATTCACATTTGCATTGGGCATAGCATAGCCCGAAGAAGATTTTACATAGACCTGTATCTGGCCTATGCTCTTGGGCATTTCGTTCAAGGTAACATTGTGGTACATCACGTCAGAACTGATATAAACAATGTCATTCGGATTTACCGTGTCATTAAGGGTTCCGCCGGCGCAGATGTCCGGAGCATTGAACTGATCGCTGCTGTAAGGCTCATAGCATTTTCCTTCTCCGCCATTATTGTCCCAGGTGCAGCCGCCCATTACATTGAGGTAATAGGTAACTCCGGGGGTAAGTCCGT
Source organism: Elusimicrobia bacterium CG1_02_56_21 (assembly GCA_001871115.1). Taxonomy (GTDB): domain Bacteria; phylum Elusimicrobiota; class Elusimicrobia; order Elusimicrobiales; family UBA9959; genus UBA9959. The sequence continues at coordinate 30,338 of MNUR01000035.1, read as the reverse complement.
AAAGCTGGAACCGGCCGTTCTCGTCCGCATTGGCCCAGTTGTTCCACTCATAGCCGTCGCAGGCCTTAATATTCAACCCCATATGCGCTATGGTGGCGCCAGTAGTGCTCTGCAGGACGCCTTCTACGCTTGCGCCGGAATTGGAACCACCCTGCTGGTTATTATTCTCAACGCGGGTAGGAGGAACCGACAGATTAAAATCAAGCTTTGCGGCGCCAGTGTAGGAAACTGTCTGGTTGCCGCTATCGAGGGCACTCATCACATTACGGCCTATGCCGCGGTTAAGCTGCGGGTCATAAAGACCTATATTATAGGTATTGGCTCCGGCATAAGAAACATTATCCACTACAAGGAAACCGTTGCCGCCGCCGTCAACCATAACAATACCGGAACCGGCCTGCAGCTGCGCGTTCATATTATAAACTCCGCCGAAAAGAACCTTATTGGGGGTGGCGCCGGTAAATTCCTGCACCAGCATACCTACGCTAGCCAAGCCGGAAGTAACGGTAAAAGTAGAGTAGCGGGCCGTACCTTCGGTCCAGACATACCTGTTCGGGTCATATTCAGGGTTATTGAACTGGTCTGAAATTGTGGGAGAGAAGGTATGCGAGCTGTAATAGAGATTGTAACTTCTATTATCCTCAAGGGTGAAGGCGGCGTCCCCCAGCGCGTCTGTAAGTCCGACCTGGGTATGTGTGGAAGGGCCGTACATCCCGAATTCTATGGCCGCCACGGTCACGGACTGTACCGGAGTCCCGTTCTCGTACTGTATATGGACGTTCAGCGGGGTTACTGCGAAACCCGCAATAGGTGTAAAAAGCACCGCCATGAGCGAAGCTAGAATCAGTTTAGTGAATGAACGCATAGTCCCTCCGTTAATTTGCCGTCCGAAGAGCAGAACTCTTTACGGCAGCCGCATAGTGCGCCGCCATATCCGGCAGCGCGGAAAACCAGTGAAAATTGTAGCCCCGACCTAACGCGAAAACACATAACTTTTATAAGTTACTAAACATATTTGACGCATGTCAACACCTTTTAAAGATTAGTTTGCATACTGCAGAGTTCTTCCCCCGTAAATATACTCTACAAAGAGCGGCTCTGGAATAGTTACGGTAATCCTCAAATTCTCCTCAAACTATGGCTGAGTGCGTGAACTGCGGAGACAAACAGTTCCTATTACTACCCGATAAAAACAGCACTTCTACTAGTTTAATACATAACAGCGGCCCGCGCAATAGCAATAAAAGCACACTTGACCTATGTTACATTGACACAGCCACGCTCCTGTATTAAACCCTTTTAATGAGCGCAGATCTCGCAGGAGGAATTTTCCACTGGCTCGCTCTCCACCTGGAAAACGCTGTGGCGGATGCCGAATGCCGGGGCCACTCCGCAGGTTGCTGTTTTAAGCGCGGCCTGCTGTTTGGCGGGGTCTTTAACCACCAGATGGGCGCTCAGGGCGTTAAAGCCCGAAGAGAGGCTCCACGCATGCAGTTCATGCACGTCGGAAACCCCGTCTATGGCGCGCAGTTCACGGTTAAGGTCCTTAAGCGAAAGCCCGCGGGGGGCCCCTTCCATAAGGATATGAAAAGCTTCCAGAAGGAGCCTCGTAGAACTGAACAGAATAAGGGCTATTATAAGGAGGGAGACTATAGTATCGGCCCGGTACCAGCCGCTGATATAGATTATTACGCCGGCTATAATAGCGGCCACTGAACCAGCCAGGTCGCTGACCACATGCAGGAAAGCGCCGCGGATATTGATATTTTCACCGCTGTGGCCATGCAGCAGCCAGGCGCTGGCCAGATTAGCCAGCAAGCCAAGAACAGCCACAGCCAGCATAGGGCCAGAAAGAACCGCCACAGGATTATAGAACCGTTCATATACTTCCCGCAGCATATAGCCGGAAAGTATCCAGAGCAGCATAGCGTTGGCCAGGGCTGCCACTACCTCGGCCCTGCGGTACCCGTAAGTACGCGAAGAATCCGGCTTCAGGCCGGCCAGCCTGGAAGCGAAAAAGCTCATCCCGAGGGCCGCGGCGTCGGTCAGCATATGCAGGGAATCGCTCAGCAGGGCCATGCTCCCGGTAAGCAGCCCGCCGGCGGCCTCAACCAGCATGAAGCCCGCGGTTATAAAAAAAGCCGCGCTTATAGCCCTTCGCTGCGCGCGGGCTCCGTGAACCCCGTGTCCGTGCCCGCAGGCTGGCCCGTGAGTATGTCCGTGATCATGTTCCATTACGGTAATTATATTATTTTTCGCTTAAGGCAGGCACTGCGGGCAGCCAAGTCCGTGTCACGCGAATTCCGCTAAAATGCTATAATATGGTGATTTCATATGGAAACCACCTCCGCGAATATTGAGAACTCGCTGCGCTCCGTTAACGGCTATATTTCGGCCGAACTGGGCGCTATAGACCGCGATGTTTTTGATTTTGAAAAATACCCTTTCAGTTTCATGGGCAAGGCCGCCAGGGCCCGCTTTACGCTGCTGATGGCCGGCGCCCTGGGAGCAGGAACGGCGGAAACCGAGAAAGCGGCCGCAGCCGCGGAACTGACCCACACCGCCTCCCTCCTCCACGACGATTGCATAGACCTGGCCCGCTACAGAAGAGGCCTCCCCACGCTTTACGACCAGCTTGGAGTGAACTCGGCCATCCTGATAGGAGACATCCTGTTTTCAATGGCCATAGACTGCGCCGGGCGCGCCGCCCCGGAGCTTCAGAGCAGCCTGGTAGGGGCCGTAAAGCGCATGGCCGAAGGCGCCCTGATAGAAGAAAATTCCAGGGGCAAAAAGATTTCCGCGGCCACGGCCGAGAAAATAGTAGCCCTGAAGACCGGAGCGCTTTTCCGCTGGTGCGCTCTGGCCGCCTGCAGCCTGGCCGGAAAACCCGCCCTGCTCGAAAACTGCGCCCGCCTCGGTGAAGAAGCCGGCTCCGCCTTCCAGATCATAGACGATGTGCTGGATTTTGAGGGCGACTCCGGAGCCTGCGGCAAAGAAACTTTAAAAGACATAAAAGAAGGCAAGTTCACCCTGCCCCTTATACTTGCGCTCAACGACCCCAAAGCCGGGCCCGAGGCTGAAAAGCTGCTTGCGGCGGTAAAATCGGGCCCCGAGGCGGACCTGGCCCCCGCGCTTGAGCTCGCCGGGCTTGTCAGCAAGGGCGGCTTCGCCGGCGCGGCCAGGGCGGCGGCTTCGGAAAAAATAAAAAGCCTTTTCCCCATTATCGACAATTTCCCGCATAAAGAAGAAGCTCCCGCGCTGAAGAATTTCCTGCTGTCGCTCGGCGAGCGCACCGCGTAGCGGGAGCCGGGAAGGACTGCCGCAAAGATGCGCAGAAAAGAGTAAGTTCAAGCCTGCCGCGGCGCAGATTTCCCCCGGCGACTCCCCTGACTTTTCACGCGCCTTGCGCTTCTTTGCGGCCAATCCCCCCGTCCTCCCTGTCTTGATCGGGAACTATTATGAAAACCTGGCTGCTGATGCTGCGCTCTTATTCCAGGCCCCTTATCCTGGTACCGGTAGCGCTGGGCTCGGCCGCGGCCTGGCGGCAAGGCGGTTTTTCCTGGACGGACCTGGCCTTGACGGGAACCTCCGCCCTTATGGCGCAGACAGCCGCCGGCCTGGGGCAAGACTATTTCAGAACCAGGAAAGCCGCGGACCGGGCAGGGACGCCCCCGCCTGCCGGAGCGGCCCGGGGCCATAGCCTCCGGAACTCCCCTTTAACCGTTGTGCCGGGGCTGCTGGCGGCCGGAACCGCGATAATTTTCCTCCTGGCTTTTAAAAACAATATCCACGCCTTACCCTGGCTGGCGGCCGCCGGCTTCGCCCTGGCCTGGCTCTGCACGGCCACCGCTTTCCCACGCAAGCATCCCGTTCCCGGAACAGCCGTATTTTTCCTGGTTTTCGGCCCCGGCATAGTCTGCGGGGCGGCGTTCATCCAGTCCGGCTCGCTCATCCCCGAAGCGCTCTGGGCCTCGATACCTTTCGGTTTGCTTTTACTTGCGGTACGGCAAGCCGGAAACATCGCCGCAGTTAAAAATTTGCCGGCGGATAAATTCGCTCCCGGCGCAGGCGCTGCAAAAAAGAAGGATACTGATTTCTTTCAGTACGCCCTCATCTTCAGTCCTTACGTCTTCTCCCTTACTTTCGGCAGTATCTGGCCGGCGGTTTTCTGCGCCCTCTCTGTCCCGCTTGCGGTAAAAATTTCGCTCCTGATCTCAAAAGGAGACTTCCCAGCCCTGCCTAAAACCACGGCCAGGCTGGCGGCCGCCTACGGGCTGCTTCTCTCCGCCGGTCTCTGCGTCGCGGGTTAGAAAACTAAAAAAGCTTAAAACGGGGAATTCTACCGCCTTACTCCGCGCGCTTTCCGCCTTTGCCCGGCCCGAACCGCCCTGCCTATTGTAAAGACGCGGGAATTTTTATAAGTTATACAAGATAGTACTGTTTACGGAGGTTTTATAAATGAACAGAAATGCCCTGCTTCTCGCTTTTGCCCTGCCGCTGCTCGCGGCTTTTACCCTTTCTTCCTGCAATAAGAAAAATGTAAAAGGCCCCGGTGACGCTGCGGACATGATCAGCGACACCGCCACTATCCCCACCCTGGACATGCAGGAAAGCTCAGACACCTCCACCGAGGGAGAGATACGCGGGACCGAGTTCCTTCCCGTGGAAACTATAAAGACCGTGACTTTCGACTATGACCGCTACGAGCTGTCCGAGGAGACCCGGGCTGCCCTCCAGGACAACGCCACCCTCATAAAGGCCCGCAAAGACTGGGCCGTACTGGTGGAAGGCCACTGCGACGACCGCGGCACCGTAGAATACAATTTGGCCCTCGGCCAGAAGAGGGCCAAGTCAGTGCGCGATTATTATGTGCGCCTGGGCGTGCCTGAAAGCGTAATGGGGACCATCTCCTACGGAGAGGAAAAGCCCGTCTGCTCGGAGGCCAACGACGCCTGCTGGCTGCAGAACCGCCGCGCGGAAACCAAAATAAAAGGCAAATAAATGGCCCTTCATAAAATATTACTGCTGGTTCCCGTCTGCCTGCTTGCCTCCGGCTGCGTAGCTACGCAGCAGGACATGCTGCAGATGCAGAGCCAGATGGACGACCTTAACACCAGCCTGACCAATATGCAGAAGAACCAGGCCGAGCTGGCCGTGAAGATGGAAGACCTCTCCAGGAACCTCAACGCTTCCTCGGAGAGCATGAAAGATATCTCCGGAAATATGAACCGCCTCACTATGCGCCTCGACGAAATAGACAATTCAATGAACAAGCGCGTCAACGCGATAGGCAAGACCATCCGCAAGCAGCAGGAGGAAGTAGAAACCTCGCTTCTGCCCGCGAAGCTCTACAACGACGCCTATAACGCCTTCCTCAACAACAACTTCGACGGCGCCGCTAACGGCTTCAAGTCCTACCTGGCCAGGTTCCCCGGCGGCGAGATGTCCGAGGGGGCCTATTTCTACCTCGGAGAATCGCTCTATTTCAAGGAGCGCTGGCAGGAGGCCGCCCTGGCCTACGCCAATGTGCTTGAAAAATTCCCCAAGAGCGAGCGCGTTCCCGCCTCCCGGCTGAAGTACGCGATGGCGCTGCTCAAGCTGCCGGAAGATAAAAAAGACGAGGCGCTCAGCTACCTGCGATCCGTAGTAAAGGATTTCCCGAAGTCGCAGGAAGCCAAAACCGCCAAAGATTATATCTCCAGGCTCAAACCGGCGAAAGCCCCCGCAAAAAAAGGCAAATAAATGTTCAAGACGGTAATGGCAGCCGCGATGTTCGCGCTGGCGCCGGGCGCTATTGCGGGCACTGATATATATATAGGCGTCTCGCCCGCTATAGAAGTAAAAGTCAACTCGCTGGCCCTGGCCCAGTTCCACCCCTCCCGGCCGCAGGCGCCCGAAGACCTCATCTTCGCCGAAACCCTCCGCGGAATAATCCGCGCCGACCTGATGTATTCCCGCTACTTTAACCTGAAAGAAGACGCCCTGGCCCCGGCCAACCTGGACACCAGTAAAGAATCCCTGGCTTACTGGAAGTCCATGGCCGGCCACCTGATAACGGCCAAGGCCAAGGATTCAGGGCCGGTATGGACCTTTACAGCCCAGCTCTACGACCTGTCAACGGGCAAAACCATAATGGAGAAGTTCTACCAGGGGGAGAAAAGGGCTATGCGCCGCGCGGCCCATATCTTCGCGGACGATGTGGTAATGCGCCTCACCGGGCGGCGCGGCATAGCCCATTCCAAAATCGCCTTCGCTAATAACGCGACAGGCCGCAAAGAGATCTATATGGCGGATTATGACGGGGAAAACCTGCTCCGCCTTACCTCAGACAACAGCATAAACCTCCTCCCGCGCTGGTCCCAGGACGCCACCAGGATCTATTACACCACCTACCGCTGGGGCAACCCGGATATGTTCGAGATAGATCTTAAGGCGGGCAAGATACGCCCTTTCACTACCTTCCAGGGCCTCAATATCCCCGGCGGCTTCTCGCCCGACGGAATGACCATGGTAATGACGCTTTCCCGCGGGGATGACCCCACTATCTACACCCTGGACGTGGTGACCAAGAAAGTAAAGAAGCTCCTGAAAGGCTTCGGCGTCAGTTCCTCTCCCACCTGGTCTCCGGACGGGACCCAGATAGCCTTTGTGTCCGACCGCTCGGGCAACCCGCAGCTTTACGTTATGGAAATAGCTTCAGGCAAGACCCGCAAGCTCACCCACCTTAACTGGTGCGACTCCCCCTCCTGGTCCCCTTCGGGCGAATGGATAGTTTTCTCGGGCCGCGAGACCTCCAAGGAAAAATTCAATATTTTCGCTACCGATCTAACCGGCAGCCAGATACGCCGCCTCACCAACAAAGCCGGGGACAACGAGGACCCGTCCTGGTCACCGGACGGAAGATTTGTGGCTTTTACCTCTACGCGAAACGGCCGCCGCCAGATCTTCATCATGGACGCGGACGGCAGCGCACCCCATCCCCTTACGGAGATGAAAGGGAACTCTTATACGCCTAATTGGGGGCCTTAAACTAAAACGCAGTGCGCATAAATAAAAGAAGCGGAACTGTTGTTCCGCTTCTTTTATCTTGGCCCTGTCGGGATATTATTTAAACAGGGAACGGATCTTTGCCAGCGCCGAAGACCAGAAACATTCCTCGGGGGCGGGTGTACGGGAAGAGCGGAATTTAAGGTCTTTATTCGCCTTGAGCGCGGCCGAGAGCCCTTCTTCCAGGAGGGCGAAGAACTCCGGGCCGAGGCGCTTGCGGCGTTCCGAAAGTATTCCCGGGTTTATAACGTCCTCTAGCGCAAAATACTCATTACCGCAGAACGCCTGTATATACGGGCTCTCCATCATCTCGGCTACTGCGTCCTCATCCGACAGGTTTTTAAGCCGCTTGACCACCAGAAGGCCGCAGACCAGCCGGGAATCTTTAGCGGGCCTGCCGGAGCCGGAAGAGAAATAGCCGCCGTAAGCGGCGTCCAGCTTCTCCCAGGGCAGGATCTCAGCAAGCTTAAGCCAGCGGTTAGCCCCCGAAAGCTTGGAGCCCAGGTGGAACATTTTTCCGAACAGCGAAGGGTTGAATTTTTCGGACCGGTACATAGTTTACTTCTCCGGCTGGAAACATTTCCTGCAGCGGGCCTCGTATTTATCGCCGGCGCCGACTTCTATCCGGCGGCCAGAATCCGTCAGGCGCTGACTGTAATGGGCAGGATTGCCGCAGACCATGCAGATAGCCAGGTTCTTGGTTACGAACTCGGAAACGGCCATAAGTTTCGCCATATTGGAGAAGGGTTCCCCGCGGTAGTCCTGGTCCAGGCCCGCCACTATTACCCGGCGGCCCGAATTCGCTAGTTTCTGAGCCACTTCAACTATCTCTTCTCCGAAGAAATGGGCTTCGTCTATCCCTATAACCTGGGCGTCTTTGGCGACTTCTTTAAGTATTTCCTTAGCGGTCTTAACCGGCGTGGCGGCAAGGGTGGACTTGTCGTGCGAGACAAGGTGCTCCTTGGAATACCGCACGTCCAGATGGGAATTAAAAACCTGTACTTTCTGCCTGGCTATGCTCGCCAGCTTAAGGCGCCGTATCAGCTCCTGGGTTTTACCGGAGAACATGCTGCCGCATACCACTTCTATCCAGCCGGATGAAGATGAAACGTTGAATATCATTTCCTGGCCCCCTGAAACCTGGATGAAAAATATTCCCAGGTAAGCTTAAGCCCTTCCGGAAAACCTACCAGGGGCCGGTAGCCGAGCTCTTTGCGGGCCCTGGAGATATCGGAAAAAGTCTTGCGGATGTCGCCCTTGCGCCGGGGAGAAAAAGTTTTAGCTATCTTCCGTCCTGTGACCTTTTCAAGCTCCCGCGCGATATCCAGGAGGGAGATATTAGTTCCGGTGGCAACATTTATCGTAAGCCCGGAAACCCTGGAAGGCGCGAGCGCGGCGCGGATATTTCCGTCCACCACGTTGGCGATAAAAGTAAAATCGCGCGACTGCCTGCCGTCCCAGTGTATTTCCAGCGGTTTACCCTGCACGGCGAGCTCCATAAAGCGCGGGATCACGGCCGAATAGACGGACTCGGGGTTCTGCCTGGGCCCGAAAACATTAAAGTAGCGCAGCGCGACGGTCTCAAGGCCGTAGGTTTTGGCGTAGACGTGGCAGTAATGCTCGCCGGCCAGTTTGCTTACCGCGTAAGGGGAAATGGGCGCGGTCGGCAGCGTTTCTTTCTGCGGGAAAATATTACACTCGCCGTAGGCCGAGCTTGTGGCGGCGTATACGAACCGCTTTACCCCGGCCTCTTTAGCGGCCATCAGGGCGTTCAGCGTGCCGGTAGCGTTATTGTCGTTGGCGGCGCGCGGATTATCCACCGACTTGGGGACAGAGCGGAAAGCCGCCTGGTGCAGGACATAAGTAACGCCCTTCATGGCCTTCTTAAGGTCTTTGGGCTCCCGCAGGTCGCCTTTCACCAGTTCGTACTTGCCGGCGAAAGGCGCAAGGTTTTCTTTCTTGCCGGTGGAAAAATTATCAAACACGCGCACGCGGAACTTCCTGCGCAGCAATTCCTCTACGATATTGGAGCCGATGAACCCGGCCCCCCCTGTAACCAGCCAAAGCGGTTTTTTCATAATTTTCAGCCTCTCTTAAAAATATAGTTTATCATTTTAAAAATAAACTTTAAATTCCCCTGTTACTGACGGGGACCTGGACTGGGGCCGGAACGCAAAAACAGGGTCTCGCACACCGTGCTCGCCCTTCCCCGCCTCGCCCTTCGCGCTTACGTAAGCTCAGGGCTCCGGCAGGGTTTTGCTAATCCGGTCCCAGTCCAGGCCCTAGTCTCTGACCGCACCTTCCTGCCTCCAGGGGTGCCAGAACTGCCGGGACTTCTCCTCCAGACTGTCGTAGCGCGCCGGGTCGTTCATCTTCAGATTAACAAAGAAAAAGAATTCATTAACCCCGCCGGAACGCACCCTGAAATCCCAGCTTGTCCTGAAATCGTGGAAATCCCTGTATAGCGTAACCGCTTTCTCGAAGAACCTGAAGGACTCGTACTTGAAATAACCGTTCGGGACCAGCCTGTAGCGCAGCACGGCTTCCGCCCGCCACCTGGAATTCTTCCAGGGCCTGAAACCCAGGGTATTGCTGACCACCCAGGCCCGGGAGTCGGTACTGTAGTTGGCAAGCCCGACCCCTACATAGGACTCCTTGCCCCCTACCGTAGCCTGGGTGACAAAACTGCGGTTGCCGGAGGCAAAGCTGTATGAGTCCTCGGCGTATAGGTCCAGAGAGGGACGCGGCGCGTAATAAACTTCAGTGATCAGCGGCGTCATCCGGTCCGTGAAGGAGGCCGTAAAATAATTCCTTAGGTCATAGGAAGTGCGCGCCCTGAAATAAGCGTTATGCCTCGGCATTATGAACAGGTCGGCGTAGACCGACCCGGTTTCCTGGCCCTTATCCGGCGCGCCCGCGTCGTCATAGGGCTTGTTTTTATGCAGCCGGCGCATATAGGAATAGCGCAGGTCCATCGAACCCCAGAGCCTGTCGTAGCGGACATTGAAATTACCGCCGTACCGGCCTATCCATGAATTACTCTCCGCGGCGGAGGTGGAAAGAAACACCGATTGGTCGTAAAAAATGGAAGGGGAGAGTATTACCCTGCGGCTGAGGGGCACGGTTTTTGAGACGGTCCAGACGGCCCGGCCTTTCTTCTGATAATAGCGGACGCCGGGCTCTTTAACGTTCTCAAAAAAACCGGAAAAAGAGTTAAGCACGGGCACGCGAAGCAGCCTGAACGGAACCGTATTAAAATCCAGCCGCGGGGCCGATTCATAGGACTTGACGAATTTTGCCGTATCTGTGGAGGAACGCTCGTCCCTGCCGTATACGCTGAGGCGGGTGACGGTATAGTTAGTACTGCGCGTAAAAGCCAGGCTGGCCTGCTTGTCCGGGCTGATAGCAAAAGGGTTGGTGCGGAAGAAATCGTTATTAAAAGACGGGTCGGACAGCAGGCGGAAGAAAGACTGGCTGTAATACCGGGCCGTGTCGGATTCGTTGAACTTGTTGAAAGAGTGCCAGTAGCCGCCGTTCACGCCCCAGCGGTCCTTGTCGGTGCCGGATTCTTTTATGCGGTAAACGGAGACGTCGCTGATGTTTTTTCCGGGCTTGCGGTAATCCAGCTCGCCGCCGGTACCTATGCCGCGCCTGGCGAAATAATCCAGGTAGGCTTTTATCCGGGTTTCAGGGCTAAGCCTGTAAACATAATTGGATTTAATAAAGAACCCGTTGCGCTCGTCGTAGCCCGGGTAAAAACTGCTTACAAAAGGCGTCCCGCCGCCGAACGGCTTATAAATAATCGGGAAATAGAACACCGGGATCTGTCCTACAAAGAAGACCGTGTTATAGGCCAGGAAATAGCGCTCCGGGGCGAGGTAGATACGCGAGGCCCGCAGCTGGTAATGCGGGGGCTCCTCGTCGCAGGTGGTGAGGCTGGCCCGCTTGTAAACATAACCGTCCTTGTCGAACTTTATGGACCGGCCGCTGAAAATAAAATTCTTATGAAGGAACCGCCCGCCTTTTATAAAACCGGAATCATTGCCGTAGTCCATGAACCCGCTTTTCCCGTATATCGTGCCGGTATCGTCGTCCATTACAAAATCGGACGGCGCGACAACGGTGCGGCTGGCCATATTGACGGTGAGTTCCCTGGCCCTGATAAGTTTCTGCTGTTTCCCGTCCGCCGAGATCTCCTCCAGCTTTACATTCCCCTCCAGGTCTATGGCACGGGTGTATTCGTTAAACTTGGCGGCGTCCGCCCCAAAGCGGACCCGGTGCGTACCGGTGGAGGACGGCAGCTCATAGGCCGCGGCTTTCAAAGCCGCTCCCGCCAGAATAAAAAGCGCAATAAATATTTTTCTGTTCATCAATTCAGGCTGACAGCCGCCGTCTAGAATCTTGATCCCTGATTCCCGATCCTTATTTAAGCCCGCGCTCCAAGCCGAAAAGCGCCGCTCCGTAGGAGCCAAGGTCCGCATTGTCGGAAATGCGTATCTTCACCTTTTTAAAAGGCGTACAGATCTGCTGGGTGTTAAGAACTTTCTTCAGGGCAGGGAGGAACCATTTGCGCGCCCTGGAAACTCCTCCGGTCAGCACAACGCAGCCGGGATTAAGAACCAGGATAAGTCCTGCCAGCCCGGTTCCAAGGTTATGACCCATCTCTCTCCAGACCCTGCGGGCCGCCGCGTGGCCTGCCGCCGCCGCATTGGTCAGGCACATAGTATTGAATCTCTCGCGGCCGGGAGGGGCGAACTTTTTAACAAAAGCCCCTTCATTCTTTATCAGCTCCCGGGCCCTGGCCATAATGGCATAGCTTCCGCAGTAGGCCTCCAGGCAGCCCCGGCCCCCGCAATGGCAAAGACGGCCTTTGGGTTCTATTTTAAGATGCCCGGCCTCTCCCGCGCTGCCCATAGCCCCGTGGTAAAGCTTTCCTCCGAGTATCAGCCCGGAACCGATCCCGGTGCCCAGAGTCAAAGTAAGGATATCCTCGGTTTTCCTTGCAAGGTCTATCTCGTAAGCGCCCCAGGCGGCCATATTAGCGTCGTTCTCCATGGCGCAAGGCAGGCCGGTAAGTTTCTCCAGCGGCCCCGCGATCTTTACCGAATGCCAGGCCAGGTTAGGGGAAAAGCGGAGAATCCCCCGCTCGGGGTCCACGTCTCCCGCCGCCCCGATGCCTATGGAAACCAGCTGGCGGCCGTAGTCGCGCCTGAAGCCCGCCACTATAACGCCCAGGCGCTTGATAAAGAAAGCCGGGCCTTTTGAAGCCTCGGTACGGAACCTCTCGCCGGCCAGAAGTTTACCCGCGCGGTTCACTACCACCAGTTTAGTATTGGTTCCGCCGATGTCTATGCCGATTCCGAGCATAATATCTCCGTGAAAAATATCAAGCGATTAGTAAACGCGAGCCGCGTTCAGAACAAAACCGGCTCTCCCCGAATGCTGTCCGGAGCCCTGTCATCAGTCAGGGCGCGCCTGGGCGCTCCCCAGTATTTCCAGGACCGAGCCGGCCAGGTAGAAAGATCCCAGCACGGCTACGGTCCCCGACCCCGCCGCGCAACCAAGCGCCGCGCCTATATCCTCGTGAACTTCCACCCCGGCGGCGGGATTTATAGAGGAAAACTCGTCGGCCAGGGCGCAGGGATCGGCGGCGCGCGGCGAGTCCGGCCTGGTAAAGACAAAATTATCCGCCAGCGGGGCAAGCAGCTCAAGTATAGGCCGCCGTTCCTTATCCTGCAGCATCCCGACCAGGAAGACCGCCGGTTTGCCGCTGAAAGGCGAAGCCTTCCAGGTAGCCGAGAAAGCCCGCGCCGCTTCCTCGTTATGCGCGCCGTCCACTATAAAAACGGTTTTCTTCCCGGCGGGAAAAACACGGGTGAGGCACTGGAACCGGCCCGGCCAGCGCACTGCTGCAAAACCTGCCGCCACGTGGGCCCGGCTTATAGGCCAGCCCATCCCCCGCATTATCTCCAGCCCCTCCCAGGCAAGGGTAGCGTTTGAGACCTGGTTCTCGCCGAGTATGCCGAAGGGGTAAACCTCGCCGGTTTTCTTGTGGCGAAGAAAGAGCTCTCCGTTCTCCCAGTCCCTGTCCGCTATCTCAAAAACAGGCGCAAAAAAATGGCATTGTGCTCCCGCCTGCGCGGCTTCCCTGGAAATTTCCGCCCTGGCTTCGGGATAAAGCAGGGGCGCTACGCAGACGCTGCCCGGTTTTATTATCCCCGCCTTCTGCGAAGCTATTTCGGCCAGGGTAGCGCCCAGGTACTTCTGGTGGTCATAATCCACTGAAGTTATTACGCTCAGCTCCGGCCTGGGGAGAACGTTAGTGGTGTCGAAACGCCCGCCTATCCCGACCTCTATAACTGCCAGGTCCGTCTTTTTCCTCTTAAAGAAGAGAAAAGCCATGCAGGTGACCAGTTCGAAAAAGCTCAGGTCAGAGCCGGCCTTAAAAACTTCACCGAAGAGCCCGGCGAATTCGGCTTCGCCTATATTCTGCCCGCAAAAACTTATCCGCTCGGTTATATTTACCAGATGGGGTGAAATAAACAAGCCGGTCTTAAGTCCGGAGGCCCGCGCAGCGGCTTCAAAAAGAGCGCAGACCGAACCTTTACCGTTGGTTCCGGTCACATGGACCGTCTTAAGCCCGTGATGAGGATTTCCAAGCCTCTCAAGGCAGGCGTAAACGCGGCCCAGCCCGTCCTTCTTTATGAAGTCCTGCCGCTCTACCAGTTTAGCCTTGGCCTCTTCGAAAGTCATTGATTAATCCGGAACACCGCTGCTAAGCTTTAACCCTGGAAGCGTCCACGCCCAGGTCCTTGAGTTTATGCTCCAGCTTTTCATAACCGCGGTCTATGTGATAAATGCGGCGTACGACGCTCTTGCCTTTTGCGGCGGCAGCGGCCACCACCATCGCAGCGCCCGCCCGGATGTCCGAAGCCATGACCGGGGCGCCCAGAAGTGACGGAACCCCGCGAATAACGGCCTTCCTGTCCAGGACTGTAATATCGGCGCCCATCCGGATGAGTTCCGGGGCCTGCATAAAGCGGTTCTCAAAAATATGCTCGCGCACCTCGCAGGTGCCGCTTGAGCGGGCCATAAAGGCCATCCAGGGCGCCTGCAGGTCGGTAGGGAACCCGGGGTGGGGCTTAGTGTCGACGCTTACCGGCTTGGGCCGGCCCTGTGGCGCTATTATCTCCATCGAGTCCTTGAAAGTGTTTATTTTTACGCCCGCCTTTTTCATGGCCCGGATAAGCGCGGCAAGGGTTTTAGGCGCGGTGTTGAGCAGTTTTATCCTGCCGCCGGCGGCCGCGCAAAGCAGCATAAAAGTTCCTGTCTCCACGCGGTCAGGCATGACCGTGTGTTTAAGCCCTTTAAGGCTGGCGGCGCCGGTTATTTTTATAACAGGGGTTCCGGCCCCGGTCACAGCCGCGCCCATTTTATTGAGGGCCGCGGCAAGGTCTTCAATCTCGGGCTCGCGGGCGCAGCCCTCAAGAGTGGTGGTCCCCTCTATCAGGGCGGCGCAGGTCATCAGGTTCTCGGTAGCGCCCACGCTGGGAAAGCGGAACTTAACTTTTCCCGGCTTCAGTTTCCTGGCGGAAAGTATCACGTCGCCTTTTTCATAAGCGACTTCGGCGCCTAGTTTCTTAAAGCCCTCCAGGTGGATGTCTATCGGGCGCATGCCTATTGAGCAGCCGCCCGGCAGGGAGAAGCGGACCTTCCTGAAGCGGGCGAGCAGGGGGCCCGCCACCAGCACGGAGGCGCGCATTTTGCGCACCAGGTCATAAGGGGCGTGCAGCTTCAGCTGCGTATGCTCCTCCGCCACAAAATTGCCATAGCCGTAAAAGCAGTTCTTTCCCAGGTAATTGAGCAGTTCGAAAGTGGACTTTATATCCATCAGCTCCGGTACGTTTTTTATTTCACATTTTTCCCTGGTAAGCAGCGTAGCGGCGAGTATCGGCAGCGCGGCGTTCTTGGAGCCGCTTATTATTGCCTGTCCGTGCAGCGGCCTGCCGCCGCGTATAATAAAATTATCCATAGTTCCTTATTCCTTTCCCAGCCATTAACCGTCCGCTTTTTATCTAACCGTACTGCCGAACACGAACCTTTCCACCCCGCGCAGATCTTTAGAAGCGCGCTTTACCTGCCAGACGGAAGACGGCATCTCGCCAAGGAGCTTTTTAGCCTGCGCCTCGCCCAGCTCCATTATGAGCGCCCCGCCCTTCTTAAGTCTCAGCGGGGCTCTCCGCACCAGCATCCGGGCCACGCCCAGTCCGTCGCCCCCCCCGTCCAAAGCCATCCGCGGCTCGCTCAAGACTTCCGGCGCGAGGCCGGCAATTACCCCGGTGGGGATATAGGGAGGGTTGGAAACTATAAGGTCGACCGGCGCTCCCGGCACGGCGAGCTCCGGGGCCCTGATAAATTCCACCCGCCCGGCCAGGCCCAGCGCTTCGGCATTCTCGGCGGCGCAGGCGATAGCTCTGGCTGATTTATCCACGGCCGTGAGCCGGAGCGAAGAAAACTCTTTAGCCAGCCAGAGGCCTATTGCGCCGCTGCCGGCGCCGTAATCCATGACGGAGAGCTCTCCGGCGCGGGTCCTCAGGAAATCGGCGGCCAAGCCTGCCAGCTCTTCCGTTTCAGGGCGCGGAACCAGTACCCTGCCGTCAACTTTTATCCTGATATCCATGAAATCCTGCCAGCCCAGTATATAGGCCAGCGGCAGGCCCTGTTCTTTCAGGAGCAGGGCCTGTTCAAATTTAAGCAGCGCCGCCGCCTCTACCGGGAGGTCCGGCTCGGAGAGCAGGCGCAAACGCGGCACGCCCATTGCGTCGGCCAGCAGCCACTCGGCGTTAGGGCCCGGTTCCTCTATCCCTTTAGCTTCAAGGCGGGCTGAAGCGTGAGCCAGCGCTTTGCCGGCCGTCATTCCTCCTGCCCGGAAAGACCCAGCCTGATCTCTTCAAGCATATCCTTTATCTCTCCTTCCATGACCGTCTGCAGATTATGCCAGGAAACCTGTATCCGGTGGTCGGTAACCCGGTTCTGCGGGAAATTATAGGTGCGGATCTTTTCAGAACGGTCCCCGGTGCCCACCTGTATATTGCGGGCTCCGGCATTAGCCTTTGCCTGGGCCTCCTCGCTGACCTGCGCGAGCTTAGCCGCCAGCATAGCCATGGCTTTCGCCCTGTTTTTGCCCTGTGAGCGCTCTTCCTGGCACGCCGTAATGATACCGCTCGGAAGATGGGTGATGCGCACGGCGGTCTCTACCTTGTTGACGTTCTGGCCGCCGGCCCCGCTGGCGCGGTAGGTATCCATCTTGAGGTCTTTGGCCTCTATCTTTATTTCTATCTCGTCGACTTCGTGCATTATAGCCACGGTAACGGTGGAAGTATGCACGCGGCCTGAGGCCTCGGTCAGCGGAACCCGCTGCACCCGGTGCACTCCGCCCTCGTACTTCATCAGCGCGTAAACGTCCTGGCCGCAAATATAAAGAACGGCGTTCTTTATGCCCTTGAGGCCGGTGGCCGAAATGTCGCGCAGCTCCGCTTTCCAGCCCATGTTCTGGGCGAAGCGGGTGTACATGCGCAGCAGGTCGGCGGCGAAAAGAGCGGACTCCTCGCCGCCCACTCCGGCGCGTATTTCCATGAAAATGTTTTTGGAATCAGCCGGGTCCGGAGGTATCACCAGGATCTTCAGCTTTTTTCGCAGGGAGGCGACGGAAGCTTCAAGGGCGGGAAGTTCAGCCGCCGCCATTTCGGCTATTTCCTTATCGGTATTGGAAAGCATCTGGCGGGTGTCTTCGGCTTCTTTCAGCGCTTTCTCAAGCGCGGCCGAGGTATCCAGAAGCTGGCGGCACGCGGCGTGACGCCGGGAAAATTTCTCTATTTCCTCGGGTTTAAGGCCGCCGGAAGACAAATGTGCCTCTATCTCGGCAAACTCTCTTTTTACAGCGTTCAGTTCCTCTTCAAGCATATCAGGATCCGGTTAAGTGCGGCATAAAAGGCTTAAAAAACTGAATTCAACTGCGGGGAAATTGCCATCTGCTCCCGCCGGCTATTTCAGCACAACCCCGGGCTTCTTTGCCCCGTTACCCCGCTATCGCAGATATAAAAAAACGGGCGCTCCATTACATAGGAACGCCCGTTTAGAGAGCCGAGCTACTTAGTTTCGGGTTTCTTTTCGGCTTTAGGCGCGGCTTTTTTATCAGCCTTGTTGACGGGGGCCGAAGAGAGCACTTTGCGCTTTGCGGTATGGCGGGGCGTTACTGCTTTTACCGCGGCCTTCTTGGCCTTGCGCTTTACCATCTTGCCATCGGTGGCGGCGAATTTCATATTGAACTTCTCTATGCGCCCGGCGGTGTCGAGCAGCTTCTGCTTGCCGGTATAGAAAGGGTGGCAAGCTGCGCAGATTTCAACCTTTATGGAAGGCTTTACAGCGCGTGTCTGGAAAGTGTTACCGCAGACGCAGACTACTTCGCAGAGATTATAAGTGGGGTGAATGTCGTTTTTCATGGTCTTTTCCTCTAAAAAATAAATGTCTATTAGCGTTAATTATAGCATAATCGGGGTAAGTCCGTATCCGATTCCGGCCTTACGGCTACCGCTTCCCTATCTTGGCCATCGGATTGACCGATTTTCCGGAACGGGTCAGTATCTCAAAATGGAGATGGGGGCCGGTGGACATACCGGTGGAACCGACCTTGCCCAGCAGGGTCCTGGATTTCTGCACTATATCTCCGGGCTTTACCGACAGCCTGGAAAGATGGCCATAGCGGCAGATAGAGCCGTCCTTGTGGCGGACTTCCACGGTATTCCCATAACCGCCCTTCCAGCCGGAATAAGTTACGGTGCCGGAGCGGGAAGGGTAAACCGGGGTGCCTATGGGCATAGGGATGTCGGTTCCGCTGTGGAAGACCCTGCGTTTAAGTATAGGATGATAGCGGGTTCCGTAGCGGGAGCTTATGCGGCCGTAACTCCGGAGCGGCATCCGGTAAGTGTCGAGATCCACGTAAACGGCCGGAAGATAGACCCTGTCGCCTTTGCTGAACTTATAATTCAGGAGCAGCGCGGACGGCGGCAATTCATTGTCTTCCACTATCTCCGCCTTGAAAGAATTAAGGTCCCGGCCTTTTGACACATAGCGCCTGGAGATCCCGTTAAGGGTTTCTCCGTTCACCGTCACCTCATAAAGCAGGCCCTTGCCGTTATGGACCCTTATGTAGCCGCCGCGCGAAATAAAGATGAATTCGTTGGCATTGGTGCTCTGCAGGGAGCGGATATCCGTCCCGTAAGCCGAAGCGAGGGAACGCACATTATCGCCTTTGACCACCTTGTGCCGCGCATGTATCAGGCGCGGTATAAGGCGGAAAGCTTCGGGCGGGGGCTCGGAAGGCCCCGGGGCGGTAAGGACGGAAAACCTGGAATAGTAGAGGGGCGAAATACCGGGGGATACGGCCGAAGAGAGCATGGCTGTTCCAAGCAGCCCGCCCAGGAGGAGATAGGCGCAAGGACGCCGGAGAAAGGGCAAAAAGCTAAAGCCGGGCCGGAAGGAGGAAAAAGAACCCCTCTCCAGTTCGCCCGACTTCTCTTTTTCTGCGGCTTTCATCTTTAGCGCCGGGAAAACCGCCCGCGATCGGGCGGCCTTGCCGACTTACCTGTCCGATCCCATTTCCATGGACTTAAGGAAATCTTTATTAGACTTGGTCGCGCCGAGTTTGGAGATCAGAAGTTCCATAGAGTCTATGGGGGACAGCGGGGCCAGAACCTTGCGCAGTATCCAGACCTTGTTAAGTTCGTCGTCGGTCATCAGCAGCTCTTCCTTGCGGGTAGAGGTGCGGTTGATGTCGATAGCGGGGAACACGCGGCGGTCGGCCAGCTTGCGCTCCAGGTAGATCTCGGAGTTGCCGGTGCCTTTGAATTCCTCGAAAATAACGTCGTCCATGCGGCTGCCGGTTTCAACCAGGGCCGTGGCGATAATAGTGAGAGACCCGCCCTCTTCTATATTGCGCGCCGCGCCGAAGAAGCGCTTGGGGCGCTGCAGAGAGGTGGATTCAAGGCCGCCGGAAAGAACGCGCCCTGAGGACGGGGCCACCGTATTGTAGGCCCGGGCCAGGCGGGTGATCGAGTCCAGCAGGATGACCACATCTTTGCCGTGCTCGGTCAGGCGCTTGGCCTTTTCAAGAACGATCTCGGAGACCTGAACGTGGCGGTCAGCCGGTTCGTCGAAGGTGGAGGCGATGACTTCGCCGCGCACGGAGCGCTTCATGTCGGTGACTTCTTCGGGGCGCTCGTCTATGAGCAGTACCAGCAGTTCTATCTCCGGGTGATTGAGGGCGAGCGAGTTGGCGATGCGCTGCAGGATCATGGTCTTGCCGGTCTTGGGCGCGGCCACGATAAGCTGGCGCTGCCCCTTGCCTACCGGAACTATAAGGTCTATAACGCGGCCTGTCATCTCGTTCTTGGCGGTCTCGAGCAGGAAGCGGTCGTTCGGGTGCAGCGGGGTAAGGTTGTCGAAGAGCGGCCTATGGCCTATCTTCTCTATCTCCAGGCCGTTTACGGTCTTTACCTGCAGCAGCGCGAAGAACCTTTCGCCGTCCTTGGGAGGGCGGATAAGGCCGTTAACAGAATCCCCCTTCCGCAGGCCGAGTTTCTTGATCTGGGAAGGAGAAACATAAATATCTTCATGGCTGGAAAGGTAATTGTATTCCTGGGCGCGGAGGAAACCGAAGCCGTCCGGCAGAATCTCCAGGACGCCCTCGCCCTGCACTATGCCGTTCTGTTTGGCCTGGGCTTCCATCAGCTTTCCGATCAGCTCCTGCTTTCTAAGGCCTGACACTCCTTCCAGGTTGCGCTGCTCGGCTATCTTTACAAGCTCGGAAACGGTCATTTTTGTCAGGACCGTCACGTCCATTTTCGGCAAATTAGGATTTGGCGCCTGGGTTTGGCCCTGGCTCTGGTTCTGATTCTGCCCCTGGTTCTGGTTATGATTGGGCGCTCTGTTGTTTTCCATTTTCTGATTTCCCCTTGTATCCTGCTGCTGACCGTTATTGTTCCTGGACCCGTTCCTGGCCCCGTTATTATGATTCCCCGACCGCTCTGAATTATGCTGGCCTCCCTGGAAATCGTTCCTGGGCGGCCTATTCTCCTGGGCGGAATCTCTTAAATTCCTGCCTCCCGGCTGTTGATAGTTCATTTTTTCTTATCTCCTGGCCGTTTCCTTAAGGAAGCAGCACATAAATCTTATCTTTTCGGCAAGCTCCGCCGGTTTGCCTGAATTCTCCAGCACTATATCCGCCCTGCGGGACTTTTCTGCTGCCGGCAACTGGGCTTTTACCCTGGCCTTGTACTGCGCCCTGCTCCAGCCCCGCCTTAAAGCCCTGGCCTGAAGTATTTTATCCGGAGCCGCCAGGCAGACCGTATAGGTGAAACACTCATCGAGTCCCGCCTCAAACAGCAAGGGCGTCTCGACAACCGATATTTTTTTATTGGATCTGATTATTAATGAGTGGATTCTTCTTAGGATTTGCGGGTGCAGCAGGCCTTCAAGCCATTCCCGCTTCGCGGGCGAGCTGAAAATCTCGGCCGCAAGCTTTTTTTTGTCCAGTAAACCGTTTGTAAGGATTTTATCGGAACCAAACTTCCTCAATATACTAATACAAAAAGCGGGGTCTGTCAATAGCGAAGCGGATACAGAGTCGGCGGAAATTCCCAGCGCGCCCTCTTTAACAAAAAGCTCCAGCGCCAGGCTCTTGCCGGAAGCGATAGGCCCGGTAAGCCCGATAACGGTTTTGCCGCGGGGGACGGTAAAGTACTTGTAGTTTTTCACGCCCTCCCCCCTTTCCTCTTGGAGTACCCGTCAAGCAGCGCTATTTCAGAACGGCTGAGTGAAGCCTGCCCTTTTTGCGAAATTTTCTCCAATAACCTGTCCACCTCGGCTTTTTCTGCCGCGGCTGGGGAGGGCTTGTCAGCCCCGCTGGCGCCCGGCCAGAGACTAGCCGGAGAAAAGAACTCCGCCGCTGCCGGCCCCTGCCGCCAGCGCCGCTCTCCCCAAAGCCAGAGCAGGCCGGCTGCCAGCCCTCCCAGGTGGGTGATGCTGGATATACTTGAATTAGTATGGGCGATGGTCATTACAAACTCCACCGCCCCCAGCAGGAAGGCCATCATCCGGGCGCTCATCGGGAAAAGAAAATAAACATATACGGTTACTCCGGGATGCATGAAGGCGAAAGCCCCCAGCAGCGCGTAGATGGCCCCTGAGGCGCCTATCACGGGTATTGCAGAACCCGGCTGCACTGCCGCCGTCAACAGGGCCGCCGCGGCCCCGCAACCGAAAAAATACAGCAGGAACTTCCCGGTGCCCATCTCCGGCTCCACTATGCGACCCAGCATCCACAACATGAAGGTATTGAACAGGAAATGCCAGAAGCCGGAGTGAATAAAAATATAGCTGAAGCCCTGCCAGAGCCAGAAGCGGCCGAGGAATAAGTCGGGCACCAGGGCGAAATGCGCCAGGAAGCCGTAACCGAAAAGGAGCTTGGCCATCCACCCGGCAAAGAACGAAACGGCCAGCCAGCGCGTACCCGGCGGCAGCTCTTTCAGCGGCGCGGCGCTAAACCTCATATTTTTCCATATCCCGCCAGTTAGGGCCGGTCTTGAGGTCGGCTTTCAGCGGGACGGAGAGCTTGTAAGCGCCCTCCATCTCTTTCTTTATGAGGGCGGCGGCCTTCTTAAGGCTGTCGCGGCGCACCTCGAAAACGAGCTCGTCATGCACCTGCAGGAGCATGAAGACGTCTTTGGAATGCTTGAAGCCGTCGAAAAGGCTGACCATGGCTTTTTTAATGATGTCGGCGGAACCGCCCTGCACGGGAGTGTTCACCGCGGCCCGCTCGGCGAAGCTGCGCAGATGCGGGTTGGAAGCCTTGAGCTCGGGCAGGGCCCGGCGGCGCCCGGTGAAAGTGGTTACAAAGCCGGTCTTTTTGGCCTCGTCCATGGTTTTGTCGCTCCATTCTTTGACCCCGGGACAGACCTCGAAATAGTGCTTGATATAGGTAGCGGCCTCGCCGCGGCTGATACCCAGTTCCCGGGAGAGACCGGTGGGGGTCTGCCCGTAGACTATGCCGAAATTTATGGCCTTGGCCGCGCGGCGCATTTCCGGGGTCACGAACTCCGGGGCACAGTTAAAGACCTCGGCCGCGGTGCGCAGGTGGATGTCCTCCCCGTGCCTGAAGGCTTCGCTCAGGTTGCGGTCCCCGGAAAGGTGCGCCAGCACGCGCAGGTCTATCTGCGAATAGTCGGCGCTGAGCAGGACGAAGCCTTCCCTGGCCGTAAAGCATTTCCGCACCAGCAGCCCGGATTCCGAGCGCACCGGGATATTCTGCAGGTTCGGGTTCCTGCTGGAGAAACGGCCGGTGGCCGCGCCCAGCTGGTCGAAAGTGGTGTGCAGGCGCCCGTCGGGCCCGGCGGCGGCCAGCAGATTGTCCACGAAAGAGGATTTAAGCTTGGCGATCTCCCTGAACTCCATGATGAGCGGAACCACGGGGTGCGCGGCTTTCAGATACTGAAGGGCTTCTTCGCCGGTAGAATAGCCGTCCTTGTTCTTGAACTGCTTTTTCTGCGCCTCTTCCAGTCCCAGGTTCAGCTTCTCATAAAGCAGGAAAGCCACTTGCTTGGGAGAATTGAGATTTATCTGGGCCCCGGTAAGCCGCTCACATTCGGCCTGGAGCTCCGCCAGCCTATTTTCGAACCGGGAAGAAAGTTCTCCGAGCAGGCCGGTGTCCACGGCGGTGCCGTGCTGCTCCATGGAATAGACCGCCGGCAGCAGCGGCAGCTCCAGTTCTGAATAAACCCCGGCCATCCCCGACTTCTCAAGTTCTTCTTTAAGGATATGCCAGAGTTCGGGCAGGGCGGCGCAGGACTGCGCTTTTTCCTCCGCCGAGCCCGGCGGCTGCAGCGGCAGGCCGAGCCTTTCGAAGACCATCTGGGGAAGTTCGACGCGGCGGGTCCCGGCCGCGAGCAGGGCGGCGGCCGCCTCCGCGTCGACGAAATTCACTGGGGTGAAACCGGAGGGAAGGCCCAGCAGGCGCATCACTGATTTTACCCCGAAAATAACTTTGGAGATCCCGGGGTCCGACAGGACGGAAGCGGCTTTCCCGGCCGCTCCGGCGTCGACCGGGCCGGGGCCGAGGATACAGATTCCTTTTTTAGAACCTATGGCCAGGCCGTCCGCGAAAGCGGCGAAAGAGGCGGTGCCGTGCAGGGACTTCAGTATCTCACCGGCTTCCCCCGCCGGGGGCAGTTCGGCCGCTTTTTGAGGAGCGGGCGCTGCGCCGGCCAGCGCCAGCAGTTCCTTGAATTCCAGGCGGCGGGCCATCTCTTCCAGCTCCGGGCCGCCGGGGGCGGCCGGTTTGAAGAGCTCCAAGCCTTCCTCCACCGGCGCGTCGGCTTCCAGCGTCACCAGGCGGCGGGAGAGGCGCGCGTTCTCCATATCTTTGGCCACTTTAGCCAGCGCCTTGTCGGTGGCGGTAAGCGCAGGGTCCATTGCGGCGGCAAGTATCTTTTCCAGCGGCCCGTAGGCCTGCACCAGTTTCACGGCGCTCTTCGGACCTACGCCCGCCACTCCCGGGACATTATCGGAAGAATCGCCCACGAGCGCGAAATAATCCGGCAGGAGGTTCGGCGGCAGGCTGTATTTCTTTTCAACCGCCTCAGGGCCCGAGAATTCAGCGGAATTGCCGTCCCACATGCGCACATTTTCCCCTACCAGCTGGGCGGCGTCCTTGTCGCCCGAAACAATAACCGCCTCCATCCCGGCTTTCTCCGCGCGCCGGGCCAGGGTGGCTATTATATCGTCGGCCTCATAGCCTTTGAGATAAACCCCTTTAAGGCCCAGGGCGGCGACCAGTTCCCGGGCGGTATTAAGCTGCGAAACAAGACCGGGATCGGTGGGCGGACGGTTAGCCTTATAGTCGCTATAAAGGTCATCCCGGAAGGTTCCGCCTTTGGAGTCGAAACAAACGGCTACATATTCCGGTTTACGCTCACGGAGTATTTTAAGCAGTATGCGGGTAAAGCCGTAGAGGGCCCCCACCTCCTCGCCCTTTGAGGTGGAGAACTTCGGCAGGGCGTGATAGCTCCTGTGAAGAAAAGCGTGTGCGTCTATTATAAAAACGTGCTTGGTTGTCATTTATTAGGGGACACAACACCTATTTCCCTGGAATTAGGTGTTGTGTCCCCAAATTCTACGCCTACTGAAACCGGAAATAGGGCGCTGTCCCCTATTTAATCAGCTCGTCCAGATGTTTTTTAAGTTCTTCTTTAGGCTGCAGGCCCACCAGCTGCTGCGCCACTTCCCCGCCTTTAAAAAGAAGTATCGTGGGAATGGCGGAAATCTGATATTTACCGGCCGTGTCCTGCGCTTCGTCGGTATTAAGCTTGCAGACTTTTACCTTGCCGGCATATTCCTTGGCCAGCTCTTCGATGACGGGCCCCAGCATACGGCAGGGTCCGCACCACGGGGCCCAAAAATCCACCAGCACGGGGAGCGCGTTCTTTAAAACTTCCTGCTCGAAATTAGCGTCGGTAATCTGTATTTCGTCGGACATAGTGATCTCCTTGTGACCTGCTCTGAAATCGGCTGTAGCCCCGAAGTCAATCCGAACCCCCGTCCCCTTATACTATAAGACTTACTTTTTATTGTCAAGACTATGTCTGTGCGTATTAGACCTTTGGGCAAGCCGCAGCAAGCGCTATGCGCAAAAGGCGGCCGGGAGGTATGCTCTGCGGGCGGCCAGGGCCGTGCGCGCGCCGTGTCAGGGCTTGTTTCCCTCGGCCCGGCCCAGAAGGTACTTCATCTCCTTCCAAAGCTCCTCCACATCCACCGGTTTGGAGAAGAAGGCCCCGGCCCCGGCCAGCATAGCCTCCGAACGATCGGCCGGCTCGGTATACCTGGCCGAGATAAAGATCACAGGCACTTTTTTAAGCCGCTCCGATTGCCTTATGACGCGGAGAAATTCTACGCCGTGCATGTCCGGCAGCTGGATGTCGAGTATAATGACGGAGGGCAGCGCGGCGTCCAGGGCGTCCAGGGCCTCCCTGGCGCTCTTGGCCACCCTTATCACGGCGTCTACGCTTTTAAGGTTAAGCCCGTCCTGAAGCGTGTCTATAAAGTTCTTATCGTCGTCTACTATCAGAATATTCATTGGTATAAATTTATAACAGCGGCTGCGTGTGAGGTCAGAACCCGAAACTGAGGCGCTCAGAAAGGAGTGTCGGCATATTAAGCGCGGACATCATTTTCTGCACGGCCCCGATATCGTAATAGACCCTGTAAAGCTCGAAGGTGTTCTTGTCAGAATCGTAAATACCGCAGGACGATCTTACGTCCCCGTCGCGAGGCTGGCCGACGGCCCCCGGGTTAAGCATTACCTTCCCTGTAGTAAAGATCTTTACCGCCGGCTTTAAAAAATCGGTTTCGGGAACTCCGTTATCCCGCTCTCTGAAATAAAGCGGCATGTGGCTGTGGCCGATAAAGCAGGGAGAAAACTTCCAGTCCTTATTATTGTCCAGGAACTGGCTCTCGCTCAGCAGGTACTCGGTGAGCGGTTTACGCGGGGAACCGTGCACCAGGGTAAATTTTTCGTTTTCCACTTTTTCGGGCAGGCGCGCTATAAAATCCAGGGCCTTGCCGGTAAGCTGGCCCCTGGCGAAATCTATGGCCCAGGCCGCGTTGGAGTTGAACCATTTAAGGTCCATCTTGCCCAGCATCGCCGCGTCATGGTTGCCCATGACAATAACGGCGTTTTTAAGCTCGCGCAGGGTTTCGGCGCACTCCAGCGGCTGCGGTCCGTAGCCCACTATGTCCCCGCAGCAGATAAAATTCTCTACTTCGTTTTTACGGTAAAACTCCAGCACGGCTTTAAGGGCCACGTGATTGCCGTGCACATCCGAAAAAACGCCGTATTTCAAGTTTATGCCCCTACAGGAGTTTCCTGCGTGGCCATGCCGGCCGCGCGCTTAAGATCCACCGAAATAAGCTTGCTGATGCCCAGCTCCTCCATGGTGACTCCGTAAAGAGTGTCGGCAGCCTCCATGGTGCGCTTGTTATGGGTGATAACGATAAACTGGGTTGTAGTCGAGAATTCCTTTATCAAGCGCACATAGCGCTCGACATTGGCCTCGTCCAAGGGGGCGTCCGCCTCGTCCATAACGCAGAAGGGAGAGGGACTGACGCGGAAGAAACTGAACAGCAAGGCCAGGGCAGTAAGGGCCTTTTCACCGCCGGACAGCTGCGTGATGCTCATCAGTTTTTTGCCGGGCGGATGCGCCAGGATCTCTACCCCGGTCTCCAGCAGGTTCTCAGGCAGCGTAAGGATCAGGTCCGCCTCGCCGCCGTTGAACAGAAGCGAGTAGATCTCCTTGAAATAAGTCCGGACCTTGTCGAAGGTGGCCTTGAAATTCTCGCGGGTAGTGTCGTTTATCTTGTTGATCGCGGAGCGCAGGTCGGCCTTGGCGCGGTTGAGGTCCTCTACCTGGGAATTCATGAAGTTGTAGCGCGCGGTCAGGGCCTCGTACTCTTCGGGGGCGGTCATGTTTACCGCGCCCATACTCTCTATGCGCTTGCGCAGGAACTTCACGCGCTCATGATCGGCCTCTATGTCCCCGTATTTTACCTGCGCTTCCTCGGGGCTGATATTCCACTCGTCCGCCAGGCGCTTTGCGGTCTCTTCGGCCCGGGCGCTGATAGTGGCGAGCTCGGTCTCTATCTGGTAGCGGATCCTGTCGTTCTCGGAAGAGACGTCGCGGCTGTCGCGGAGATTGGCGTTCATCCGGGAAAGGTTGCCGCGCATCTCGCCCAGCTCGTCCTCCATGGACCGGTCTATAACCTCTTTCTCGGCCAGGTCGTGCATCAGCTCCACCCGGCGCGCGTCCGCGGCGGCCACGTCCTCGTTAAGCCTGGCTTCGCGTGAAGCCAGCTCTGTGCGGCGCTCCGCGAAATGTGATTTCTCCTCGTTCAGGGCGGCCATGTCGCCCTCCGCCCTTGCGAGCTCGCCCCTGAGGGCCTCTATATTCTGGCGGTAATTATCCAAATTAGCCTTGCGCGAACCCAGTTCAGAGCTGCGGCCGGCAAAATCCTGGTGCAGGGAATCTTTTCTTTCCCCCAGCGCGGCCTGCTCGGCTTTCTTGGCCTCGGAAGCGGCGCGGACCTCGGCCTGCCTGGCGTTCAGCTCCGCCAGTGCCGATTCGGAATCTTTCAAAGCCGCCTCGTTCTTATCGCTGTCGGCCAGGGTAAGCGCCAGGCTTTCGCGCTTTACGCGCAGCGAGTCGGCGGCCCCGGCAAACTCGGTCCCGTTCTTGTGAAATTCTATATTGAGAGCGTAGGCCTTTTCTTCCGCTGTGTCGGCCGCGGCTCGGGAGACGTCAAGCTGCGGCAGCAGGGATACTTTTTCCGTCTCGAGGGCTCCGAGCTCCTCGTCCAGCTTCTTTATCCGCTCTTTAAGGTCGCCTTCCTCCTCCCAGTAAGGCTCATTGGAAACGACCTCGTCCACCCCGCCGGTTACCCAGAAGGGACCGTGTACTGACCCGCCCGCGGAATAAACCCCGGAGAGCAGGCCCGCCACCAGGGGAAGATACCGGGGCTCGGATGAAATCTTGTCCATTATGCGCTGCGCGCCAGGCACGCTCCAGCCTTCCTGCGCCGGCGCTGCGGGGGCGCGGTCAAGAATAAGGAAACGGCAGCGTCCTTTACCGAGATGCTTGAGATAATCTATGGCTTCCTGCGCAGAAGCCGCGGTTTCGCAGACTACGGAGTCCAGGAAACGGCCCAGCGCATCGTCCACGGCCACGCGGTCCTCTTTGCGGATGGAAAGCAGATGCCTCAGGGTACCCCTGACCCCGGCCACGCCGGAATTAAGAACGCCGTTTATTCCCACCCAGTAAGTATCATGCTCGCCCTGCGCAAGGATGGCCTGAAGGCGGGACTGGTCCCAGGCTTTTTTCTCGCGGATCTCGGCCTGCCTGACGTCGATCTGTTCCAGCCGGGCCGCAAAAGCTTTGGCCTGGGTTTCGGCGGCGGCAGCTTTTTCGTTTTCAGCGGCAAGTTCTGCGCTCAGGGAGGAGGAGCGGGCCTGCAATTCGGCTATGAGGGCCTCTACGGCCGCCACGCCCGAATTTATTTCTTCTATATCGCGCGCGATACCGGCCTTGGCCTCCGTATAGTGGCCTATGTCGGAGCCCATGCGGGCTATAGAGTTGGAAATCTCGACTTCCTGCGAGTAAGCGGCATTCATCTCGCGGGCTATGTTCTCGGCGGCCTCTTCGGCGGCGCGCATCTCTGACCCTGCGGCGGCCAGCGCGGCGGCGGCGGCGTCGTATTCGGACTGCAGCGCGGGCAGGCCGCCCTCGTCCGAGGACAATTTTGCATTCAGCTCCGCTATGCGGGGCTCCGCGGCGGCCAGCTTTTCAAAATTCCGCCTTTCGGAAACGGCCAGCTGCTCGCGCTGGCCGCTTATCTCTACCAGCATTTCCTGGCCGGAAACAACGCGGCCCTCGGCCTGGTTCTTGTCTATTTTTACGGCAGTGACGGCTTCTTTCAGAAGGCGCTGCTCTTCCGCTTTCTGGGTAAGTGTCAAATTAAGCGCGGCGATCTCGCCTTCCAGGCTGGTTATAGCCACAGCGGTCTCGGCCAACTCTTTTTTTACCGGCTCCAGTCGGGCGGCGGCTTCGGCGCTCCTGGCGGCGAAAGCGGAACCGTCTTTGAGCAGCAGCGAAATCTCGGCCCCGGTCAGTTCCTCGCGGTATTTAGCCTGCAGGCGGGCTTTCTTGGCCTCATTATCCAGTTTCTTTATCTGCTCGTCCAGCAGAACCATCGAATCGGCGAGGCGGTTGAGGTCTATATCCACCTTCTCAAGTTTGCGGCCGGCCTCTTCGCGCTTGGCCTTATATTTGGAAACGCCTGCGGCCTCTTCGAACAGCTCGCGGCGCTGCTCGGAGGTAGTGCTCAGCACATACTCCACCTCGCCCTGGTCGATGATAGCGTAGCCGTCCGTGCCTATGCCGGTGTCCAGGAACATCTCGCGGATGTCCTTAAGGCGGCACTGCACTTTATTGATGAAATATTCGCTTTCCTCGGAGCGGTAGATCTTGCGGGTAACGGTGACTTCGCTGAAGTCCAGCGGCAGCTTGCGGGAAGTGTTGTCGAAGGTCATGGCCACTTCGCCCATATTAAGAGCCTGGCGCTTGGTGGTCCCGGCGAAAATAACGTCCATCATGGACGGCATCCGCAGGGATTTCCAGGACATTTCGCCTATGCACCACTTCAGGGAGTCCACCACATTGGACTTGCCGCAGCCGTTGGGCCCCACTATGCAGGTTATGCCGGGTTTAAGCGGGAGCTTAACTTTATTGGCAAAAGATTTAAAACCGTAGATTTCGAGAGCTTTAAGATACATTAAATACCCCTGGAATATAAAGTAAAACAAGACCGCAGTACAGGCTGTAGCAGCCAGCGGAGCGACAATATCAGATTGTACAAATTATGTGCGCCGGCTGTCTTGTGGCAGAATTATCCAATGCAAGATGAGCCTGAAAATTTCCCGGTTTCTAACGCAAGATGAGCCTGAAAACGGCTTATCCTTGAAAAAGCGCCGTATTCCGTTCATAATCTGTAGCTATGACTATAAATATGAACGATTCCGCCATAGTGACGGTAGAGCAGCTAAAGCGGTTTCTATTGGCCTCGAAAGGGTGGAAGTTCAAGGGCCTTAGCCGCAAGGAGAAATACCGGTGGATAGAGGACACTGTAAGAAAGTTCGGCTACTTTTTACTGAACAAGACTGACAAAGGCCCGGTCCGCAAATATATCATGCTGGTGACCGGATCTTCGAGGCCGCAGATGAACCGGCTGCTGGAGCGAAAACTATTGACCGGGGAGATAAAGGAGGTGACGGGGCACCGCAACAGGTTCCCGACCATTTACACCAGGTCCGACATAGAGCTCCTGGCTGAGACGGACAACCTCCATGAGCGCATGAGCGGGCCAGCCACAAAGGTGATCCTGAAACGGCAGCATGAACGGTTCAAGGATCCGCGGTTTGAACTCTTAAAGGATATCTCACCCGCGCACATCTACAACCTGCGGGAGAGCCCGGCGTACAGGGCAAAATCCGTCACCGTAGGCAAGACCAAAAGCGTACAGATCCCCATCGAGGTAAGGGGCAAGCCGAACCCTGACGGCAAGCCCGGACATCTGCGCGTCGATACCGTTCACCAGGGCGATTCGGAAAAAGCCAAGGGGATATACAGCCT
>MNUR01000068.1 GCA_001871115.1 Elusimicrobia bacterium CG1_02_56_21 | reverse complement strand
ATTTCTGCGTTGTACGGACGCCGAAGGCGGACGGGAGCGGCCAGCAGGCCGCGCATAGGAGGTTGCTGTAAGATGCAGCCTACCTTGGGAGCAGGTGCAAGGCGCGTTAGTGCCGCCGCCCTGCGAACCCGCCTTCTCGCGGCAAGGAGCAGTGCGGGGCCGCGCTTCGTGGCCACGCCTGCGACGACATCTCGCGGATAAGATCGGCCTTCCTTGTCCAAAGACGACCAGGGAAAGGTATTTACAAGGTTTCCGCTGGATGTGACGCGAAGTAGTGTCGAACTTTGATAGTGAAGCTCCGGATTAATTTAAAAAGCCCCGCAAGGGGTTTTTTAATTGGGCAGCTTCCCCCGGAATTTTGCAGCGGATTAATTTTATACAATTTAATTAACTTATGACCAGCAAAGCCCGGATACTAGTTGTAGACGACGAGCCGCAGATAGCGGAAATGATCTCGGCCTCGCTGAGTACGCACGGCTACTCGGTATCTGTGGCCTATGACGGTGAGCTGGGGGTCAAGCAGATAGGTTCCGAGAAATTCGACCTGGTCATAATGGACATACAGATGCCGGGGATGGACGGGATAACCGCGCTGGGCGAAATAAAGAAGATAGACCCGGAGATAGAGGTCATAATCGCCACCGGACACGGTACCATGGGCACGGCCATACAGAGCATGCGCAAAGGCGCCTTCGACTACCTCCACAAACCTTTTGAAATAAAAGAACTGCTGGCCGTAGTAGGCAAGGCCCTGGAAAAACGGAAGTTCAACGATATCACGAAAGCTATATTCTCCGCGATAAAACCGGAGGAGCTGCTGCGAGTAACCATTGATTCCGTCACCCGGATACTTAAAGCCGAGGAGTCCCTGCTGTTGCTCCCGGACAAGGACGGTAAACCGGGAGTGTCGGTTTCGGAAGGCCTGGACGATGAAGCGCAGCTGAATTCAAGACTGGCTCTTTGCGAGAGAATGATGGGCCGCCTGGCCGGGGAAACCAGGTCCGTGCTGCTTGTGGAAGATCCCTCCAAGGACCGGGCTTTCGCGGACCTGCCCGGGATAGAGGAGATAAAATTCGCGCTGTTCCTGCCCCTTATGGAGCAGAACAAGCCGGCCGGGCTGATAAACCTCAACCGCACCCGGGAGGGCGAACACTTTACCGAGGACGACCTGCAGCGGGCGAAGATCTTCGGCTCCCTGGTAAACCTGGCCCTCCGGAACTCAAACCTGTACAGCCAGCTCCAGGAAACACAGCTGCAGCTGATACAGGCCGAAAAGATGTCGGCGCTGGGCCAGCTTGCCGGCGGCCTCGCCCACGAGATAAACAACCCCCTCTCCGGTATCCTGGGCCTTACCCAGCTGGTCCTGGAAAACACCAAGCCCGACAGCCAGAACTATACCGACCTGAAAGATATAGAAAAAGCCGTTTTCCGCTGCAAGAAGATAATAGTCTCCCTGCTTTCTTTCTCCCGGCAGGAAAAAACTCGGGTAGAGCCGGTAAGCGTAAATGAAGTAATAGAAGAAACCCTGACCCTCTGCGCCAGACAGATGGAGCTTAAGAACGTGCGTATCAACCGTCAGTTCGCCCACGGCCTGCCCATAGTCAGCGGGGACTTCCAGCAGCTGATGCAGGTCTTCCTGAACCTGTTTACGAACGCGCGGGACGCTATGCCCGACGGCGGAGAACTTACAGTTGAAACCAGCTTCCTTAAGGATCCCGCGGGCAGGGAACTTGTGATGACGGCGATCTCCGACACCGGGACCGGGATCAAGCCTGAAATACTCGACAGCCTGTTCGACCCTTTCTTTACGACCAAGCCGGTCGGCAAAGGCACGGGCCTGGGGCTCTCGGTCTGCCTGGGCATAATTAACAGGCATAACGGCTCAATAAAGGCGCACAGCAGGGGCGCAAGCGGCTCCACCTTCACCGTAAGCCTTCCTGTCTGATATGGCTAAAAAAATACTTTTAGTTGACGACGAGGCCCTTGTACGCAATTACGTATGCAGGGCTCTTGCCAGCAGGGGCTGGGAGATAACCGTGACGGACAACGGCGCCGCCGCGCTTCAGATATTAGCCGGCGGGAATTTTGACGCGGTCATCTGCGACCTGAAAATGCCGGACATGCGCGGCGAAGAAGTAATAAAAAGGATCCGCACCCTGCTCCCGGCCATCAAGATAATAGCCATTACCGGGTCCGTCTCGAATATAGCGACCCCGCTGGTCCCGGGCGTAGAACTGGAGGGCTTCCTCATAAAGCCGTTCGGGATAGATGAGATAAGGGATTTGCTGGAAAAGATATTCAAGGCAGGCTAGAGAAGCAGGGGGGTCAGAGAATCTACTTCAAAGCCAGTCCTCTATTCCTCCAGTCCTCTAATGCAGACCGCATTCGTCGGAAATCCTGCCCTCTTCCTTCATAACCGCTATCACCGCGTTCATCTCGGCCGCTGAAAGTTCCGGAGGTTCCGAAGCGCGGTGAAAGACCCGCAGCAAAGCGTAGAACTTCTTCCTCTCCATTGAGTTTAGCTCCCCCCCCGGGTTCCGTGTAAGTTTTTTCATATTGAAAGCAGGGTCCCGCATCCGCAGCGCCCAGTATTTAGCCTTGGCCTCGAGAGCTTTCGACTGCATTGAGGCCAGCCGCGTTTTGCGGGCATTGCAGGAATCGGTGTTCAGACTGGCCGGAGCGTCCCTGAAATCAGTCAGCTGCGGCTTTATCTCATCCTCCCTGAACATAGCCGCTATAGCGCGGAGGTCGGGAACCTCAAAATCAAAACCCGGATGCTCCGGCATCATCTCCCACTGCCTCTCCGTCTGCGCCTCTACGGTGTGCAGCACGGCCCCGGTCAGGGGGTCGATCATTTTAGCGATTATTTTAAGCTGGTCCCTGGTGCCGAAGATGGTTCCTACTATTATCGCGTTGCTGGTATCTATCTTCTGCCCGCCCCCTTCCCCGCTCTCTTGGGCCACTCCGGAAGCCGACAGCCTGCGCTCCTCCAGGACCTTGTCCAGCTGCGCCCGCTCCAGCAGGTTGACCTTGCCCGAGGCCACCAGGCACGAAAGCAGCTTTTCCGAGAAATATTCGCTCTCCTCCCGCGAAGTCCTGGCCTTGCGGAGAAAACCGATGACGGTCACATTTTTGACTTTATTGGTGGCGGAATATTTGGCGAAGTCGTTCGCCATCTTTTTATAAACATCCTCTGCCGCTGAAGGAGGAGGGGCGCCCAGGCAGAGCACTAAGCCGGTCGCCAAGGTTATTTTTAAAGCCGCTCTGATCGTTCTCATAACCCCTCCTTCCGCATCAATACTCTATCAGGTGAAGTTATGAGAAAAACCAAAAAATCATCAAATTTCGGTCAAATCCGGATATATGGGGAGGGTGGAGATTCGGGTGGCACGCCGGCCGGGTTAGCAAAACCCTGCCGGAGCCCGACGCTTACGTAAGCGCGGAGGGCGAGGCGGGGAAGGGCGAGCTCGGTGTGCGAGACCCTGTTTTTGCGCTCCGGCCGGCGTGCCACCCGAAGCAAAATCG
This sequence comes from Elusimicrobia bacterium CG1_02_56_21, assembly GCA_001871115.1. GTDB lineage: Bacteria > Elusimicrobiota > Elusimicrobia > Elusimicrobiales > UBA9959 > UBA9959. The sequence goes on along the minus strand of MNUR01000068.1, from coordinate 5,175 downwards.
GAGTCAATTATTCTAATTTATAACCGTGGCCGGTTACGCTGTGGATGTGGCCGCCGATCTCGCGGCCGAGCTTCTTGCGCAGGGAGGAAACGTGCACCCCCACGGTGTGGGGGTCGTTATAGCTGGCGGGGTCGTAACCCCAGACGGTCTCCAGCAGGTAAGGGATGCTCAGCAGCCGCCCCTCCTCGGTTATCAGCGCCATAAGCAGGTCAAATTCTTTACGGGTGAGGTTTACCACCGCGTTCTTTATCGCTACGGTCCTGCCGGAAGGATCTATCACCATGCCTAGTTTTTTTATCTTATCGGTTTTTTCCGCCACGCCCTCGTAGCGCTTCATCACGGCTTTCAGTTTGGCCAGCAGGACAGGGAAGGAAAACGGCTTAAGGATATAATCGTCGGCGCCCCTGTTATATCCCGCGAGTATATCCTCCTCGCTGATCTTTCTGCCGGAGATGATTATAACCGGCACGCATTCAAAGCCCGCGGTTTCCTTGATGGCCCGGCATAGCGCGAAGCCGTCCAGGCCCTTCATTTCGGCGTCCGTTATAACCAGGTCCGGCTTGGACTCGCGGGCCAGATGCACGGCCTCGGCGCCGTTGTCGGCCGCGGAAACTTTGAACCCGCGGTCCTCAAGATAGCGCCTGGTGGAATTAAGTACCAGCGCGTCATCGTCTACCAGAAGTATCTTTTTAAACATATTTAACAGCCATCTTCACGTCGTCGGTCCATATAGCCCGCGCACCCAGCTCTGCCAGGCGGCGGACATCGCGCGGATCATTGGCTATCCCGGCCGAGATCTCAATTCCGGCATTGGCGGCTTCTTCCGCCTGTCTCTTAAAATTCAGCGCCGCGGCCCCGAAATAAAAAAGCTGCTTTGCGAGCGGCCAGTCTATCCAGCCGGCGCACACCCTGGAGGCCCCTGCGCTCCGGGCCGTCGCCAGCATATCGGAGGGGTAAAGCGGCATAACCGCGAGGCCTACTCCCGGCACAGCCTCCCTTGCGGCCGCCAGTAAATTACCGCGGTGGGCGTAGGTCAGAAGGAAAGCCCGGTTCTGAACCCCCGCTTTTTTCAGCTGCAGGGCCAGGTCCGCGGCGTCGGCTTTGCCGGCTAGGCACGTCTCAAAATAGAATTCCCTGGCCGGGCTTAAAATCATCATATTGAGGATATCATCCAGGTGGGGGATGGGCTCTTTTCCCAGAACTCGCAGGTTTTTTAAATGCGCCCAGGTCGTTTCCGCTATCTTCCAGTCATAACCGCAAACCCTGTCCGCGCTGGCATCGTGAAACGCGACGAACTCGCCGTCCGCGGTCCGGCGGATGTCGCATTCAACGGCGCCGGCACCTTCAGAAAAAGCGTTCCTGAAAGCCGCCAGAGTGTTTTCCGGGGCATTGCGCATGCCGCCCCTGTGCGCGTAAACTAAGACCGGAGCCATATTAGGATTTTAGTAAATCTTAACCGCTTTGCGCCCGTAAAAAAACCGGCGTCCCCGCGGGCGCCGGTATTCTGCAGCGTTACTGCAAAACCTACGTCCCTCCGGTTATAAAATACCAGATAAGCAGGGCGATTATAAGCGAAAGCAGTTTTATCTGCCAGTTGCGTGTGAAGAGTTCAGGAATATTCATATCAAGCGTGAGCCGCGGGCGGCGCGGCAGGGGGCGTGGTGCCCGGCCTGGCCGACTTGCGCAGCAGGGTCTTCTCGGCCTTGGAGCGGTAAAGCTGGTAGAGCATGGCCTCAAGGTCCTTAGGATCCACTGCCTGCTGGAGTTTCCCGTTGCGGGCCACCGACAGCGTGCCGGTTTCCTCTGAAACTATGATTATGATCGCGTCCGCCACCTCGCTTAAGCCCAGCGCGGCGCGGTGCCTCATCCCGAGTATCTTGGAAAGCTCCTGCTGCTCGGTCATCGGCAGGATACAGCCGGCGGCCACCAGCCGGTTATTTGCTATAACCGCTGCGCCGTCGTGAAGAAGGGTATTGATATGAAAGACGGTCAGGAGCATCTCTTTGGAGACCTCGCCGTTCACCCGCACGCCGGTGTCTACTATATCGCGAAGGGCCATGTCCTGTTCCAGCACTATCAGCATGCCCATTTTCTCCGCGGTAGCGGAGCGGACGGCCTCCATCATTTCACCAATAAAGCGGTACTCCTGCGACACCATCACCCGCCCGAGGGGATTTGAGCCTATATTTGCGAGGGCGAAGCGTATTTCGGGCTGGAAAACTACGATAAGCAGGAACATACCGACCAGCCAGAACTGCTGCATCAGCCAGCCCGTGGCGCCCAGGTTCAGCGCCTTGGCTCCGGCCGTGACCAGGGCCAGGATGAGGACGCCCCAGATAACCTGCATTGCGCGGGTTCCTTTTAAAAGCAATATCAGGCGGTATACAATGTAGTATACTACCGCGATATCTATAAGGTTTTTAACGTACTGAAGATACATCCGTTATTTCTCCCGGTCTCTCTCTTAGTCCGCTTTGGCCCCCGCCATCAAAGTGTCTATCTCGGCGGCGTCTATAACCTCGTTCGCTATCAGGCGCTCCGCTATGGCGTCCAGCGCACGCCGGTTAACCGTGAGCGCCGCCTTGGCCTTTACGTAGCAGTCGCTGATTATCCGCTTTATCTCTTCGTCTACTATGCGGGCGGTCTCGTTAGAGTAACCGGCCTGACGCATTATATCCCGGCCGAGGAAAACTTCAGACTCGTCCTTCTTAAGGGACTGAAGGCCTATTTTCTCGCTCATCCCGAATTCCATCACCATCTTCTGGGTGTAGCTCGTCACCTTGGTAAGATCGTCGTGGGCGCCGGTGGTTATTTCGCCTATGGCTATTTCTTCGGCCGCGCGTCCGCCCAGCAGCACGCAGAGCCTGTTAAGGATCTCCGACTTGGAAGTGAGGTACTTGTCCTCCAGGGGCATCTGCATGGTGTAGCCCAGCGCAGGTCCGCGCGGGATTATGGTCACCTTATGCACCGGGTCGCAGCCGGGCAGGATCTTGGCCACCACAGTATGACCCGCCTCGTGGTAAGCCACCACCCGTTTTTCGCTCTCGGAAATTATACGGGACTTGCGCTGGGGGCCGGCTATGCTCTTTTCTATAGCCTCCTCAAGGTCTTTCAGGTCCACCGATTTCTGCTCTTTCTTCGCGGCCAGGATAGCGGCCTCGTTGACCACGTTGGACAGGTCGGCCCCGGTAAAGCCCGGGGTGTGGCGGGCTATTATGGAAAGATCGGTTTCCGGCGTAAGCTTAATTTTTTTAGCGTGCACCGTGAGTATTTCCAGGCGCCCTTTTATGTCGGGAACCGGGACATTAATGCGCCGGTCGAAGCGGCCCGGCCGCAGCAGCGCCGTATCCAGCACGTCGGGCCGGTTGGTGGCGCCTATGAGGATGATGCCTTCTTTGGACTCAAAGCCGTCCAGCTCCACCAGCATCTGGTTAAGGGTCTGCTCCCGTTCGTCGTGCCCGCCGCCGATGCCCGCGAAGCGCGAGCGGCCGACCGCGTCCAGCTCGTCGAGAAAAATTATGGCCGGGGCGCTTTTCTTGGCCTTCTCAAAGAGATCGCGCACGCGGCTCGCGCCCACGCCGACGAACATCTCTACGAATTCGGAGCCGGATGCCGTGAAGAAAGGAACTCCGGCCTCGCCCGCCACCGCTCTCGCCAGCAGGGTCTTGCCGGTCCCGGGAGGGCCGTAAAGCAGGACGCCCTTGGGCAGTTCTCCGCCCAGTGTCTGGTACTTCTTGGGATTCTTCAGGTAATCGACAATATCCCGCAGCTCGTCCTTGGTCTCTTCGCAGCCGGCCACGTCCTTGAAAGTGACTTTCTGCTTCTTAAGGTCCTGCTGCTTGGCCTTCGACTTGCCGAAGGACATCGCCTGCTTGCCGCCCATCTGGGCCTGGCGGATAAAAAGGAACCACCAGATAAAGACAAAGATCAGTATCCAGCCGACATTCAGGATGAGGGCGGCTATCCAGCCCCGGTCGGCCTCGGCAGCGAAATCCGTTACCCCGGCGGCTTCCATATCCTCTATAAGTTTCGGGTCCGGCATCGGAATAGTCTTAAACTTGTCGCCCTCTTTCATTTCGCCCTTTATCAGGTCCTGGCGCACGCTTACCTTCACCACCTGCTTGTCCCGCAGCTTGGCCTTGAACTCCGAATAGGGGATCTGGCGCTCTTTCTCCACGCCCTTGATATTCTGGTAAACCGCGACAAAAAGCATGAAGGCCAAAAACCAAAAAAGCAGCTGTCTTAAATTCTTTTTCAGGGGCATATTCTATTTCCTTATTTCTATGGCGGACTCTTTAAGCTCGCCGATGTACGGGAGATTGCGGTAGATTCCGTTGTAATCCAGGCCGTAACCGACCACAAATTTATCTTCTATGGTAAACCCGGTGTATTTTATGGGGATATTAGCCCGGCGCCGGGTAGGCTTGTCCAGCAGCGTACAGATCTCAAGCGACCTCGGCCTGCGGGTCTTAAGGTTCTGCAGCATATATTCCATCGTCAGGCCGGAGTCGACGATATCCTCTATTATCAGCACGTCGCAGTCCTCAATGCTTTCCTTAAGGTCCAGGAGGATCCGCACCACCCCGGTAGAGTGGGCGCCGGAATAGGAGGACAGCATCATAAAGTCCATCCGGGTATCCAAAGAAATGTTTTTGGCGAGGTCGGACATGAACAGGATGCAGCCTTTCAGCACCCCTACGAGGGTAACACAGCGCCCGGCATAGTCCTTCGAGATCCTCCCTCCAAGTTTTTTAATTCCCGCCTCAAGTTCTTCGGGGGATATCAGTATCTCTTTCAAATCTTTGTGCATACAGTTTATATTTTAGGTTTTTTGGAGGTTTTTTGCTATGAACAAAGGATAAAAAACGCTCTTTCCCCTGATAATCGTAATATAAAAGGGCGAATTCCCCCCTCAGGCAGCTGCCGGCCCCCGCTCCGGCCGCCCTGGGAGCCTGTCCGACATAAGCAATTTCGCCTGCAATTGTCCCTTTTGTCCTGCGCTTTCGCGCCGCTCAACTCACAACCTCCGTCGAGGGTGCTCGTCTCGCGGCGCTTCGGCTCGGCTCCAAAACAGACAATTTCGTCATGAAAGCCTTATGTCGGACAGGCTCCTAGAGGAATAGTGACAAGACAAGTTCCCATCATCAGATCTCCCGCCTGGAAGAAGATGGTAGA
>MNUR01000054.1 GCA_001871115.1 Elusimicrobia bacterium CG1_02_56_21 | reverse complement strand
CGCTCGATGCTCGGGCCTGTGGCCATGGCCGGGTATAAAGGTGTAGCTAATACGCCTAACAGCTCTTCCAAGAACGCCTATGAAAATCTCCGCGCGCAGTCCGATAAATCGGCCGGCAATTTCTCCGGTGGTTCAGCGATGAACTCCCTGGACAAAGCCGCAGCCGACGCGGCGCAGATAGGCAGCGGAGCGGGCGGCCTGGGCGCGGGAGGCGATTCTGAAAAGACCACCAAGCCCTCCGGCTCTACTACCAAGTACGACCATAACCGCTCCGGTGAAACCCTGGCTGAAGCTGCCGCCAAAGCGCGCCAGGCTAAAGCGCTGGAATGGGAATTCTTCAAGAAATACGAGATCCCCAAACAACTTATCAATGCGGTAGTAGGAGCAATAGGCACTGAATTGGGCAAGTTGACGAGTAGCCTTGTAGGCGGTGTGCTTAATCCCCGCGGCGCAGGGGCACCCGCTAACTGGTGCTGGACACGGGGGCCGAGCGGCGCTTGTTATCCTTCTTCCAAGGTCAGCGACTGCGGATCTAAAGATCAGGCTGACCTTGATTGTAAATGCGTATGGACCGGGCCCCAGAATGGAACGCCCCCTGCCGGAGCGGGCTGCGCAGGCGGAACCACCGACCCCGGCAACGATACTACTAACCCCGGAAACAATACCCCCGGAGGCAATACTCCCCAGCATAATGTAGCGCCTGCTACCACCTGGCCTACTCCCGCGGCTTCTACCTTTGACAAACAGCTGGAACTTCTCAGGGCTGACATTTCCGCGGTTGAAGGGCAGGGAGATAAACCCAAGGACTTTGTGAAGGGCGCCTCTGACGTCGCAAAGAAGCTGGCCGACCTGACCAGCCTCGGAACCCGGGGTTATGAGTTCCCTTTTATTGTAGGAAACACCAAGCTCAGGGCCGACGCTTTCCAGCGGGACCGCGGGGAATTCTCCCGTAAGGTGAGCGCTACTAATGCCGCTATTGCCCAGCTTAAAACCCGGAACTCCGCGCTGGTGCGGCGCCTGGAAGCCGCGTTGAAAGACCCGGCAGTTCTTAAAGCTATCGGCCAGCGCAAAGGTTCTGTCCTTACCCAGAACAAGATTGCAACAGCCGAGATAGTTACGACCACCACCACTCCCGAAGCAGCTACTATACAGGCCAGCATAGAGACTCTTAAACAGGCAGCCGCAGGTGATTTGGCTTCGGCTACCGGCCTGGAGCCGCAGGGCAAGTTCCTCGAAAGAGGTGCTTCCTTTTATGACAAGCAGGCCGGCTATGTCGGAACTGCCGCTGTCGGTCTAAGGGAAAAGTCGGTTGTATTGTCTGAAAAGTCCCAGGGAATAGGCGCCAAACTTGACGGCTATATTACCGAGCTTGAAGCTCCCGGAAATGTTCCTTCTCCCGAAACCCTGACCCAGATCGGCGAGGCTTTCAAGAACCTTACCGGCCTGCCTATCAAGGTGGGTGAAACCGATACGATCCCGCAGAAGCAGGGGGAAACCAGCCTTCTTAAAGACCTGCTGGTGATGCGCGGCGCCGATGAGGACAGTTATTATAAAAGCGCGAAGGTGGACGACTCCAGATTCACCGGCGATGATGGCGAAAAGAAAACCTGGGCGGCGATAAGCCCCAAGAACCAGGCCGCTGTCGCCAAGTATGACGCGCCGCTCGAAAGCCAGGACCTGCCGGACGAAATGAAGGTTTCTCCTGTGCTGAATATGCGCGTGGCTGACGAGCTGACGGACGACCTTAAATTCCTGAGCACCACCGCTGAAAACCTGGATAAAGACGTTGCCGCGGTAAAGCAAAGGACCGATAAAAACCAGGCGGATGTGGATAAACTTCTCGGGACCGGAACTGCGGTCACACCTGATCCCGTGGTTACGGACCCTGTGGTTACGGACCCCGTGGTTACGGACCCTGTGGTTACTCCAGTGGTAGACCCGCAGCTGGCGAAGATAAAGTCAGAAGGCAATGCCCTCATAAGTGCCTATACCGGGGCTAACTATAAACAGTATCCCGATTGGCCCAGTTCTTTCTCAAAGACCAAATATGCAGCCCAATACAGGAAGCACAGGGCGGCTGCCTCACAGATAAGGTCTCTTAGGACTCGGGTCAAAGCCAAAGCGCAGGAACTTGAGAACGCCAAAACACCGGAAGAGGCCCGGAGGATAGTGGATGAGATCAAGGCCCTGACCAACCAGATAGACCGGAAGATACGGGTCTGTGCGAACGCTATCGCCGAGGTCCGCAGGCTGCAGAAGGCAGAGAACCAGGCTGCGAATGATGCGAATGCCGTAAGAAAACAGGCGTGGGAAGCTCTTCCTAAATCCGAACTTCATAATATCCGGCTTTTCAAGGGGCCTATCTGGATACCGGCTTATAACGATAAAGGCGAGGCTATTACCGAGAGGTACTGCGACGGTACTGTTAAGGTTAATATGATAATGCCCAATGAATGTAAGCCAGGCGCCTGGTCTTATTCCCAGACCGCCCGCTACGGTTCTCTCCCGGGTATTACGCATAACGGCAACGGCGTCTGGAGACAGGCGCAGATAAAGATCCGGGTTCCGGACTTTAATCTTGCCTATGCCTCCGGCATAGTACAGGCCAGGCCTCATCGCGCGAACCCTTATCTGAAGGAGGATGCGCTCGATCCGGATAATATAGAGCCTTTTGAGATCTCCTCCATTAAAGAGGAGCAGTACGACATGGAAGTTCATATAGACTGCCAGTACAGCAAGCAGAGCCGTAAGTGGATAGTTTCCGAAGCCACGCTGCGCAAAGGAAAAGCTCAGAGTTCCGATGCTTTAGGCGGTAACTTCTCCGCCGGCTGGGACCTGGGGGTAAAACTTACCGGGCAAGTCAACTATAATCATGTCTGGAGCCACCACCGGTTCGGGAATACGGTCCCGTACGATAATATGAAGGGAAAGAGCTGCTCCAGCCGGGCCCAGTGAGCCAGGCCGAGTCAGACGCGACAAGCCGAAAGGCGGGGGAAACCCCGCCTTGCGGAATTTAAGGGCGAAATAATTAACGGAGGTTACTGTGAAAATTGTTAATAGGGTGGCAGTATACGCAGCTCTTTGTCTTTTTGCGTTTTCCGCGGCTTTGCCGGCTGGCGTGCTGGCGCAGAAAACAACCCGGGGTAACTATCAGGAGATGATTTCAGCTTACAATAAGGGTGAATTGGGCAAGGCCTTTGATATAGGCTTTTCATTCTTTCACGGCATATCCGGAGCCCCTCAGGACTTTGCGAAGTCCAGGGAGTGGTTTTCCAAGGCCGCAGCCGGCGGCAATACAGCCGCAATGGTAAAACTGGGAGACATTTATTCTGATTCTTATGGGGTCAAAAAAAACCTGCCGCAGGCTTTTAAGTGGTACAGCCTGGCCGCAGAAAAAGGCGATGCTGAAGGGCAGGAGAAACTGGGAGACATGTATTACAACGGCGAAGCCGTTAAAGTGAGTAAACTGGACGCCGCCAAGTTGTACGCTAAAGCGGCGGAAAAAAGCTCTGATTATAGCCCCAGTTCCAAATTGGGCCGCATGTACCTGCTTGGCGACGGGATAAAGAAAGATCCTGCGGGAGCCATGAAATGGATGCTGAAGTCCGACGAGCTGGGTGATGCGGGCGCCGCCGTAGATATAGCCGGGCTTTACAGTGCCGGGGCGGGAGTCAAGCGCAGCTACTCCAAGGCCGCGGAATGGCTTGTTAAGGGCGCCAACCAGGGCGATACCATAGCTATGCGAAGGCTGGCCGAGGCTTACTTTGCCGGGGAAGGCATCCGGAAAAGTAAGGTAGAGGCTTATAAATGGCTTTCCGTAGTAACGGCCAAAGAAACTAATCCTGCCGCAGAAACGCTCATTAAGCGGGTAGCCGCAAGTATGAGCCGCAGCGAGATGGAAGAGGCTAAGATGCAGGCGCCGGGCCTTGTTAAGAAATTTGTAACCAGGGAAGATGTTGAGAAGAAGGCCTATTTAAAGACAATTAAGGGGATTTGAACACATTCCTTTAGCGCACCGCAGCGTAAATTAAATGCTGCAGATACGCAGTAAAGCGCCAAAACGCCCCCGCCAAATTTCCGAGTCGCGGAATTTGGCACCAGATAACGCATCGGAAAAGTTTAATTTTCTTAATTTTCCCCACGGAGAATTAAAATTAAGATTTATTTGTTTCCCGCCTAAAAGGAAGTTCGAACCGATTTTTTTCAATATTCGCAGGTTTTCCTCCGGATTTCCTGCGGCGGCGGCCTCTCCGGCGAGAACGGCGGTCTTGTAGAACCCCGTAAGCGGTTCGAACCGCTTTGCACCCTCCCGCTCAAAAGCTGCGAGTTTCATTTCATTTTCCTTTTTTTCCTTTATACATGAACGCTTCTTTTGGGCGTATTCCTCCTGCGTTATCATCCCGCTAAGTATCATGTCCAGGGGCCAGGCCGTCGCACCCGGCCTGGCTCTTGCCGCATGGATTTTGTAAAACTCTTAGATAAATGAGTGGTCTTGAACTTAATACGTATATTTCATACCATATTCTTTGTTGTGTCACGTCGGGTTAGCGTCCGGGGATAATGAAAAAAACTTCAATCCTGCTTCTTGCTTTGCTGTCTTTTACGACTCCTTGCGCTTATGCCGGCCCGGATAAAACACTGCTTTTCGCAAGAGAGGCCATAGCCTCGCCCTCGGTCTCGCCTCAAGACGTACTTCTTAAATATTCAGAGGCACTAAAGAAAACCCACGCAGCATCTGTGGCAGCGGAATATGCCTATGCGCAGGCTTATGCCGGCGTTCCGGAAGCCGCGCTATATAACATAGACCGCGCGCTTATCTCCGAGCCGCTCAATCCCGAGGCGCGGTTCTATCTCTCGGAAATACTCAACGCCTTCGGGCTGGCGGACGCGTCGGCGGAATTTTCAGTCCCGGTGCCGGCATGGCTGAAAACTCCTTTAAAACTTCCGGCCCTGGATATCGCCGCTCCTTCGGGGGATTTTGAGCAAGTAGTCCTGGATATAGAGCAGTTGATGTCCCAGGGACGCTACGCTCAAAGCGCAGTACTACTGGACAGGCTCTGCGGGCAGCAGCCGGACAATGCCCGCTGCTATGCCGGCTATGCTCTAGCCCTGGAAAAGCTTGGTGCTTATAAGTCCGCCGCGGCGCAGGCCCGGAAAAACCTCGAGCTGAGCAAAACCCCGGAACGCAAGTCCGCGGCCGAGGCCTATGCAGCTAATCTGGAAAAGCGCCAGCCGCTGAAATTCAGCGCCGTTGCCGGGCACCCGTTGAAAGGCCGCTACCTGGCCTTCTTCGGCGGCGGGCTGAACCGGACCAACGGCGAGATCACTTACTCTTTCAGCAGCCGGGCCGGGAAGTTCGTCAGCGACAGGCTGGACATCTCGGCGAACGCCGCAATTAGCGGGGGCAATCCCGTCGACGATTACAACGGTCTGACGCTGGGCGTAGGCGGCCGCTATAACGAGCCCCTCGGCTTTGCGCCGGTGAACGGGACCCTTGCCGCCAAGTTGGAACGGGTCCCCGCACCCGACAAGAACCTGACTTTTTTGATATCTCCCGGCCTCAGTTATTTCCTGCGCGACAGCTCTGTGGACCTGTTCTGGGACCTGGCTTTGTCCGGTCCCTATTCCGGCAGCGTCACCATGTCGCTGGGCTATACCGTCTATTTCGGGGGCGCGAGATGAAGAGCGTTTTGATCGTCCTTGTTCTGCTTCTCCCGGCGTACGCCGCCGCATCGCCGTCGGCCTTCAAGGGCTCCCGTGTAAATGGCGCCGGGGTGACATATCTGGAGGCGGCCCCTGTTTACGACCAGCTTTCATTAACAGCCAAAGCAGCCGAAGTCGCCATTGCGGTCAAAGAATTGGGCCTTACCAGCGGCCGCCTTGTGGTAAAGCAGGAAGCCGCCGGCGAATTGTGGACCATAAAAGCGGGCACGCCTTCAAGGCTGGATGCCTGGTCGGATAAAAGCCTTCCGCTGGGGCAGAACGCCAACCCCGCCGGCCGCTGGTTCGCCTCGTTCGGCATGCAGGGGATGAGCGGCGGGGATTATCCTTCCGGCGCTATAAACATGCGCCTCGGCTCAACCCTCTACAAGAACCGCTATGACGTGGCCCTTACCTACGATTACTACAAACTGCGCGACGCGCTGGAAGGCCGCACTTCGTTGGGATTGGTGGGCAGGGCGCTAATGCCGGTCAGTCCCTACGGCGGCTGGAATATAGGCGCGCAACTTTTAAACGTGAATAATTACGGCGTCAGGCAGGGAACGCTCGGGATAGTCGCAGGCATAAATGTGTTCCTGCCCAGGGGCAGCTTCGATATCACCTTGAACCTGCAGGACCAAGGCAACTACGGCTTGCTGGCCGGCTATACGGTGTTCATCACGCGATGAGGCGAACTAACACGATTTTGATATGCATGTCGCTGGCGGCGGCAGGGTTGGTCTTTCCCGCAAAGCTTCAGGCGCAATCACTGGAAGTGTTGTGCGTCTGCCCGGACCTGACGGAACTGGGCTGGATGTCTCTGCCGGCCTGCAGCAGCGCCAGGCTTACGCGCTGCGGCGGCGGACTTGATGCTGCCGGCGCCGGCGGAGCGCCTAACGGAGGGCTTCTTGACGCGGCCCGCGTGAACGGGCTCGGCCTTGTGTCCGGCAGCGCTTTCTACTCGCCGCGTTACGGCTCCGGCTTCTATGACTGGTACCAGAATTACGACGCTTTCCGCAGCGGCTGGCCAGAGATCAGCTGGTTCTACCGGCCCCGGCCGGCCTTGAGAAGGTCCGGCTTAGTCGAAACCGCGGTTAACACGTTGCGCAAGATACTCATAGGGAAAAAACAGGCGCCGCCCACCGACGAGCAGATTTCCCGGAACTTCAAGCGCGCCTGGGTGAATCCGGAAGAGCTGAAGAAGAGCGACCCCGTCATGGGGACTATCCCCGGCTCAGTGCCTGCGCCGGGGAATCAAAACGTTTCTTTGAATTGTTCCGCCAAGCCCGGCGCCTCCATCCCTCCGGTCTATGGCATGTTCTTTAACTCCCTGCACGGCGGCCAGGCGGAAAGCTCCGCTATGAAGGTAGAGCGGTTCCCCGACGGCAGGGCGGTCTATACCGACAGTTCTAATACACGCTGGACTTACCGCCCGTACGGCGCTCTCGGCGAGAAAGGCGACTTTTATTATAGGCCGCCGCTGGGGGCTTCCGACAGGCTGGTTTACGGCGACATCAAGAACGGGCGCGGCTACCGTGTGGAAACAGCCGCCGGCGACATAATAGAGTTTTCCGCCATGCCCGACGGCACAGCCTGGCGCCCGGGCCGCTTAAACGCCGCCGACGGCAGCTGGCTCACCTACTCCTACGGCCCCAACGGCCTGGCACGCATAACAGATATGCACGGCCGCTATTTCTCTTTCGAGCGCAATTCCCAGGGCTGGCCTGTTTCCATCACCGACGAGCAGGGCCGCAAGACCGCTTTTGCCTACGACGCCGCCGGCCACGCCACGCAGGTGACCTCTCCGGACGGGTCCAGGAAGAGCTTCGCCTATGATGCCGGCGGCATGATCTCCTCCGTGAAGAACGGCTCTCTGGCCGAGGAGCGCTACTCTTACGACGCCTCCGGCCGCGTGTTGACCTCCGAGTCCGAAGGCGGCGTGAGCCGGCTTGAGCATTACTACAATGACGCCGCGTCGAAGACGGTGATAACAGACGCTCTTGGTAACAGGACCGAGTATTCGTATGTCAACGAGAACGGCAGCAAGCTCACCACCGGCGTAACCGACGCGCTGGGCGGAAAAGTCGCGCTGGCCTATGACGCTAACTTTAACATCGCGGAGACCGCGGACCAGCTTGGCCGCACCACCAAATTTGTCCGCAACGCCAATGGCGACCCTGAAACCATAGTCGACGCTCTTGGCTCCACCTCCACTATCCAGTATCAGGCGAAAATGTCGTATGCGGACGAGTCCGGCGAGCACACCGACTACTACTCCAGGCCTGTAAGGATAACTGACGCCCTCGGCCGCGTGACCAGCCTGGGCTATGACGGCTTCGGCAACCTTTCAAGGACCGAGGACGCGCTGGGCAACAAGACCAGCATGAAGTATGATAAGGCCGGCCACATGCTTGAGCTGCGCGACGCGCTGGGTGCGGCCTATAAATACGAATACACGATGGGCCTGACGAAAAGCGTGGACCCGCTGGGCCGGACCGTGCGCTATAAGCGTGACGCCGACCTGCACGTGACCCGGCTCACCGACCCGCTGGGCCGCAACACCACCTTCACCTACGACTTAAGCGGCAATGTCACATCGGTCACCAACCCGCAGGGCTTCGTCACAAAATTCACATACGACAACGGGGCCTGCCCGTCTTGCGGCGGCTCGCAGCTTTCGGCCCTTACTGACCCCAAGGGCAATGTTTGGACCTTCAATTACGATCAATACGGCCGCCTGGCCGACACCGCAAACCCGATGGGACAGAAGAAGGCCTACCAGTACGACAAAATGTCCCGCGTGACCGAAGTGAAGGACCCTGCCGGGAACATAACAGCCTACGCCTACGATGCCCTGAACCGCCTAACCAAGAAAGACATCCAGACCCCGGCGGGCGAGCGTTCCGTAACCGACCATACATACGACGCGGTGGGAAACCTGCTTTCCGCCTCCAATGCTTCAAGTTCGGTGAGCTTCGTCTACGACGCGCTCAACCGTGCCGTGGAGACCACCCAGACCTTCGCCGGCAAGTCATACACCATCAGTTACACTTTCGACGCCGTGGGAAACCGCACTTCCATGACCACGCCGTGGGGAAAGTATGCCTACACCTACGATGCACTGAACAGGCAGACTGGCATAGTGAACCCGCAGGGGATAAACGTGTCATTCGGCTACGACGCTGTCGGCCGCCGCACCAGCAAGAAGATATTCAAGACCACGCCGGAACTTCTGGCCGAGACCAGTTATTCCTACGACACCGC
>MNUR01000138.1 GCA_001871115.1 Elusimicrobia bacterium CG1_02_56_21 | reverse complement strand
GGTTGTAGCTAGGCCTGCCCTTGAAAGCATCTTAGAGCATTGCACCGAGGCGGGGGTGGAAGTTTTTCAGCCGGTGATGGCCTCCCGGGCGCAATTCCACCTCTTCAGCGACTGGGAGCGGCGCTCGGTGCGGCTGTGTCAGATAATTGCAGCGGCTGCCAAGCAGTGCGGCCGCGGGAACCTGCCGGTGGTCCGCAAACCGGAGAAGCTCGACGATCTGCTTCCGTCGGGCGGGAGTTCTATATTCGCTTCCGCCGAAGGGCTTAGCCCGGACGAAGCTGGTAAAAGCCTGGCAGGGGTAACCGATTTGAAGCTTTTTGTGGGGCCCGAGGGCGGTTTCACGCGGGGGGAACTTGAATTCGCGCGGTCAAAAAACGCTTTGTTCATGAACCTTGGACTTTATACTTTAAGGGCGGAGACGGCCTGCCTTGCGGCGGCTTCAGCCCTTCTTACCCGTCTGGGTTAGTAATCAAGCCTTGTTCTAAGCGAATTCCTTAAAATCAGTTTCTTTTTTTCCGACTTTTCAAACATAGACGCCACGGCTTTCTTCAGGTCGTCGGTGCTTATGGGCTTGTTGAGGAAAAGGTCCGCATTGGCTTTCAGGTTGCTCTGCATCTTCGCTTCGTTGGAGCTGTTGCCCGTAAGTATTATTACCGGCATGGCCCTGGTTTTAGGGTTTTCCTTGATCGCGCAGCAGACTTCTATCCCGCTGATGTCGGGCAGCCCGAGGTCCAGTATGGCCATGTCCACCTTGATCTCTTTGAGCCATTCGAGGGCGGTTTTGCCCCTGTCCGTGGTGACCACAAGATAACCGGCGTCCTCAAGGCAGAACTTGAGAAGTTCGGTGATGCTTTCTTCGTCTTCTACAACAAGTATTTTGTGCATCAACTTTCCCCAGTGCTATCTAGAACACAAATATCACAAATAGCAGAAATAACCCAATGAGTAAGATATCATATCATTGTCAATATTTCAATTGATATCAGTTGAGAGTGACCAATGTTACACAGCATCAATGGCAGAAATAACTTCTCTCCTGGCCTGGATTTAAAACCGGGGCGGAGTAATAAAGACGAGGATTATTTATGACGGAGCGCGTTTCTTCCGTTCAGGACCCGCCCTCTCCGGCCAGGCCGGCCTTGATAACGGTACTGTGCCTGATAGGTTTTGCGGGAGCGCTGATGGCGGTGCCGGTGGTCTTCCCGGATTTTGCGCGGGGGCAGGGCTCCGGTATCCGCCAGATATCGCTCTTTCCGTAATTGCCTCAACTGTCTGCCTTGCGGGTTTGTGGAAAATGCGGCGCTGGCCGGTTTCTCTGTATTCGGGGCTCGCGGCGCTTAACCAGCCGGTAATCATCTCGGGCGGCGCCCGGTATTTTCTAGACCTGCTTGCTCCCGCGGTTTTCGCCGCCTTGGCATTCTCACAGCTGAGCAGGATGCGCTGATTTCTTAATACCCGGCGGGGTGCTTGCTATGGGCGCGGGGATTTGGTAGAAGATAGTAGCCAGTCTGACGGCCGGGTTGGGTTCGATAGTTGTTAAATCACAGTAAGTTAAAGGCAGGACCGGAACTATGATAGATTTGAAACCTATTTTTCTTAAAAAAGTAAAAGGCATCCTCGCAGGCCATATGCCTGAATTCGATGTGCTGGTTTACGGCTCCAGGGCGGAAGGCACGGCCAAGAAATTTTCCTATCTGGACCTGGCGGTTATCACTGAGAAGCCGCTGGTGCTTCCGCGGCTGGAGAAAATGGCCGCGGCTTTTGCAGCGGCCGACCTCCCTTTCAGAGTTGAGACCGTGGATTGGGCCGCCACCGGCAGCGCATTCCGCAAAGTAATTAAAAAAACCGGCGTCCTGATACAGCAATCACCTAAAAAATAGCAAAGCCCGGAGTATTTATCTGCAATAAGTACGGGCCGGGTAAGCGTAATAAATACGCAGTCCTTCCGGTTATTGACTTGGCGCTTGCGGCTCCGCAAAAATATCTTGCAGCTGCTGTCCGGAGAATTGCGCGAACGAGCCGCGCGCCCAAATATTTTATGATAGATCTAAAACCTATATTCCTGAAAAAAGTCAAAACTATACTTTCCGGTAATGTGCCGGAATTCGATGTTATGGTTTACGGGTCCAGGGCGGGGAAAACTGCCGGGAAGCATTCCTATCTGGACCTTGTGGTGATGTCAGATAAGCCGCTTTCTGCGGAAAGGCTGGAGAAAATGGAGGCGGCTTTCAAGGCGGCGGGTTTCCCTTTCCGCGTCGATACGGTGGACTGGGCTTCTACGGGAAAGGACTACCGCAAAGAGATAAAAAAAACCGGGATTTTAATCCAGAAATCCGCTAAGAAATAACCAGTTTTTGTTTTTCCTCATAAATACCCGCTGCGTAAGCGGCTTGAAGCCGGGACTCGCGTCCGGGCTGAAGGCGCGCTATTTCCTGAACTTGTTGCGCAGCAGCATGTGCTTTTTTTCCGCTTGTTCAAGTATAGTCGCTACTGCTTTATTGAGATCGGCGTTCTCGATAGGCTTGTTCAGAAAAAGATCCGCGGATACTTCCAGATTGCCTTTGATTTTAGCCTCGTTGGTGGCGTTTCCTGTGAGTATTATTATCGGGATCGCGCGGGTTCTGGAGTTTTCTTTTATCTCCCTGCAGATCTCCAGGCCGTTCATGTCAGGCAGGCCCAGGTCGATTATGGCAAGATCCAGTTTTACTTCTTTGATCCAGCTTAAAGCCTTCGCGCCGGTTTCGGCCGTTATTACCAGGTATCCCTGGGCTTCAAGGGTGTACCTCAACATCTCCAATATGGATTTTTCGTCGTCGACTACAAGTATCCTTGCCATGCGCTCCCCCTTGTGAATTCCGCCCGGAATAAAATCCTATCATAATATCGCGCCTTTTTCATTTGATTTCGGTCCGTTCGCGCGGTCCTGCCCGGCCGGTTTTTTACCGCGGGTAAAGCTTTATCGGTACGGGCCTCAATAGTGTTAAAATATAGGGGTGAAAGTTTATTTTAAGACAGTGGGCTGCAGGGTTAACCAGGTGGAGACAGAAAGTCTCCGCGAAAAGTTCATGGAGCTGGGGCATGCCTCCGCCGAACTTCCGGAGGACGCTGACCTTGTTGTGGTCAATACCTGCTCCGTAACGGAGAAGGCCGACCGGGACTGCGTCGCTTTCCTGCGGAAAACTGCCGCGGCTAACCCCGGGTGCGCCATAGCCGTCACCGGCTGCCTGGCGACCCTTGACCCCAAAAAGATCCTGGCCGCCGCTCCCGGCGCCACCCTGTTCACCAATAAAGAAAAAGAGAATATCCCTTCAGTTTTTTGCGGGGGAGGTTCACCCGCAGATTTTTTTTCCGTATCCAAATTCCACGGCCGCGCCCGGGCCTTTATAAAAGTACAGGACGGCTGTAACCTTAAATGCGCTTACTGCCTGGTTAACCTCGCCCGCAGCGAACTTAAATCCAAGCCCCTGGCCTCCGCGGAGGCAGAAGTTAAGAAATTGATAGCTTCCGGTTTCGCGGAAATAGTGCTTTGCGGTACGCGACTCGGTATATACCGCTGCAAAGAGACCGGGGCTTCCCTCTCTGACCTTATGGCCCGGCTGCTCGCGCTTGAAGGTAATTTCCGTCTGCGCTTCTCCTCGATAGAATCCGAAGAACTTACGCCGCGGCTTCTCGGGGTCCTGAAGGCCGGCGGCTCCAAATTCTGCAGCTACTTCCACCTTCCGCTGCAGGCGGGCGCCGACCCTGTGCTGAAAGCTATGGGCCGGCTTTACGATACAGCGGCCTATCGGGCCAGGGTAGAGGAGCTGCGCCGTATTTTCCCCGGGGCGGGAATCTACGCGGATATAATAGCCGGCTATCCTACGGAGACGGAAGCAGATTTTGCGGCAACAGTAGAATTTGTGCGCGATTGCGGCCTCTCCGGTCTTCATGTTTTCAGCTTCTCCGCCAGGCCCGGAACAAAGGCCGCCGAACTGGCGGGCTTGCCGCAAAAAACTGTGGCCGCCCGCTCGGCGGCCCTCCGCGCCCTGGACGGGGAACTCCGCGCGGCCTGCGCCGCTTCAATGCTGGGGAAAGAAGTAACAGTGCTTACGCTGAAGAATAAGGACGGCAGCGCGCTGGCGCTGGCTTCAAATTTTGTGAATGTTGCGCTGCCGGGGCCTCTCAAAACCGGGCAGCTGCTGAGGTGCCGCATTACCGCGGCGCGCTCCGGTTCCTGCCTGGCCGAAGTTCTGCAATGAATATCCGCCCTGAAGCGCAGTGCGATTATTTGCCTTAAAAGCCTCTTTTAAGGCCGCTTCGGCCGCAGGGGCAAAAAAGAGGGCTATTATTTTGTAAGTAACTTGCTATAATTGATAAGTAAGGGCGCGTATATATATAGATTTCCGCAGGGGGGCGGCTTTTTTATGGACGATAATAAAGAAAAAAGAAAAGAATCCATAGATGAAATACTTTCGGACCTTAACGGCCTGCTTAATAAGATGCCGTCCATCCTTGACGGAATAAAGATGCCGGAGATGCAGCCTCCCGAATTCCCCAAACCTGCGCAGCAGCCCGCTCCTCCTGAAGCGCTCCCGGCGGATAAAATCCCTGCCGAATCTTTTGACGGAGATAAAACCGTAGTGCTGGAGCCCTTTTCAGGCCTTTCCGAAGGCTCACAGGTTCCCGGAGATATTACCGGAGAGACCATCCCCGTACCTGCCGGGCCTGACATTGTCGATAGCAGTGCGGAAGAGGTTTTTGCCGGCCTTCCTGAAAATTCAGGCACTCCGGCGGAAGTCCCGGGAGAAACGGTTTCTGCCGAGCCCTTGCCCGCTCCCGCTGACGCTTTTGACGGAGATAAAACCGTGGTTCTTGAGTCTTTTTCCGGACTCACGGAAGGCTCGCAGGCGCCCGCTGAAATACCGGGTTTGGAGGAGCCGGAGCCGTCTCCTGCCGCGGCGGAGGAGCCCGTGGTCCTGGAATCTTTTTCTCCCGCTCCCGAATGGAGCGAGCCGGTGCAGGACATCGGCGCCGACAATATAGATGCCCCTGTAGAGTCAGGCCAGGAGGCCGGTAGGGAGAATGTCGCCCCGGAACCGGAGCCGGTTACCTTGAAGCCTCAGAGCCTCGGGGATTTTATGTTCGGCGAGAACTCCGGAGACGCTCCGGAAGAACCCGCGTCGTCCGCCCCCGCGGCTCTGCCCGGGGAAGAGGTTTCCCATCCTGAAATAGCCCCGAAGCCCGTCACCGAGGCCGCGCTCCCGGAAATGCAGCAAGCCAAGGCCGACGATATGTTTTTTGCACAGGACACTCCTGATCCGGTTAATTCAGAGGAAGCCGCGCCCGAGAAACATGATGCGCTCCCTGAATACGATAATACCAGGGACTTTGGAGTTCCGGATATTGATGCGCTTATGAAGATGTCCGAGGGGGGTAAACCCGCCGGGGACCTGCCGGACCAAGCCGGGCCTGAAGCGGGTATGATACCGGAGTCCGTCCAGTTTATTGAGGAACAGAAAGACGGGCCGACGTTCCCGGAATTAGCAGATTTGGAGCCTCAGCCCCCGGCACCGGCTTCAGAGGGGGAAAACATGGAAGACAAAGATCCGGAAGAGGATAAAACAGAAATCCGGCCGCCTGAGGAGGCCTTTCCCTCCGCCGAGCCAGAAGCTCTGATAATAGAGCCGGAATCAAAGCCTGAATCTTCTTTTGAGGCTTTCACTATAGAACCTGCTCCCGCTGAAACCGAGCAGGAGGCGGAAAAAACAGAGGCTGAGCAGCAGACTGTTTCCGATTCAATTCCCGATCAGACCGAGAGCAAGGGGCTGAAACTTGAAACCGCTTTTGAATCCATGGGCGGAACTGAGAATGAACCGGATCCCGCCGAGCCTGGCCAGGAAGCTAGCGCGGAGACGGAGCTCCAGGCAGAACCACAGGCAGAAATTAAACTTGAAGCCCCGTCCGGCACGGGTGTTTCCCCCGAGCCCTCAGCTGAGCCTTCTATAGAGGTTAACCAGCCTATACAATTCGGAAGCGGCGCAGAGCCCGCCTCCGGTTCCGGGATAGAACTCTCACCGGGTATAGAACTCGGTGCCGGCAGCCCCTCACAGTCTTTAAGCCCGGATGAAACCCTCCCGGGCGGCCGCGGAATGGAACTGGCCGGGCCAGATTCGCAAACTTCCTCGGGGGATGAGACGATGGTGGTCCAGCCGCTTCAGCCGTCTGCTGACTCCGGGGAAGAAACCGTGGTTTTTCAGGCAGGCCCCGCGACTACTTCAAGGGCCCAGGCCAAGGACCTTGCCAGTTTTGCCGCGACGCCGGTTCCGGAAGGGATACCCGAAGACCGCGTGCGCTCCCTGGTATTTCTTTATTCCCCCGGAGACGAGGCTCTGTGCGCTACCGTGCTTGCCGAACTGGACAGTATCTGCCTGAAGTCGGCCACCAAGCCGATGTTCATAAAACGCGCTTATGTTAAGGCGTGCGATATAGACTCCAACGCAAACTTCGTACACCAGTCCGTGGCCGATTCGGGCGCGGTCGGTCTTGTCTGCATCGGGGACGTGCCGCAGGATAAAGTATACGAGATAGAGAACGTTTTCGCTTCTTCGGGAGGATTCTTCAGATACTATGACTCTTCCACGTTCACTCATTCTTCGGCGCTGGATCTTATAACGGACCTTATACTCCGCTAACATTATGCTTAAAAAGTGGGACGTCGCTCCGGCACCGAGCGAGAAGAATCCGGGCCGCCATAAACTGCTTATAAAAGGCGAGATGAAGGACATCTTCCTGATAGTCAAAAAGCTGGGGAGCCTCTGCTCGCGCCCGGAAAAGACTTCAGGGGATTACAACTTCATTATCTACATTTCCAGACTGGAAATGGATACTCTGAAGAAACTTAAGGCCATTACCTCCGAGCTGAGCGGCCCCGTCGCTGCTGCCGAAACGGACAGCGCTTTCGCAGGAGAGCCCGCTCCTTTTGATTCTCCCAAACCAAAACTGAAAACCGGGCCTGAACCCGCTCCCAAACCCGCTGAACAAGCCAGGCCGGCGCCTGGACCCGCTCCCAAGCCCGCTGAACAAGCCAGGCCGGCGCCTGAACCCGCTCCCAAGCCGGTTGAACAGCCCCGTCCCGCTCCTCAGCCCGCTGCGGACTCCCCCGCAATTACTGCCAGGCCCGGCCGGAATTTTGTTCCCTCCGCCACCAGCCGGGGAAAAAAGGAAGAAGTTCCCGCGCCTGCCGCCGCGGCTCCCGCTCCTGTAGAGGCTTCTGGTTCCTCCAGGATAAAAGCCAGGTGGTCCATGGAACTGCCGCTTATCCCCACTTATAGTTTTCAGACCCTCGTGGCCGGTTCTCATAATCGTTTTGCTCACGCGGCCTCGATGGCAGTCGTTGAAAACCCGGGGGTTATCTATAACCCGCTGCTGGTATTCGGCCTGCCCGGCACGGGGAAGACTCATTTTGTGAACTCAATTTCCTACGGCCTTTCAGCCTCGATAGGGCAGAGCAACATCTTCGTTACTGACGGCATAAAGCTCTCGAAAGGCGTGGAGCTGGCAATCAAAGAAGGCGGCCTTGAGCGCCTCGAGGAACTCTTCGCCAAAGTAAAGGTCCTGATAATTGACGACATTCACCTTCTGATGATCTCGGAATCCAACAAAAAGTATATTTCTAAGTGGCTCAACGACTTTGCCGCGCAGAATAAACAGATAGTTGTAACCTCTGTTTTCCCTCCCAAGGCCCTGGCCGGCCTTGAGGACGCCGTAGGCTTCCAGTTTACCCAGGGCTGGATGGTGGACCTTAAAGTTCCGGCGGCACAGGCCTATAAAGCCATCCTGAACCAGCTTATGCAGGGGCTCGACGTAAAATTGTCCGAAGAGGAAGCCGCCGCGATTTTTGCGGGCAGCCTGATGCCTTTCAACGAGGTTTCGAAGACCCTCGATAACATGAAGAAGCTGGAGAAATTTGTAGTCAACGCCATGAACACTTTAACGCATGCGCAGTTGCTGGACATGCTCATCGGGTTCGGGGAAACTCCTGTTGACGCGGCGATTACCGAGGAAGATACCCATCACGCTTCCGCCTGGCAGCCCGCCGCCCAGGACGCCTGGTTCAAGTGGGGGATCTTCTACCCTAAAAGTATGCGCCGCGAGGCGGAATTCGCGCTCTTTACCCTGCACGAAAGAGGAAAGGAACTGGGGCTTAACACCGAGTGGAGCCAGGTGTTCATGGAGGAGTACGACTCTGACGAGCTTTACGGTATTCCCTTTAAAATAGGAAATTACGCCAGTGAGCGCAATGTGAACGGCGCCATAATCCTTGGTCCCCAGTCTACTTCGGCCCTGGGCGCCCAGGAGGCGGAATTCCGCCACATCACGTTCAAAATACTGGATAGCTTCCTGGTAAAGCCCGCCTGGCTTCCCGCAGAGAAGCTGAAATCAAAGGCTGCTTACACTAAAATTCTTATGGACCTGGTCTAAGGTTATGATAGCAGAACTTATCGGAGCGGGAACGCTTGGGGCCGCCGGGGCTTTTGGCGCTTACTGGTACCTTAAATTCCGCTCCGTCCTGCCTATGGAGAGCTCGCTGCGTTCATCGCGGAAGGCCCTGGCTGACTTCACCTCTTTCGCCCGGGAGACTATGGAGCGGGCTTTTGCTCCGGAGCTGCCTGAGCATTACAGCGACATCAGCAGTTATTACCTCAACAAACTGCATAAGTCCTTCCCGGACAGCTCCATCCTTCTTTTTGAGAAAGGAGCCGGCCAGTGGCGCCTGGTTAATTATCTCAAGCATTTTAAAGCCGAACCTAAGCTGCTGGCCTTTTATAAATGGAGCGCTTTCGACCGCAGCTCGGCAGAGGGCGAGCTCCTGCGGTTTGACGACGTTCTTATCGGTGACTACCAGGGAGTGGAGGAGCTTTTTTCGGTATTCGGGATAAAGTCCGCCTTAATGTGCCCTTTCAGTCCGGCAGCGGCCGCTCCGGAGAGGCTTATCTTCATGGGCGCGGGGAACTGTTCCACCTTCGACGCCGCCCAGCCTTACCTGCGCTTCATCGCTTCACAGCTTTCCTCCATCTCCAGGGTTTCAGATAAAGTTTTTTCCTTGAAAAAGGAAGGGGACCAGCTGAAGAGCGAGCTTAACGCGGTGGTGAAGGAGCTGGATGTGGCCGGTTCCCGCCTTATACAGCGCGCCCGCGAGCGGAAAGCTCTCTACGAGGTCGTTACAAAGGTGACAGGGCCCGAAAACGACCCCCAGGGGGGCTGCTCGGCGATATTAAATATAGTCGCCAAGATGGTAGAGGCCGATGTTGTGGCGAACCTGCTTTTTGACGAAGAGAAGGGCGAGCTGGTAGTCAGCCCCGGCGCCTACGGCATACTTGATTCGGACCGGATGAACTACAGTATCCCGCTCAGCAATCACGCCAGTTCCTCCGTCCGCACTTTTCTGACCCGTAAGCCCTTTATAAGCGAAGACGCCCAGAATGACCCTGAAGTCCTGGCCCCGTACGCGAAGCTCTGGGAGATCCACTCCCTTATGATAGTCCCGATTTCGCTGCACGGCCGGATAATCGGAGTTATGCGCGTGGGCAGCCGCCGCAAAGATTTCTTTACCCCCGACCAGCTGGAATTCCTGACTATTATAGCCGACGAGCTTGCGATCATAATAGAGATGGTTACGCTCTATGAGAACCTTTCAAAGACAGCCGACGAACTGGCCCAGCTTAACAGGCTTAAGGACGAATTCCTGGCTACGGTCAGCCATGAACTTAAGACGCCGCTTACTACCATTAAAGGTTTTGTCTCCGTCATACTCAGCGGTGAAGTCGGCCCTCTCAACGAGCAGCAGATAAATTTCCTCACGGTCACGGACCAGTCTGTTAACCGCCTTACCCACCTGATTTCCGACCTGCTGGACCTTTCGCGCCTGAACGGCAAGGTGGAGATGGAGTTTCAGAAAATGGACCTTGCGGAGATGATCCGCAGCTCCGTCTCCTCTATGCTTCTCAAGGCCCAGGAAAACAAAGTGAAGATCTTCAACGAGATCCCCAAAAACCTGCCTCAGGTCAGGGCGGATACGAGGTGGATAGGCCAGGTTGTCGATAACCTGATCATCAACGCTATAAAATACGCCGGGACCGGGGCCAGCGTTAAGGTTACGGGAACCGACAAGGGCGAGGCCGTGGTTATCTGCGTGGAAGATGACGGGCCCGGCATCCCTCCGGAAGAACATCAGATGGTTTTTGATAAATTCTACCGCGGCAAGGCCAGCGCCAGCCAGGTGTCGGGTACCGGCCTCGGACTTGCGATATCCAAGTCCGTGGTTGAGAAGCACGGCGGGAAAATATGGCTTGAAGCGAAAACCGGCAAAGGGATAAAGTTCTGTTTCGCCCTTCCGGTGGCTAAATAGCGTTCAGGGGGCTATAAAAAATGAAGACTTTTGTGAAAAAAATGTTCGCGCTCGCGCTTTTTGCGGCCGCAGCCTGTGCGCACGCCCCTGCCCCGGGTTCTTTCAATGCCGCGCCAGAATTTTTAACAGCCGAAGGCTCGGCCGTATATGACCGGCGCAATCCCGGCGCCTCTCGCGAAAAGGCCGTTATCGACGCGGAGAAAAACGCGGTGCGCCGCGCCGCCGCGCTCTTCATGGACGAGGACGCGCGGGCCGAGAATTATTCAGTGCTTGAGCTGGCGCTTCTTAAAACCCCGCAGCTTTATGTGGCTAAGCGCAAGATACTTTCAGGCGGGCAGGACGGGGGTTCCTACCGGGTACAGGTCAGAGTCTGGGTTTTTCACGACAAGATAGCTTCCGCCCTGCGGAGTATGAACCTCGCCGGCTCCGCCGCCGGAGTTGCGGTGGCCGCCGTGGCGCAGAGCGGGCCAGCGAGCAAAGATTTTTCCGCGGCTTTCAGGGAGGCTTTTTCGCGGCGTTCCTCAATAGCTATAAAAGATTTCCCTTTTACTTCGGACGCAGCCCTCCTTTCCGGACCGGAGTCCTTCCTCCTCGAAGCGGCCTCTTCGGCCGGCGCTGACCTGCTTTTTCTGACTTCGGCTTCCGCGGCGCCGTCCGGAGCCGGTCTTAATACCGGGTTCTATCCCTCCCGGGCGGAAGCCTCCGTAAAGGTTTATGAAGTTGAAACCGGCAGGGAACTTCTGGCGCTCGGCAGCCAGGCTAACGCCATAGACTCTTCCGCCGCCGCCTCTGTTTCAAAAGCCCTGGCCTCCGCCGGTGAGCTGCTCGCGGTAGAGGCGGCCGGCAAAACCGGCCGCCAGGTTAAGCGGGCCGCCCCGATAAAAGTAGCGGTTATGGGTCTCAGCGGCCTAGAGGTCCTTGAGAAACTTAAGGCGCAGCTGCTGCGCCTGGACCTGAAGTCGCTGCAGTTGGAGAGTTATTCCGGGGGAACCGCCATCTTTTCAGTTGTTCCAGGCAGCCCTGACCCGCAGGAATTCGCCAGCGTGGTGCTGCGCGGAGATTCCCTGGGGCTTGAAATGGAGGCGGTAGGGGCGCAGGAAGTTGCGTTCTCCCTGCCCAGGTAGACCATGCATTTTAATATACGCTCCGCAGTCTGTGCTCTTTTACTGGCGTCAGTCTGCGGCTGCGCCGGGAGCGGATCTTATCTTGTTTCCCCGGCTCTGAGGGCGGCGCCCGACGCCAGGATCGCCGTGCTTCCTTTTGACAACCAGAGCACGGACATCAGCGCTCCCGACATTTTGCGCAAACTGGCCGGAGAGGGGTTTGAGAAGAGAGGCTACCAACAGCTCCCGACAGCCGAGGTAGACGCTAAACTTTCTGGGCTGGGGGTTTCGGAGGGGGGGCAACTGCCGGGGCTTAAGCCGGCCGACATAGGCGCGGCCCTCGGCGCGGATCTTCTCTGTTACGGGGACGTGGAAGATTTTACTTTCCAGAACCTGGCTTTTGTTGTGCGCAAGTCGGTTAAACTTCATGTAAAGATAGTTTCAGCCTCCAGCGGCGAAATTCTTTATGAAGGCACCGGCGCCGGTAAGGATGTGAAGGTTTATTTCGACAAGAACGAAGCGAAGGCGGCCTTCGTAGAGCAGTTGGCGGTTAAGATGGTGCAGAATATACTAAAAACCCCGCTGAAGCGGGAGGCGGAAGCGGCGGCCTGGAAGGCGCTGGACCGTCTGCCGCGCAGATAGCGCGGACTTTTGCGGATGGAGGAAAACTATGAACAGACTTAAATTCCTGACATTGGCGGTTGTTCTTTTGTCGGCCTGCGCGCCCTCAAAATCGGTTAAAAAACAGCAGGCCCTCAGCGTCGCTGAAACCAAAAAAGTAACGTCAAAATACACCGGGCCCAAACGCAGGATAGGCGTGGTAGAATTTGAGAATAAATCCGCATACGGACAGGGGCGGTTGGGCGGAGCCGCCTCCGATATCCTGGTTACGGAACTGGTCAAATCCGGAAAGTTCATAGTAGTTGAGCGGGACCGCATGAACAAGATAATGGAAGAGCAGAAGCTCCAGTCCCAGGGCATGACCGACCCGCAGACCGTAGCGAAGATAGGCCAGGTCATGGGCCTGGAAGCCATCGTTGTCGGCTCGGTTTCCCAGTTCGGAGTGAAGAAAGAGGGTTCAGACTACCTGCTGACCCAGTCGAAGCGCCAGGTTGCCGACGTGACGGTAGATATAAGGCTTATCGACGTTCAGAGCGGACAGGTTATAATGGCCGACTCCGGAAAGGGCAGGGCTAAAACCACTAAATCGTCTTTTCTCGGCATGGGCACCAAGGGCGGGTATGACGAGACCCTGGAGGGAGAGGCGCTGCGCGCGGCCCTGGTGCAGTTCGTTACTAATATCGCAAGCCAGCTTAACCGCAAGCCCTGGTCCTGCATGATAGCGGCCGCCGCTTCGGAAGATCTTTATCTTAACGCGGGGCAGGATTCGGGAATAATAGAGGGGATGAAGCTGGAATGCTATAAGATGGGTAAGGAGATCCGGGACCCGCGCTCCAACCTTGTAATAGGTCACGTGGAGCAGTACCTGGGGCAGGCCGAAGTAACCGGCCAGTGCGGAGACTCCGGAGATTGCGCGAAAGCCCGGTTTACAAAAGCGGCCGGGACCGCAGCCAAGTCAGGTGACATCTGCAGGCTGGCTAAGTAAATCCGCCCGCTCCTCCGCGCGTGAGCGCCGGGAGGAAAAGGCAGCGGTTTATTAATTTATGTTATCGAAGCTGAGCACATTGTGCCTTAAAGGTATAGACGGAAGGGTGGTTAGCGCCGAGGTCTACATCGCCTCCGGCCTGCCCGCCTATTCCGTTGTGGGCCTTCCTGACGCGGCTGTCAAAGAGGCCAAAGACCGGGTGGTGGCCGCAGTACGCAATTCCGGTTTCGACTTTCCTGCAAAGCGCATAACGGTGAATCTCGCCCCCGGGGAAATTAAAAAAGCCGGAACACATTTCGATCTCCCGATAGCCCTGGGCGTGATCGCCGCCTCGGGCAGGCTGGGCAAAAAGCTCCCTGCCCTCCTGGAGGATACTTTTTTTATAGGCGAGCTGGCGCTGGACGGAGCGCTTCGCCCCGTGGCAGGGGTGCTCCCGATGCTGCTGGCCCTTAAGGGCAGCGGCAGGACAGCGGTGGTTCCTGCAGGCAATTCTGTAGAGGCCGCCATCTCCGGCGTAAGTTGCCTTTCGGCCTCCAGCCTGAAAGAGGTGGCCGCCTGGCTGACAGGGGATGCTGACTTAAAGCCCTGCTCCGCCCCGGGGCCCGCCCAGGCAGTTCCGGAGGGAGGCAACGATTTCTCGGAGGTAAAGGGGCAGCCTTTTGCCAAGCGCGCGCTAGAAATAGCCGCGGCCGGTTTTCATAATGTGGTTCTGGTCGGGCCGCCCGGAGCCGGCAAGAGCATGCTGGCCCGCCGCTTCGGGGCCCTGCTGCCGCCGATGACGTTCGACGAATCCCTTGAAACCACAAAGCTCTATTCGGTCAGCGGCCTGGTAAGCGCCGGGCGCCTTGTCAGCGAGCGCCCGTTCAGGGAGCCGCATCATACGATCTCGGATGCGGCCCTTATAGGCGGCGGATCAAGCCCCAGGCCCGGAGAGGTTTCGCTGGCGCATAACGGAGTGCTTTTTTTAGACGAATTCCCCGAGTTTTCCCGCCCGGCCATAGAAGCCCTGCGCGAGCCGCTAGAGGCCTGGAAGGTAACTGTTTCCAGGGTTAAAGAAAGCGTCGCCTATCCGGCCCGGTTCCTGATGGTAGCTGCTATGAACCCCTGCCCCTGCGGCTACCTGGGCCATCCCACCAGGGAGTGCGCCTGTACCCCGCTGCAGGTGCACAAGTACCGCTCCAGGATCTCGGGGCCCATTCTCGACAGGATAGACCTGCAGGTTCAGCTTTCTGCGGTCAAATTCTCGGACTGGGAGGCTGTCCCCAGGGGCGAGTCCTCGGCCGTAATAGCGGGCCGGGTGCTTAAGGCCATAGAGATACAGCGGCGCAGGTTTAAAGGAGCGGCAAAGGCGAACGCTTTTATGGCCGGCGCGGAACTGCGCAGACATTGCGCGCTGCCTGAGGGCGCTTCGGCCGTACTTGAGACCGCGATGAATAAACTGGGCTTTTCGGCGAGGTCCCTGGATAAAATATTGAAGATCTCCCGCACAATCGCCGATCTGGAAGGGGCTCCCGGAATAAAGCGTGAACACATTATTGAAGCTGTGCAGTACAGGATGCTTGATAAGACCGCAGCAATAGCGCCCGGCTTTTGATTCTTATTGGAGGTATAATGAAAAAATCAGGCTTGTTTATTCTGTTTCCCCTGGCGACAGCGGGGCTTTATGCGCAGCAGGTCCAAATTACCGAAGCCGCAGCCAAACCGGGCGCTAAGCCTGCCGTAGTTGCAGGCAGCGACGTGCCGAAGATGCTCTATCCTAATGAGGCCCCGGCCCCGGCCGCAGTAAAGGCCTCTACCGCGGCCCAGCCGGTTCAAAAAGCCGCCGTGGTCGAGCCTAAATCCTCCGCCGTGACCGGAGCGAAGCCCGCCGAGGTAAAGAGAGTTGTTGAGCCTGCGGCTAAAACGGCAGTTGTTCAGGCAAAAGTGCAGCCTGCGGCTAAACCCGCGGCCCCGAAAGCGCCCGAGCAGGTAAAAGAAGCGGCCGTCATCACCCCCGTTGCCGCGCCCGCCCCCGCCGCGACAGGTTTTGCCGTGGAGAAGAAGCATACGGTTTCAGGAGGAGATACGCTCTGGGACCTTTCCGGAAAGTACTATAAGGACCCTTATAAATGGGGAAAGATCTATAACGCTAATCTCGGAACTGTGACCAATCCCGATCTTATATATCCTAAATCGGAACTTGTCATTCCCGGTCTTGCCGGGGAGACAAAGCCCGAGATAGCGCAAGCTCCGGACATAGCGGTGGGCGAGACTGTAAAAGAAGCCGAATTCACCAGTTTCGATATTGAGCAGGCCTTTCAGACCGGCTCAGTCGCCGTTCCTGTTGCAGCGGCGGAGCAGGCCGCGGCTAAACCAGTAAACCTGCTTCTGGAATTCGACCAGAATATTCTTTCGGAGGAGATGCCTGCGCAGCAGACAGGGCTCTCGGAAGACAGGAGGATAGCCCCTGACAGCTGGAAGGAGGACGGAAAGGTAATGGCTACCTTAAAAAACGGCTCCGAAAGGCTGGAGGACAGCCTCTCGGTTGACGGGGCCATGATAGAAATTTCCATGTATAATACCGGCGCAGTTCGGCCAGGCGACTATCTTACTGTTTACCTGGTGGGCCGCGACGCTTACGATAAAGCAGGCAGGAGGCTGGGACGCGTGCTTGAGCCTTCAGGCCTGGCCGAGGTCAGCAGTGTCAGCGGGTCCCTTGTAAAAGCCCGGGTGATAGACTCTACTACCGCTATCTCAAAAGGCCAGATAGTTAAGAAGAAGTAGAGGAGGGGTATAGGCACAAAGTTCTGTTAAACTTAGGCCTGCGGCCGCTTTTTATTTCTGCAGCGGCTCAAAAACCGTTCATTCCGGAGGGGGGGAGATGGGAGCTAATAAGGAAGAAGAAAAGCTGGCACGGGTGCGCCTTAATTTCTTTGCCTGTTATAAAAGCGACTGGCTGCTGCGCCTGATAGGCCTTCACGGGGGAGCGGCCGACCTTTTAAAGCTGTCCCCGTCTGAAATAGCCGCGGAAGGCGGCGTAATGCCGGAGACCGCCCAAAGGCTGGCAGCGCAGACCGCCGCCGCCGACCCTGAGAAAGAAATGCTGGCCGCCGAGAAAGCCGGCGTATCGGTCCTTACCGCCCTCGACGAGGGCTACCCTGAACTTCTTAAGAATATTTACGACCCTCCCCTGGTGCTTTATGTCCGGGGGAAATTGGCCCCTGTTCCGGCCGCGGCTATAGTGGGCACGCGCAAGGCCACAGCCTACGGTCTGCGTACCGCTGCGCGGCTGGCGCGCGAGCTCGCCGAATCCGGGGTTGCCGTGGCGAGCGGGCTGGCCAGAGGCATAGACACCGCGGCGCATAAGGCGGCGGTGGAGGCCCGCGGCTGCACCTGGGCCGCGCTTGGCTCGGGACTTAACGATATTTACCCGGGCGAGAATAGAAAACTGGCTGAAAGGATAGTTGAAACCGGGGGGGCTCTGGTTTCCGAGTTCCCGATGAATAAGGGGCCACTCCCTTCCAATTTTCCGAGGCGCAACAGGATCATTTCGGGGCTGACGCTTGCGACAGTGGTAGTTGAGGGGGGGTTTGAGTCCGGAGCGCTTATTACTGCGCGCTTCGCGCTCGACCAGGGGCGGGAGGTTCTGGCCGTGCCCGGGCCTGTGGATTCTCCAGTCAGCCGCGGTCCAAACTACTTTATAAAGAACGGCGCTGCCCCGGTAGAAAATTCCGGGGATATTGTGGCCTGCTTCCCTCCTGAATACCTGTTCGGGATCAGGACTGCCGCCTCAGAGCCCGTAAAGAGCCCTTCGGAAGCCGCGCTTAAAGGAGTTTCCCCGGACGCGCTTGAGGCGTACCGGGTTATAGAGGCCTCTGATGCAGGGTTGAGCGCCGATGAGCTTACGGCAAAACTGGCCTGGCAGGTGCAAAGGGCGGCAGCGGCCCTGTTCGAGCTTGAGACCTCTTCCCTGCTTATATCGCGCGGAGGCAGGTTTAACGCGGTTTGATAACAGGGAAAAAGGGCCGGCTGCGCTGGCGGCGGTAGGAGGCGGCAGGGGAAAGGCTGATCCCGCTTTTAGCCCCCTTTTGGGCGTTCTTTGGCTTTCTGCCCGTATCTTTTTTGCTTATAAGGATAAAATATATTATTATAGATATCAATATGGCTGATGAAACCCCCAAAGTTGTCGTTGAGAAAAAAACCAAAGCTGCAGCTGAGAAAAAACCTAAAGTCTCCAAGGCCGGCACTAAGCACCTTGTTATTGTCGAGTCGCCCACTAAAGAAAAGACTATCAGCCGTTTTCTTGACTCAGACTATATCGTGCGCAGTTCTTTCGGGCATGTGCGCGACCTGCCTAAGGACGAGCTGGGGGTTGACGTCAAGGACAAGTTCGCCGCCAAATACGTGCCGGTTGAGCGCGCTAAAAAAATAATTTCAGAGCTTAACTCCATAGCCAAAAAAGTAGACGTCGTCTACCTGGCTACCGACCCCGACCGCGAGGGCGAGGCTATCAGCTGGCATTTGAGGGAGGTCATAAAAACCGACGCTCCCTTCAAAAGGATCAGCTTCCATGAAATCACCAAGACGGCCATCGCCGAGTCCCTTAAGAGCCCGCGCGAATTGGATATGGCGCTGGTCAACGCCCAGCAGTCACGCCGCATCATAGACCGCATCGTGGGCTATAAGCTTTCCCCGCTGCTCTGGAGCAAGATAAAGAGCGGCCTTTCCGCCGGCCGCGTCCAGTCGGTAACTGTGCGCCTGATAGCCGAGCGCGCTAAAGAAATAGCCGCTTTCAAGGAAGAGGATTATTACACCGTTTACACGAAGCTGGCCAAGGCCCGGCCGGAAGGCGACAAATCCCCCTCGAAGGATTTTGATTCCAAACTGGTGCGCTGGGAAGGCTCCACTATAGAGCAGACCATCCTCCTTAAGCTTTTCGCCGAGGATTACCGCTATAAGACCTCGGTCTTCAAGAAGATAGAGGATACCGTAGAAGCAGCCACGCATCTGCGCAGCTCTACCCTGAAGGTTTCAAAGGTGGACGCCAAGGCGGTCCGCCAGAAGCCCAAGCCGCCTTTTATCACCAGTACCCTCCAGCAGGACGCCTACAATAAGCTGGGCTTTTCCTCGGACCGCACCATGAAGGTGGCCCAGAGTCTTTATGAAGGCGTGGAACTGGACGGGGAGCGCTCGGGTCTTATCACTTACATGCGCACGGACTCTTTCAATGTAAGCGCGGAAGTGCAGAAGGAAGCCGCCGCGTTCATAACCGAGATCTACGGCAAAGATTTCTGTCCCGCCAGACCGCCCACCTACCTTAAGAAGGTTAAGGGCGCGCAGGAAGCCCATGAGGCCATCCATCCCACCTCCGCCTACAAGCGCCCCGAGGAAGTCAGCAAGTTCCTTAACGGCGACCAGGCCAGGCTCTATGACCTGATCTGGCGCCGCTTTATGGCCAGCCAGATGGAAGAGGCGATCTTCGACTCGCTCAGCGTGGAATTCTCGGACGAGAAAGGGCGCGCCGTGCTGCGCACCAGCGGGCGCACGGTGAAGTTCGAAGGCTACCTGAAGATCTATATGGAGGAGAAGGAGGACGAGGTGGCCGGAGAGGATGAAGAAGGCCAGGCCGCCCTGCCCCCGCTCAAAGAGGGGGATGTGGTGATCCTCAAGGATGTCTCCACCAAGGCCCATAAAACCAGTTCCCCGCCCAACTATAACGAGGCCAGCATCATCAAGACGCTGGAGAAGCACGGCATCGGCCGTCCCTCCACCTATGCCGTCATTATAAAGAACGTAGTGGACCGCGGCTATATTAATAAAGAGAAGGACAGGAAACTGCTGATAACCGAGCTGGGCGCCCTGGTCACCGAGAAGCTGAAAGACTTCTTTAAAGATATCATGGAGATCTCCTATACGGCCTCCATCGAAGATAAGCTTGACGATATAGCGGACGGGAACATGGACTGGGTCACGTTCATGCGGGATTTCTACGCCCCGTTCGCCATAGAGCTGGCCACGGCGGAAAAGGACATGGTCAAGTCCCGCCCGAACGTGATCAAGACGGACGAGAAATGCCCGCTCTGCCTCAGCCCGATGGTGCAGCGAGAAAGCCGCTTCGGCAAGTATCTGTCCTGCTCCCGGTTCCCAAAGTGCAAGGGCAAGGTCCCGCTGGACAAGGAAGGCAATAAGCAGGAATACTTCTCCCCGATAAAGACCGAGAAGACCTGCACCAAGTGCAATAAGAACGCAATGCTTCTGCGCAAAAGCGCGCGCGGCTATTTCCTGGCCTGCTCCGGCTTCCCGAAGTGCCGCAATATAGAGCAGCCTACCCCCGAAGAAGTTGAGCGGCTGACGGGCGCCAAAAACAACCCGGCTTAGCGAGGCCTGCGGCGCGGTTAGGACGGCGGGGAAACCCGCCGTTCCTGCTTTCCGGGAAATGGTAGAATTTTAATATGAAACTGCTGGTGGATCAATTTCTTCTGCATCTCAAGGCCCAGCGCAACTTCGCGCGCAGCACGATAAAGGCGTACCGGTTCGACCTTTCCGAGTTCCTCTGCTGCGCCGGCGCCCATAAAGGCGAAGGCCTTAAAGACCTGGACCGTTTGCTGATGCGCGGCTATATCGCGTTCTTAAGCGGCAGGAAAGTTTCCCGCAATACCCTGCTCCGGAAAATTTCGGCCGTGCGTTCCTTTATTCATTATCTGCTGGAGAGCGGGCGGATAGAGACCGATCCTTTCGGCCTGATAACTATTCCCAAGAAGGAAAAGCGCCTGCCCCGGTTCATGACCGAGGGGGAAATCGGCAGGCTGCAGGACCACAACCGCCCGGAAGAAGTTAACTTGAGGGAAAAGAATTACTACTTCTCCCTGCGCGATTACGCCCTGTTCGAGCTGGTGTATTCAAGCGGGCTCCGCCGTTCAGAGGCGGCCGGCCTTAATATCGGGGACCTGGACCTTTTCTCGGGCTTTGCCCGCGTAATGGGGAAGGGTTCCGTAGAGCGCCTGGTCCCGGTAGGGGAGAAGGCCCTCGCCGCTATCAGGGATTACCTCGCCACCAGGCCAAAGCCCCTGGCCCACGGACTGCCGCTTTTTTTAAACCACAGAAATACCCGCCTTACCGGGGCCGGCCTGGCCCTCATATTCAAAAAGATGGCCAAACGTGCCCGGTTCGCAAGGCCGATGAACCCGCATTCGGTCCGCCATTCTTTCGCGACGCATATGCTTAATAACGGCTGCGACCTTAAGTCGGTGCAGGAGATGCTGGGCCATAAGAATTTACAGACGACCGAGATTTACACTCACGTTTCGCTGGAGCGCCTGAAAGAAGTTTATGATAAGGCGCACCCAAGGTCCAGGAAATAATGTCTTTTGACCCCGAGCTCGACATCGCCCCGAAACTGCTGGCCCGCGCCGCCCGCGAGGCCGGTTCGCGGCCTGACCTTACCCAGGGCGGGGGAGGCAATGTTTCAGTTAAAATAGGCGCCGAACGCATGCTGATAAAGGCTTCCGGCGCGCAGCTTAAAGATCTGACCCCGGCAAGCGGCTACGCCCTGGTAAATTACGGCAATATCCGCAGGCGCATAGCCGCGGGGCCGGGCGGAGAGGGCGAGTTTTCAGATTTTATCTGTGCGCAGGCCCTGCCAGTTAAGGGAGTAAAGCCGGCCAGGCCTTCGATCGAGACCGGCTTTCACGCGCTGCTTAACACCGTGGTGATACACACTCATTCCGTTTACGCCAATATCCTCAATATGAGCGCTGAGGGACATGCCCTGGGCCGGGAACTCTTCCCGGGCGCGGAGTTTATTCCCTATCAGTCCCCCGGCCCGCAGCTCTGCTCGGCTATAAACGACAGGGCCCGCGCCTCCGGGCCGCAGATATTTTTCCTGGCCAATCACGGCCTCGTGGTGGCGCATGCCGGGGCCGAAGGAGCGCTTGAACTTAACGAGAAGGTGAACGACACTATCCGCCGCGGTTTAAATCTCCCGGCGTACCCCGAAGTAAGGCCTTGCCGGGGGCTCTCCGCGTATAACGCAGCCGCCCTGGCCCATTACGGGGTGAGCTACCTGCTTGAGAATGTGCTTTCACCGGACCAGGCGCTTTACTGCGGCCCGGAAGAGCTGGCCGGCAAGGGAGACATGGGAGCGGTCAACGAGGTGCTTACTGCCCTGTTCTATATTCTCGACTGCATCAGGGCCCGCGGATTTAAGCCCAGGTTCCTCACTAAATCCGATGTGAACTATTTCGACGTAATGAAGAGCGGGCGCTACAGCAGGAAGTGAATGCCGCGCGGTTTGCTTCTGCAAAGTAATAAAGGCCTGGGAGCCTGTCCGACATAAGCAATTTCGGCTGCAATTGCCGCTTTTGGCCTGCGCCTTTGCGCCGCTCAACTTACATCTCCGTCGAGGGTGCTCGTTTCGCGTCGCTCCGGCTCGGCACAAAATCGTCAATTTCGCCATGAAAGCCTTATGTCGGACAGGTTCCTAAAGTAAGGCACTTTCCTGAAGATAGGGGATTTTATGAATAATGCGACGGGGTCTGGCGCCGAAGCGTTTGGGGAGGTTTGACAGTTTATGAGTATGGCTATAGTTTTAAAACCCGGGTATTCCGTCGAGGCCGGCCAGCGGTTCCCTGAGCTCCGGTTCCTGCTGCAGGTTGTCCGGCAAGGCTTAAAGCCCCTGCGGGAAACCTGTGCAGGTTCGGAGGGAAAAGCCATAAACGCCCCGCATAGTTTTCTGCGCAACAGGGGCTTTGTGATCTTTTTAGAAGGTATAAACTTCAGGCAGGTGAAAAACTGATAGTATTTACTTTGTCTTCAATACATATAACAATATACGGCTGTCAGGCAAAGGCTGACCAGGGCCGCATGCGGCACTATCGTGCGGCATCCCCGGGTGTGCCGCGGCTAGAATTCCAGATTGGGCCTGAGGATGAACTGAAAGCTGTTCTGGGACTTTGTCCCGGCCGCGCTGTTTGACAGCGGGCCGGAATATTTCTTATCGGCGGTCCAGACGAAGCCCAGGCCAAGGGTAAAGGCTTTCCGCGACTTCCGAAACGGGAATTTCTTCTCCACCACCAGGTAATGCCTGATTGGCTCCATTTTCTTCTGCGAGAAGTCGGAGACATATTCGAAGCCGCTATTGTGCAGCCAGAAACTTCCTCCTTTCTCCTTGAAATCCGTGCGGCTGCGCCGGAAGCCTATGAAGAAAGAATCGGCTATGTAGCGGTTTTCGTGGAATTTGGCGCCGCCCCGGAAACTCCAGAGCAGGCTCCTGTCCTCAAGTATCTGCTCCCCTTTCAGCTTGCCTTCCATCTGCAGCCAGTTGTCCTTAATGAGCACATTGTCTTTTATATTGTAGTTGCCTACGTCTATCAGCATCCCGGAATAGCCGTTGCGCTTGCCCTGCAGGGATTTCTTTATAGTATCGAATGAGACCACATTGCCGAGGAAAAAAGAGAGAGCCCAGGGTTCCTCGAAACCGGCGGTCGCCGCCCGTACCGCGTTGAAATTGCTGCTCCACTGCATATCCTCGTAAAATCCCGGCTGGTGTTTTTTTATGAGCGCCCCGGCGTAAGGCAGCGGGTTTATGCTGGCCTCTATTATCAGGGTGCGGGGCAGGTAGAACTTGCTTATCAGCTCTTTGTATATCTCAAGCTCGGAATTGACTTCCATGTGGGGGATAGGTTTCCCGGTCAGGCTATTGTAAACGCCTATGGCGGAATAGTAAGGGTCCAGCTCTATCTCGACCGTTGTTTTCTTTTCGGGCGGCTCTCCGGCGAGCGCGCAGGCCGGCGCAAAAGCCAGCGCGGCAGCAAGAAGTAGTCTCATAATAGTAATTTAGCATTTTTCCGATTTGCTATACTTTCCCCTATGAAAGCCAGGATAATTTATGCCGCAATATTACTTGTTTCATCCAATGTATGGGGCGGAACCTTCAGCGGTAAGATAAGCGATATCGCGGACTCTCCCGGTATACGGAACTCCTCCTGGGGGCTCAGCGTCAAGGACGCCGCAACCGGAAAAGTGATAGCGGAGCGCAATCCGCGGCTTAACCTGGTGCCGGCAAGCATCCTGAAGGTCCTGGTAACCGCCGCCGCCCTGGAGAAACTGGGTCCGGAAAAAACATTTTCAACCCGTCTTTATTATGACGGTGAGATCTCCAAAGGGTTCCTTAACGGAAACGTGTATATCAAGGGAGCGGGTGATCCTTCCTTGGGGTCACAGTTTATTAAAGAAACCGCGCCGCTGGAGGATGTTTATAAGGCCTGGGCGGAGGCTATAAAGGCGGCCGGGATAAATGTGATCAATGGCTCGGTTGTCGGAGACGATTCCGCTTTCGAAAGCGTACAGCCGGGCTCCTGGGCCTGGGAGGATATCGGTAATTATTACGCGGCCCGTCCCTCTGCCCTTACGCTTGGCGATAATCTTTATAAACTGTATTTTAAACCGTCCGGCTCCGTCGGAGGAGAGGCCGCGGTGCTGCGCACCGAGCCGTATGTAGAAGGGCTTAAATTCGAGAATTATATGAAGACCGGCGCGGCAGGCTCGGGGGATAACGGCTATATCTTCGCTTTCCCAGGGCAGTTTTCGGCGGTGCTGCGCGGCTCTATCCCCCAGGGCTCCCCGGAGTTCGCTATAAAGGGGGCCCTGCCTGACCCCGCTCTTTTTGCCGCCCGGAGTTTTAATTCCTATCTTGGCAAAGCGGGTATTGGTTCTAATAAAAAACCGTACAGCGGGCGGCCCGCGCCCGGTGCCGCGCTCACCCTGATAACAGAAACGGCTTCAGTGCCGCTTAAGCACATTGTGCGAGTGACTAATAAGCGTAGCTTCAACCTCTACGCCGAATTGCTGCTCAGGCTTTTGGGCGGAGGCAAGCCCGGTGAAGGCCTGGCTTATGTCAAGGCTTATGTGGCTGAATCCGGGGGTGACGCCTCCGAGCTGGAGCTGTCCGACGGCTGCGGCCTTTCAACCCGGAACAAGACCAAGGCGGAGACTTTTACCGACGCGCTCCGGTCTGTTTACGGTAAGGATTATTATGCGGATTTCTATAATTCTTTGGTTTATCCGGGGGACCCGGACGCTACCGGACACCTGAGGCATTTGGGGAAGGGGACGGCTCTGGAGGGGAAACTCAGGCTTAAGTCCGGTTCGCTAAGCGGTGTTCGCTCTTATACCGGGTACCTGCGGACAAAGAAAGGCGCAACGCTAGTCTTCACTTCTATCATAAATAATTATTCGGTACCCGGCTCCTCCCTGGATAAAATTCACGAGGAACTTCTTCTGTCGCTCTATCACGGGAATTGACTGCGTTTCAGCAGTCCCGGGGGCAAATAAAAAGGGCGGGAATTTTTTCCCGCCCTTTTTACCGCCTTTATTTGAGGCTTAAATCACTTCCTGCAATCGCCCCTCTTTACAGTCTGCTCCTGCCTGTCGCAGGTTGCAGCGGCGCAGTTGCCCTGCATTCCCTGGGTAGACTGGTAGCACTGGAGCATAGCGCTGTCCCGGGCCGCCCACTCGTCGGGGCGGAGATCTCCGGTATAATTCAGAGGGGCGGGGGCCGGCGGCTGAACCTGGCCGGGAGCGGCGGGGGGCTGTACCGGGAAGAATTTCGCTGTGCAGCGGAAATAAGGAACGGTGCAGTTATAGCGGCAGGAGCCGTGCGCGCTCAGGCAAGCCCTGCAAGTGTCCCTTTCGTCAGGCCCGAAGCCGTGTCCGCCCCAATGTTCTTCCCAGCCGTTATCGGTGGCCCGGCAGGTCATTCTGGTGTACTGGCCGTACTGGCCGGGGTAACCGTGCTGGCCGTAATTGCCGTTGTTCCAGGCATTGTTCTGGTTATTGTTCTGGCCAAGGCCGAAAAGAGCGTCCACTATCGGGTTGCCCTTTTCGCCGAAGGCGATGCCGGTGTGTTCAGGTTTGGCCGCGGGCGCAACAGCGGCGCGGGTCTCCTGCTGATCGGAAAGCTGGTCTACCGCTTTTGTGTCTTGTGCGAAGATGTTGGCGGACGAAGCTAAAATAAGTACTGCTATCGAGCTGAATACTGTTTTTTTCATTATTGCGTTCCCTCCTAAGTTACTGCAAGGTAACTTTATAATTTTGACGGCAGCTTAATGCAGGTGCAAAGGACCCTCTGTTTAAAGGCAAAAGGCCCAGTAAGAAATAGGTCCAAGGGGAAACGGAGGGGGTTAAGCGGGCGCGGTTTATTCGTAGCGCAAAGCTTCAATAGGGTCAAGCATGGCGGCGCGGAGGGCCGGCCAGAAACCGAATCCCACGCCGATAAGGGTGGAGAATCCGAAAGCGAAAGAGATAGTTCCCGCGCCAAGAGTAGGCGGAACTTTTGTAAAGAAATACGCAGCCCAGCCCAGGCCGAAGCCCAGCCCTACTCCCAGCACCCCGCCGATCAGGCAGAGCACTACCGCCTCTATCAGGAACTGGCTTAAAATATCGGAGTTGCGGGCTCCCAGCGCTTTGCGCAGGCCTATTTCCCGGGTTCGTTCTGTAACGCTGACCAGCATGATGTTCATTATGCCTATGCCGCCCACCAGCAGGGAGATCCCGGCAATGCTGTAGACTACCAGCGAAAGCTTGCCCATCATGTTCTTGAACATTTCTATCTGAGCCTCATAGGTCCGCACGTCGAAATCGTCTTCGGCGCCTTCTCTTGCGCCGCGCTCGGTGCGCAGCGCCAGTATGACCTGGCGCCGCGTTTCGGGCGCGTCGGCCGGGGTCGGGGCGATAACCTCTATATAGTCCAGTCGGTTCGACCCGAACACCCGCTTGGCCGCGGTATTCAGGGGGATATAGGCGGTGGGCCGCCCCCCGAAGATCTGTTCTGCTTTATGATCCTCCGCTACCCCCACTACCTTGAAATTGATCCCGTTTATCCTGATGTCGTTGTTGACCCCGCCGGCGGTGTCGAAAAGTTTCTTGGCAAGGGTCTGGTTGATTACCGCTACGCGCGCTTTATTGAGATTCTCGGTCTTGGTGAAAAAACGGCCTGTCAGTTTCCGGTTCTCAAAGAATTTATCGCGCGGTTTCTGTTCTTCCGGAGTGAAGCCTTCGCGGCTCTGTATGCTGGAGTCCACGTGCCTGTCGCCGGCTGATATCTTGAGTTCCCTTGTCAGTATGGGGGTTATCTTCTCCGCCAGCGGGACCCGCTCTTTTATGGCTTCCACGTCGCTCATGGTAAAGCGGCGGTGCGGCCTGCCGTGCTGCCGGTAAGGCACTACCCAGACTTTTTTCGCGTCGTCTTCGCTCGATCCGCTGAGCAGGCTCTTCATGAACCCTTCGCTTATGGTCATCAAAGAAATTATTGCGCCTACGCCTATAAAGATGCCCAGTATGGTCAGCGCGCTGCGCATCTTGTGGCTCCAGATGGCTTTAAAAGCCACTTTGAGCTGCTCTAGGAATTCGGAAGGGGAAAATTGAAGCCTCGCCGGCGGCAGATCGGTCTTCGCGGCCTCCGGAGCCTGCCCGGCCCGCTTCCGGCTCTCGTCCGAAACTATCTCTCCGTCTTTCAGCCTGATCACCCGGTCGGTCATATCGCAGACTTCTTCGTCGTGGGTTACTATAACTACGGTCAGGCCCCTGGCGTTCAGGTCTTTTATCACCTGCATTACTTCCTGCCGGCTTACCGCGTCCAGGTTCCCGGTCGGCTCGTCGGCCATTACCACCAGCGGGTCGTTAACCAGGGCCCTGGCTATAGCCACGCGCTGGCATTGTCCGCCCGACAGCTCGTTTGATTTGTGCTTGACGCGGTCCGAGAGGCCCACCAGGTTGAGGCATTCCAGCGCTTTTTTTGAGTTTGTTCCGAGGCCCGTGTAGACCATAGGCAGTAGTACATTGTCTTTTGCCGTGGTCCGCTTTAAGAGATGGAAGGACTGGAAGATAAAACCCACCATCCGGCTGCGGATAGCGGCGAGGCGGCCCTCGCCAAGCCTGGCGGTAGGATGGCCGGCGAAGTAATATTCTCCGCTGTCTATTCTGTCCAGGAAGCCCATTATATGGAGCAGGGTGGATTTGCCGGAGCCGGAGGGCCCTACCAGAGAGACAAGCTCCCCGGCGTTTATCTGCAGGGAGACCTCTTTCAGGGCCTCGACCCGGAAGGAGCCCGTGGTGTAGGTCTTTGAGACCTTTCTTATGTCTATAAGGGGGGGCATTAGTGTGAGACGTTGAAGCCCGAGCGCTCCTTGGCTATGCCGGTGGAATAGTAAACGGTGTCGGTGTCGGCCAGGCCGGATAAAACCTCTATGCTGTTCTCGTTAGTAGAGCCGACGGTAATTTTTTTCTCGGTCAGTTTGCCGGCCGGGGAATCTTTGACCGACACCAGGGCGTCCCCGTCCCGGTATTTTACGGATTTCTTCGGGATCGTCATAACGTTATTTTTGCTGCCCGTGACCACCAGCACGTCGGCGGTCATGCCCGAGCGCATTACGGGGATGCTGCGGGAAGGGAGTATCTTAACTTCATAAACTATCACCCCGTCTTTCCGGGTGGACTCGTGGGAGATAGCCAGAACCTTGCCCCGGTATTTATCTTTCGGGAAAGCGTCCAGGTAGAAATCCGCGCCCTGTCCCGTCTTTACGGCGCCGATATCCGTCTCGTCCACAAAAGTTTTAACAATAAGGCGGTCCGAGATCACGGCCAGCTCTTTGGCCGCGCTGACCGACTGTCCCGGCTCCACCGAGCGCTTTACCACCAATCCGGAGATAGGCGCGACTACGGGAGTAAGGTTGTAGGCTTCTTCCACCATTTTTCTCTCCGCCTTTGTCGACTCCTGCATCTTGAGGGAATCCATGAGCGCGGTGCGCTCGCTAGAGCTGACCCAGGCCATTATCTGGCCCTTTTCCAATATCTCGCCTTCTTTAAAAAGAACCTGCTCGGCCCGGCCGCTTACCGACGGCGTTACCAGCACGCGGTTTTCGGGCTCAATATTGCCGGTGGCCTGCGTTTTCATTACCAGCAGGCCCCGTTCCGGCTTCACGGGGGAAAGCTCCGAGATCCGCCGGGCTTCGCTTCGGGAGGCGGAATGATTTTTCCAGAGCCAGCCTCCGCCCAGGAGGGCTGTCGCGGCGAAGGTGAAGATAAATTTTTTGGTCTTATAGAAAGGTTTTTTCATGGTTATTCTCCGAGGGCCTGCGTAAAGGCGGCGTGGCTTACGATCAGGGCCCGGCCCGCCGCAAGATACTGGTTCTGTTCGGTTATAAGTTGTTCTTCGACGTTGCGCCATTCGAAGTAAGAGGTCTGTCCGGCCAGATACTGCTTGCGCACCAGCCAGGCGCGGGCTTCGGCCGCGTCAAGAGAACTCTTTGCCACGTCCATGTACGCACCGGCTTCGCGCCAGGAAAGAAAGGCGTCCTCGAAGTTCAGGTAAACCTCGTCCGAGGCGTTCTTAAGGTCGGCCTCTGAAGAGCGGAGCGCGGTCCTGGCGGCCGCTAAATTTGAGGAAAGACGCCCGCCGGAGAAAAGGGGCAGGCTGAGGCTGGCTCCGAGGGCCCAGCTGTTGGGGGCAGTCGGCCAGTCTGAGCCGTTCCACCTGTAGCTGCCGTTGGCGGAAGCGTCGGGGAGAACGGCGCTCCTGGCCGCGTCCACCGAGGCCGCGGAGATATCCCTGGCTGCGCGGGCGGAGCGGAGAGAATAGTGGTTTCCAAGACGGGGTTCGAAGGCTGACAGCTCCTCCGGCGGTTCGGGAGGCAGGGGCAGCGACAGGGCGGGTGCCGGAGACTGGGCCGGCCTTCCCAGGAGGCGGTTCAGTTCGCGTTCCAGGAGGCGCAGGTTTTTCTGGTAGCGCGCATGCTGCCAGCGGGAGGTTTTCAGCACAGCTTCGGTTTCCAGGAGCGCGGCCTTGTTCTCTCTGCCGGCCTGGTATTTTAAACGTATCAGCTCAAGGTTCTCGGAGCGGCGCTTCAGGGTTTCACTGGACAGTTTTATTGTTTCCCTTGCATTGAGTATGTCGGCAAAAGCGGTTTTGAGTTCGTAGTTGAGGCGGGAGGCCACCCTGTCGTAGGCGGCCTGTGAGGCCCTTTGGGAGGCGGCTGCGGAACGGACGGAGGCCGGCACTGAGGGAGAGAAAAGAGGCTGGCTTCCGCTAAGGCCGTAGGAGTATGAATTATAA
The DNA here is from genome assembly GCA_001871115.1 of Elusimicrobia bacterium CG1_02_56_21. Classification (GTDB taxonomy): domain Bacteria; phylum Elusimicrobiota; class Elusimicrobia; order Elusimicrobiales; family UBA9959; genus UBA9959. The sequence goes on along the minus strand of MNUR01000138.1, from coordinate 5,515 downwards.
GGGTCTCCGCCCTGGGCGCCCGCCCGGGAGTATGAAGCGCTGGCCGAGAGGCTGGGGTAGAGGCCGCCCCTGGCGGCAGACAGGCGGTTTCTGGCGGTCTCCAGATCAAGCGCGGCCGAGGCAGCCTGGGGATTGGCGGCGAGCATGGCTTTTTCGGCTTCCTTTAAGGTAAGGGTTTCCTGTGCGGCTGCGTTTGCGGCGAGAAGGCTTACGATGCTTAAGGCATAGAAATAGCGCATAACTGATTTTACAACATTAAGGCAGGCAAGGTTTATACGGCTATTTTTTTATGCCGGGCGGCGCGCGGAATATTACGCGCTTTAAAAAATAGTAGAATACTGTATAAATATTCACTCTGGAGGCTGCATCAATGGCTATTGAAAAAACTCTCATCCTGGTAAAACCCGACGGCATGAAGCGCCGCCTGTCAGGCATAGTGATAGACAGGCTAGATAACGCAGGCTTCGATATGGTGGCGGCAAAGATCGTCACCGTAACGGAAGAACTGGCGCGCGAACATTACGCGCTGCTCAAAGACATGCCTTTCTTCCCGAACCTGATCCAGTTCATTAAAGGCGACTTCCACGGGGTTTCGGGCCGCAGGGTCCTGGCCATGGTGTATAAGGGCGAGGATGCCGTAAAGGGCGTCCGCGCGGTAGTGGGAGCCACCAATCCGGAGCAGGCCGCCCCCGGAACCATACGCGGCTCTTTCGGCAGGATCGCGCAGGGTAATTTCGAAAATGTAGTTCACGCTTCGGGAAATACCGAGGAAGCTGAAAGGGAAGTGAAGATCTGGTTCAAGCCCGAAGAAGTAATAGGCTGAGGATCAGTGAACCCGGGGCCGCCAGGCCCCGGGGTATCGCAGCGGTGTCCTAGCGAATTCTTAATTTTTTTATTTTCCCGCCTATGAACTGGCCGGCGATATCGGCCAGGATCAGCAGCGGTATAACTTTCCAGGTAAAACCGGAAAATTTCCTCAACAGGAAAACAAAAGGTACCGGGATGTGTATTGCCAGCATCCACCTGGCGGAAAAGGGCGCGGCTTTGCTCCTCATATGGCCAAAAGGCAGGTTGAGGAGGAACACCGCGGTCATCAATTCATTCAGCGTCATCCGGGGATATTTTACCTTATCTGACCAAAGCTGTGCGGCGGCCGCTGTGTATTACAGCAGGCCCCCGGAGGCCCCGCGTTTAGTAAAATATTATCCGATGCATTACGCTTACCTTAAAAATTTTTTAGCAAGACTCTCCGGCCCGGTTCTGCCGCTTAGGGAGAAGGCCGCCCAGAGATGGCGGTTTGCCCTGCAGGCGGTATTTTTTGCGCTGACGATAGCGATAGGAATTGCTTTCCACCAGTTCGTTTCTTCTATCCTGGCTGGCGGGGAACTTTCACGCCGCCCGCCCGGAGTCGACGGCTTTTTGCCTATAAGCTCCCTGATGAGCCTGCGCCTGTTTGCTGTCACCGGAGACATTCATTCCGCGCATCCCGCCGGCTTATTCATAATGCTGGCTGTGCTCCTGATGTCTTTTTTAATAGGAAAATCTTTTTGCGGCTGGCTTTGCCCTCTCGGTTTCGTTTCAGAACTTATCTACAAGGCGCGTAAATATCTTACGCCTTCTTTCAAGCCGCCTCCTCCCTGGCTGGATTATACTCTCGGCGCCGTAAAATACCTCATCCTGTTCTTTTTCGTCTATGTAATTATTTTCGCTATGGATGCGGTTGCCCTCAGAACTTTCCTCGACGGGGACTTTAACAAAGTGTCGGATGTGAGGATGTATTATTTCTTTGCCGCTATAACCCCGCTGGCCGCCTTTATAACCGCTTCCCTGGTCGTCCTGAGCTTTTACGTTCCTTATTTCTGGTGCCGTTATCTGTGCCCTTACGGCGCGCTGCTCGGTCTTTTTTCCCTGGCGAGCCCGGTTAAGATAAAGCGCAGTGCCGAAACCTGTGTAAACTGCGGTCTTTGCGCGGCCGTCTGTCCTCAGCGCATAGAGGTGGATAAAAATCCCCTGGTCCTTTCTGACGAATGTACCTCGTGCGCTCTCTGCCTGGATATCTGCCCCGCTCCCGGCGCGCTTGAAATGAGGATCCTGCGGACCAGGATTAGAATAAAAACCGTGGTGATCCCTTTGGTAGTTGCTTTTATTTTCTGTCTTATTACCGGTCTCGCTATGATCCGGGGGAATTGGAAGGGGGATGTGAGCGGGGATGACTATAGGCGCCTGACCATTTTTTACAGCTCCCCGGAATTTTTGCGCTGAGGGAGACGGGTGTCAGAAGCCCGGGACCGGTCCCGGGGTCTTTTGTTTTAGAAGCCTGTAATCGTATAGAGGCGGCGCCGGCCCGGTGAGCGGATCTTTGCGGACGGTGCGCCAGGCCCGCGGGAAATAAAAGACTTTTAACCTAAAATATTTTTAAGGAAGCCGCGCGCTTTCTTTATCCGTGCGGCCGCTATCTCTTTGGAAACTCCCAGGCGCGCCATTACTATGGCGGTTTTTACGTCGTTGCCGGTAATGTCCAGGAGACGGCGGGCTTCTTCCTGGCCGACGCCTCCCACGGTGGCGGTGATGCGCTCGGCGCGCAGCACCAGTTTTCTGGAAGTTGTTTTAACATCCACCATCCAGTTGCGGTAGATCTTGCCGGAAATGATCATGGAAGCCGTAGAGAGCATGTTGAGGGCCAGCTTTGTTGCCGTGCCCGATTTCATCCGGGTTGAGCCCGACACCGGTTCGGGGCCCACGTCCAGCGTTACCCGGATCGTCGCCTCTTTCGCTTTCTCGCGCGGGTTGCAGGTGACCAGTACGGTAACGGCCCCCGCTTTGTTCCCGGCGGAGAGGCCGCCCTGCACATAAGGCGTTATGCCGCTGGCGGCTATGCCTATTACTGTGTCGCCGCGGCGGGCCAGTTTTGAAATTTCTCTCCTGCCGTCCCCGAAAATATCTTCCGCGCCTTCTTTCGAAAGAAAGACGGCGTCCTGCCCTCCGGCCATCAGGGCGGTAAAAACCCCGGGCGCTACTCCGTAGGTGGGGGGGATCTCGGCGGCTTCAAGGACTCCCAGCCTGCCGCTGGTCCCTGCCCCTATGAAAAATATCCGGCCCCCGGAAAGGTAGGACCTGGCTACGGCCCGCGCGGCTTTCTCAATGCGGGGGATGGCTTTTGCGACTGCTTTCGGGATCAGGGCATCTTCGAGGTTGAGCTTTTCGAGCACGCGGCGCAGCGGTATCCGGTCCAGGTCGCGGGTGCGGGGGTTGCTCTGTTCCGTAGGAAGTCTGGAATAGCGGGTGAAAGCGGCTTTGTTTTCCGGTTTATTCATATTCATCGGCTGGCAGCGTGCCCGGCTCTTCGTCACTGAAACTGTTTTCCCCGGCGGCCTGCGGTTCGTAACCTGAAATGGCGGCGGTGGAAAAATCGACTATTTCGGGAAGGCGCGGGTTCTTTATCCAGTCCAGGACCCTGCGTATATTGTACCTGTTCACCAGTTTCGGGCCGAACCCCCTGGCTTCTATGATCACCGCCGCGTTTTCCTTGCCGCAGGCTATTTTAGCCGTGCTGTTGAGGATCTGGAATTCAGTGTATTGCCGGGCCCGGTCGGCGCCGCCGATCATGAGCAGAGGCCTGTTTCCGTAAGCGCGAAGCGGGTTGACCGACAAGACCGAGTTAACGTTGAGAACGGGGGATATGGCTATAACCATCCCGACTTCAGGGTGGATGGCGGCCGCTTTTATAGCGAGGTTAGCGCCCAGTACGGACCCGGCCAGTACCGTAGATTCTCCCGTAACCGAATTGGTGGAGAGGAATGCCAGCGCAGCTTCCACGTCGCGCAGCATCCTGTTGTATTCATTGTCCTGCCCGTCAGTACTAAAGGTCCGCCAGGTGGTGGTGGAGCCGTCCGGACGGATGAAACTGTTCCCGTGCCCGCGGAGGTCCATGGCCAGGTAGCCGAAGCCGTAGCGTTTCATAGGCTTGAACCAGGCCGTCCATTCCGTCATATCGCTTTTTTGGGTATGGAGGAGCACAACGGTCGGAGCACCCTCGCTTGCTTTAAGATAGCGCGCTGCCAGGTCCCACCCGTCTTCCGTGGTGAGCGTTACCCTTTCTTCTCCGCGCTCCTCCTGGGCGTAGGCGGTTATGGGTAAAACAGCCGAGAAAAGCGCAAGAACTGCTGCCGCGGCGGTTATTGGTTTCATCCTTAAGAATTGTCCTTTCTATACGGTTTGTAAAGCTGCCTGGTTCCGGAGAATCATCTGTTTAAAATTATTCTACATTTTTGAGGTCGGACCCGAAAGTGCTGCCCTGCCTCCGCGGCGGCCTCTGCGGCAGGTGAAGCCTGCCCCTTCGCTGCGCCGGGGCCGCGCCCCCGCAGAGGCAGGACGCAATAGCCGGCCCGCCCGCGGGAGAGCCCAAAACCGGAGCTGGACGAGTTCAAATCGCTAGTGCAGCAAAATAACTAGACCTGCTGTAGAATATAGGCAGGTATGATATACACGCATCTAACGAACGAGGAGCGGGATAAGCTGGCTGTGTTGCGGAGCAGAGGCTGGAAATTAAGGGAAATAGCCGAGAAAATTGGCAGGAGCATGGGCACCCTTTCCCGGGAGCTGAAGCGGAACAATTCCCACGCACTTATCTTCCGCATAAAGCCCAGGAGCGGGCGAAAAGGCGCGAGACCGAAGAACACAAGTGTAAACGGCTGAAGACATACGCGTTGCAGCATGATATTGAGCGGCAGGTAATGGAGGGATGGTCGCCTGAGATTATCGCGGGCAGGCTTAAAAAAGAGAACGGGGGGCAAAGCCGTAATCAGTCACGAGACGATTTATCAGTGAATATATTCCTCGGCCCCGCACCTGGTAGGTTATCTACCCCGTGCGCATAAAGAGCGCTACCCGGAGCATTACGGCAGCCGAGGCAAAGGATTAAAGATTCCCGACAGAGTTTCCATAAAAGACAGGCCGAAAGAGGTCGAGAACCGTGAGGATCCAGGGGACTGGGAATCTGACCTTATGGTATCCAATGCAAGCAAGAGCGCGCTTCAGGTATGCGCGGAAAGAACCTCGCGGCTGGCAAGGATAAGAAACTGGGAAACAAGACAGCGGTTCAATCAAGGACGGCCATTGAGAGTATTCTTAAGGGATACCCTCAACGGTTAAGGCGGAGCATAACATACGACAACGGTTCGGAAAATATTGAGCACATGACGCTGAATAAGGCAATTGGAACGCGGTCATATTTTTTCGAACGTATCATAGTTGGGAGAAGGGGACGGTAGAAAATACAAACGGCCTGATAAGGCGGTTTTTGCCAAAGAAAACTGATTTCGCTAAGATATCAGAGGAGCGGATTGCAGAGATTGAGCTGTGACTTAATAATCGGCCCAGAAAGTGTTTGGGCTTTCGGACACCGGCAGAGGTCTTTAACGATTTTGTCGCACTAGGAGCCTGTCCGACATAAGCAATTTCGGCTGCAATTGCCGCTTTTGGCCTGCGCCTTTGCGCCGCTCAACTTACACCTCCG